>DASZQL010000159.1:0-34357 GCA_035549675.1 Phycisphaerales bacterium | reverse complement strand
ATGGACCCGACCCAGACCCAGAAGAAGAAGCGATGGCGGAGCACACCCATCCACGCGGGCAAGTCCGGGCGGGTGTCCGCGATGAGGGGGGCGGGGCGAGAGATCGCCGGACTCGGTGGCTCCGGCTCGGCCGTGTCGAGAGCGGGCTCCGATTCGAGGACGGGTTGAGTCGTTCGGTCGTTCAACGGAGGCTGGTCGTTGGGAGTGCGAATGGGGGACCATCATAGGCGAGCGGGAAGGCGAGATCGCCGGGTGCGGTTACGAAGGATTCGGGTGCGTGTTGAAAGGCGCAGCCGAGGCACGAGTGCCCCTTCGGGGTACGGATGGGCGCCGCGTGATCACCGGGGGTTTCGCGCGGTCACTGCTGTGACCTCGTTCAACCCCCGGCTGCTGTCGACCGGCCCTTCGGGCTGGATGCCGGGATTTTTGTAGGATGCGCGTTCACGCATGATTCTCATCAAACGCATCGACGCCGATGACCCGCTGTATGCGCAGGAGCTCGACCTGCGGCAACGCGTTTTGCTGCGCCCGATCGGGTACAGCATCGAGGCGTTCCGCAAGGATTTCCCGGGCGTGGAGGAGAAGTTCGAGCACTTTGTGGCGGTGGCGTCGCATCCCAAGGGGCCTCGGGTAGTGGGGACGGTGTGTCTGCTGCCGCACTATCCGAAGAAGGGCGTCGGGAAGCTGATGCAGATGGCGGTGGACCCGCAGCGGCAGGGGGAGGGCATCGGCAAGCTGCTGGTGGTGGAGCTGGAGCGGCGCGCCTTCGGCGAGCTCAAGCTGCGCGAGCTGTTCTGCCACGCGCGGATCGGGGTCGAGGCGTTCTACGGAAGCATCGGGTGGGCGCCGTCGGGTCCGGAGTTCACGGAGGCGGGCATCCCGCACGTGAAGATGCTGTTCAGCGCGGGAAAGCCGAACCCGCCGAAGCGCAACGCCAAGATGGCGCGCACGAAAACGGTTGCGAAAAAGAAATCGCCCAACAAAAAGACCAGCTCTCGACGCGCGGCGGTCCCGACTACTCGGCGCCGGCGGCCTGCAGGACGTCGAGCTGCGTCGGGGTGATCACGCGGACGCGGGCGCCCGGGTCGCGGTCGCCCTCGCCGTTGACGCCGACAATCGCGCCAAGGGTTGAGTCGAGTGATTCACCGGGCTTGGGGTTGATGTACGCCACCGTCCGGGGGACTTCGGTGTCGATCGACACCAGGCGATAGAGCAGGGGCAGACGCTTGCCGTCGTAGAGGACGCTCGCGGTCAGGCGGCCGACGGCCTGATACTCGCGGCCCTTGGTGAGCTTGGCGATGCGCAGCTCCATGTCGGAGAGACCCTTGCGGGCTTTCTCTTCGAGCTCCTTGATGGAGCGCGTGATCTTCTGGTGGTCCATGCGCATCCGCACGAGGTCGATGCGCGTGTCGATCTGCGAGGCGTAGCGGGACTCGTCTTCGGATGAAGTGATGCTGTGGCGGGTCTTCTCGTATTCCGCGAGAAGGGGCTCGAACTCAGCGGACTCGATCGGTTCGCGGTCGAGCGCTTCGAGTGACTTGTCGAGGCGCTTGACGTTCTGCGCGACGGTCAGCTCGGAAGAGCGAGCGGGCGCGCCGCCGGAGCGGACAGGCTGCTGCGCCTCGTGGACGCCGGTTCCGGAACCGGCGGCGGGCTTCGCCGCGGGTTGTTCGTGTGTGGAGGACGGTTGATTCGCGCCGGGCGCTTCGGTCGCGGGTTCGCTTGCGGCCGAGGTCTCTGGATTAGTGGTTGGGGCGGACTGGGTGGACTGGGGTTGCGAAGCGGGCGGTTGTGCTGGGGGTTGGGCCGCAGGCTGCGCGGGCGCCGAGGCGGCGCGCTTGGCTTCATCGGTAGTCGCGGCGCGGACGTCGCCCGCGAGGACCCACCCCATCGCGCCGGCCGGGGCGTCGACGACGTAGCCCTCCTGAGCGCCGGCGCGGTTGTTGATCGGGCCGACGTGGCGGAGCGTGGTGCCGGGGGTGAGGAAGTCGTCCATCAGGGCGCGCCAGCATTCCTCCATTACGGGGTCGGTCTTGCAGTACGCCTTGAGGCGCGAGCGGCGCGTCAGCGTGACGGTGCCGCCCTTGAGATCGCCCTCGGCCATCGGGACGACGGCGAGCGTGCCGGCGGGGTACGCGACACGGACGTAGCCGTCCTTGTCCATGTCGGCGCGGAGCACCTGGTCGCGTTTGAGCGTGGTGACGACGTTCTCGACGGACGAACTGCCGCACCGGAGGGCGACGTCGTCGCGCGTGGGGACAACCCAGCGGTCTTCGGCGCGGGCGTTCGCGGCGGCGATCCCGGCGAAGAAAATTACGAAGGGTGCGATCAGGGTTCGAGTAACACGCCTGAGATTCATCTGTGCTGCTCCAATAGGACGGCGTGGGGGATGGTGATCCAACGAGTTGAACCGCTCCGCTGTGCGAACGGGAGCGGTTCGGCGCATTGACCAGAGCACGCGGCGACGCCATACTTCGGCCCGAATGCACCGGACACTGGAATCGTACCCGATCAGGGCGGGTGTGGTGGTCGCCCTGGCGGGTCTGGCGCTCTTCTGCGGGTGTGAAAACCCGATGGCCCGCTCCTCGGCTGACACACTTCGTCAGTCGGTGGTGGACGCCGCGCGAGCGGAGACGAGGCAGGCGGAGGCGAAGGCCGACCGGCTGGAGCTGACGCGGCCCACCGGCGAGGTGAGTTTCCCTCCAGAGCGGATCAAAGAGCTCGACGAGATGGGCGGGCCGGTGGCGTACTCGAAGATCGCGCCGCCGATCGGCGCGGACCTGCTGGGCCAGGAGACGCGGACGGTCTCGATCTCGATCCGGCGCGCGATCCTCGGCGCGGTCCAGCAGAACCTCGATGTGCAGGGGGCGCGGCTGCTGCCGGCGATCGACCAGGCACGGGTCGTCGAGGCCGAGGCGGCGTTCGACTGGGTGTTCTTCGGCGGCGTCGAGTGGGACAGCATCGATCAGCCGCAGACGCAGACGGTCATCGGCGGGATCCCGATCGGAACCCCCGCGCGCGTGAACCAGTCGGTCGCGTACTCCACCGGCATCCGGAAGCAGATGACGTCAGGTGGTCTCTTCAGTATCTCGCAGGGCCAGACGTACAACGACGACAAGACTCCCGGCGTTGCCATCAATCCCGATCCATCGAACGCCGCGTTCCTGCAACTGCGGCTGGACCAGCCGCTGCTCCGCGGCTTCGGGTCCGATGTGGCGCTGGCGGAAGTTCGCCTGAACGAGAACGCCGAGCGGCGGAGCGTGTACCAGGTCAAGGCGACGGTGATCGACGTCGTGAACCGGACCGAGCAGGCGTACTGGCGGCTCGTGCGCGCCAGGGCGAGCGTGCAGATTGCACAGCAGAACCTCAACCGCGGCATCGAAACGCGGCAGATCGTCAAGGCCCGCGAAGGCTTCGATGCTCGCCCGGCCGAGATTTCGGACGCCGTGGCGACGGTCGAACGTCGCCGCTCGGCGGTGATCCGCGCGGTGAACGAGCTGCGGGTGTCGTCGGACGAGCTCAAGGCGCTCATCAATGATCCCGAAATCACGGTCGGCGACGAGACAATGCTGATGCCCGCCGACGAAGCGCTCGACCAGCCGATCAGCTACAGCCTGCTCGATTCGCTCACCGCGGCGATCGACAAGCGGCCGGAGGTCAAGCAGGCGCTGCTTCTCATCGACGATGCGTCGATCCGGCAGACGGTGGCGGACAATGCGCGGCTGCCGCTGCTGAATCTGGCGTTGCAGTCCCGCTTCCAGGGGCTCGCGAGTGGGGTGGGGGACGCGTACGAGGACATCACCGAGGGGCAGTTCGTCAACATGCTGGCGCGCGTCGATTACGAAGTACCCATCGGGAACCGCGCGGCGGAGGCGGCGTACCGTCGGACCCAGCTCGAGCGGATGCAGGCGACGATCGGATACCGCACGTCCGTCCAGCAGGTGGTGCTCCAGGTGAAGGAAGCGCTCCGCGAGGTGCAGACTCAGTACCAGCTCATCGAGCAGCTCCGCTCGTCGCGGCTCGCGGCGGTCGAGAACCTCCGCACGCTGCAGGTGCTCGAGCGGACGATCCAGTCTCTGACGCCCGACTTCCTGAACCTCAAGTTCCAGCGCCAGGAGCAGCTCGCGCAGGCGGAACTCGAGGAGATGTTCGCGATCACGGGATACAACATCGCGCTCTCGCAGCTCGCGGCGGCGCGGGGCGATGCGCTGGAGCGGAACGCCATCGTCTTCGACGTGCCCGATGCGCCCGAGGCGATCAAGACCGGGACGCGCTGATCTGTTCCCTATTCGCTTCCGACCGCGGGTTTCCGCGGATATCGTGCTGGCATGAACGGCGCGACCGAAGCGCACATCCGGGCGGCGGCGGAGCGGCTTCGCGCCGGCGGTGTGGTCGCGTTTCCAACGGAAACGGTCTACGGACTCGGGGCCGACGCACTGAACGCGGATGCGGTTCGGCGCGTCTTCGCGCTCAAGGGACGGCCGTCGAACAACCCATTGATCGTCCATGTCGCCGATGTTGCGATGGCGAAGCGTGTTGCGTCGGTGTGGCCCGCGAAGGCAGGTGAACTTGCGGCGAGCTGCTGGCCTGGGCCGCTGACGATGGTCCTGCCGAAGGCGGCGGATGTTCCCGACGTCGTGACAGCGGGGGGGGCAACGGTGGGCGTGCGGTGCCCGGATCATCCGGTGGCGCTGGCGTTGATCCGCGAGTTCGGTGGGCCGATTGTCGGGCCGAGCGCGAACCCGTCGGGGCGCATCAGCCCGACGACTGCGGCGCACGTGCGCGCGGCGTTCGCGGATGAAGAAGTGATGGTGCTCGATGGCGGGCCGTCTCGGCGCGGGATCGAATCGACGGTTGTGTCGCTGGTCGGCGCTGATGCCGAGCGGCCGCGGGTGCTGCGGATGGGGGTGCTCACGGCGGAGCGGATCGGCGCCACGGTTTCACCCGGCGGATCCGCACAAATGAACAATGAGGCGCTTCCGAGTCCGGGGATGTTGCCGATGCACTACTCGCCCCGAACGAGGATGGTGCTGTTTGACGGTGCGGAATGGGAACAGATTGCCGCGCGGGCGCGGGCGATGAAGGGCGGCATTGCGGTTTTAGCGATCGGCGAAGGCCTGTCGTTGGCGCTGCCCTCGGTTGTCGTGCGGATGCCGCGTGATGCCGAGGCATACGCGGCGCGGCTCTATGCGGCGCTGCACGAGGCGGACGCGATGCGCAAGGAACTGATTGCGGTCGAGCGCCCGGCGTTTACCGGCGGCGTGTGGGATGCGATCCGCGATCGTCTGGCCCGGGCGGCGAACCAAAGTCCCATGGCAGCTCCTTGATGTCGAGGACGACCAGAGGTCCGAGCGCGGGCGGCGCCGCGACGATTGTGCCCCCGGGCTTCGGCGCCGCATGCTTTCCGGTCGCGCCCAGCGCCGCGGCGGCGGAGCGGAGAGTGGCGTCGGAGGGCATGGCGCCGACGGCCAGGGAAATCAGAGCGGGCCGCGCACGGCGGCCGGCCTCGTCGTCGATGAGGCTCGAGTCGCCTACGGATTCGGTGAATGCCGCTGTGTACGCAGAGGCGGCTCGGGGCAGCGAATCGTCGACGCCGTGCGTCACATCGTGGATGACGTGGCATTCGTGCGATAGCGCCGCGAGCAGCTCGTTGAGCGGATTGTGCAACGCGCGGCGCGCATGGAGGATCAACTCACCCGATGCGTCGAGCAATATCGGCACTTCGATCCGTGCCGCGACGCGCGTGAGTGACCGGCAGCCGCGGTCGGCGGCGCCGCCGTTGAGTGTGCGGAGGAGCGGGAGCGAGGCCCGCGACGCGAAGCGCTCGAGGCCCGCGCTGAGCGGCAGGTAGATCCCCGGGTCCATCCCCCCAAGAAGGTCGCGCGAAACGGTATCGAGATAGGTCGCGTCGTCGGCGAAGAGTGATTCATTGAGCAGAGGCAGAAGAGGCACGAGCTCGGGTCGGGCTTGCACGGTCATCGCCACATCGTGGATATCGTCGAGCGGGTCCAGGTCGCCGTGCGCCGCGGCGACGATGTTGGCCTCGCGCCAGAGTGGTCGCGTCCAACGCCAGGAATCCATGAATCGTTCGTAGCGCGGCGAATGATTGAACGCCGCCGAGATATCGGACGCGGCGGCCCCGCCGGCGGGGAGTGGAAGGAACGTCACGACCTGGTCGGCGAGCAACAGCGCGCTCATCGCAGCGGAGGTTTGGCGGCTGAGGTCGTAGGGACTCAGGATGACAACGAACGGGTCGCGCACGGTTGAAACCATATCGGCACGGTTCAGATACGGCTGGGATGTGCAGGAAACGGGTGCAAGGCGACGTTTCTTGAAGATTTTGTCAAGGGCCCCAATTTGAGCATGAGAGGAATTAAACTGTCGCTCATGACGGCTCTGTCGCCCACGCAGACGCGGAATCTGTCATCCACCCGACGGCACGTCCTGATTGTAGAGGACGAGCCGGATATCGCGTCGCTTATTCAGTTCCACCTGACGCGCGAGGGATTCCAAGCTCAGATCGCCACCACCGGGCGCGCAGCCTTGAAGATGGTCGAGCAGGCGAAGCCCGATCTCATCGTTCTGGACATCATGCTGCCCGATTTAGATGGGCTCGATGTCTGCCGCAAACTCAAGCGCGATCCAGCGACCGGAACGATCCCGATTCTCATGGTCTCGGCGCGGGGAGAAGAATCGGACATTGTCGTGGGCCTTGAACTGGGGGCGGAGGACTACGTCACCAAGCCCTTCAGCCCGCGCGTGCTTGTGGCGAGGGCGAAGGCGGTGCTCCGCAGGCGCGAGGTCGCGGCGGGTTCGACGCTCACCCTTTCCGGGGGTGCCATCGCGATCGACCACGCTCGGCACATCGTCACCGTGGACGGCAAGGCGCTGGACCTCACGCTCACGCAGTACAACCTGCTCCATTTCCTCGCGGTGCGGCCCGGCTTCGTCCGGACCCGGGACCAGATCGTCAGCGCCGTCCGCGGCGATGGGACCGTGCTCTCGAGCCGTGCGATCGACGTCCACGTCGCGGCGCTCCGGCAGCGCCTGGGGTCTTATGGCGAGGTGATCGAGACGGTCCGCGGCGTGGGGTATCGCGTTTCCGACGACCGGCCAGCGACGGAAGGTTGAGGATGTATTCTCGATCGCCCCCGCGGCGGGGATCGGGATGCGACATGCCTCACCGGCGACAACGATCACTGGTCTGGAAGTTCGGGCTCGCACTGCTCGCGGTGCAGGTCGCGGTCTCGATCGGCTGGTGGTGGTATGTGTTCGCGGTCCTGCCGCGGGACGTGCGGGACGACCGGCTGCCATCGCTGTTCATCGCTGGAGCGGCGGGAATCGGGGTGGTCGCGGTCGTGGCCGTGCTGGGGCTATCCAAGTTTCGGCGGGACATCATGCGGATCAGCGAGGGGGCAGCACGGCTAGCCTCGGGCGAGCTCGAAAACCGCATCATCCCGCCGTCGAACGAGGAGTTGGCCTCACTGGCCGAGTCGTTGAATCACGTGTCGGACCGGCTGAGCGACCAGATCGCGCAGCTGCGGACCCAGCGCAACGAGCAGCAGGCGATCCTGCAGTCCATCGACGGCGGCGTGATCGCGCTCGATCTGCAGCATCGGATCTTGAGTTTGAACCGTGCCGCGGAGGACATGCTCGATCTGGCCGGTCGCACGGCGCGCGGGCGGCTTTTGCAGGAGGTGGCGCGCCAACCGGACCTCAACGCCTTTGTCGCGGCGGCGACGGAAGATGTGCGCGGCGCGCCGGACGAGTTCGACCTGATCGGCGTTCGGCCGCGGCGGGTGCACGCGACAAGCGGCCCGCTGCGCGACGCCGAGGGGGAGCGCGTCGGCACCGTGATCGTGCTCGACGACGTGACCCAGCTCCGGCGCCTCGAGTCGGTGCGGACCGATTTCGCCGCGAACGTCTCCCACGAGCTCCGCACGCCGATCACGAACATCAAGGGGTACGTCGAGACGCTGCTGGAGACCGAACCTTCAGACCCAGCGCAGGTGCGCGAGTTCCTGTCTGTCGTGCATCGCAATGCGGAACGCTTGGGCGCGATCATCGACGACATGCTCATGCTGACCAAGCTTGAGCACCCGGAGGACGGCGAGGCGCTGGAGACCCAGCCGACTCCGGTCTGGCCCGTCGTCGAGGCGGCGTGCATGCAGCACGAGGCCGCGGCGATCGCCCGGCAGATCCAGCTTGAAGTCTCGGTGCCTGATCTCCCCGCCGCACTGATCAACGGCCCGCTCATCGAGCAGGCGATTTCGAATCTGCTTTCGAACGCGATCCGGTACAGCCCGGAAGGATCCGTGGTTCGTGTATCCGCCGAGTCCGCGCGCGGCGAAGACGGAAGTCCGGAGGTCGTCATTTCGGTGGCGGACAACGGGCCGGGCATCCCGCCGCAGCACTTGTCGCGGGTCTTCGAGCGGTTCTACCGGGTGGATAAAGCACGGAGCCGCGAGGCCGGCGGGACGGGCCTGGGTCTCGCGATCGTCAAGCACATCGCGAACCTGCACCGGGGTCGGATCGAAGTGGATAGCACCGTCGGGCGCGGGAGCACGTTCCAACTGATTGTGCCGGCGGCGGAGTGACTTGCCAGAGGTCCGACGCGCGATTTATCGGCGGCGGCGGCCCACGAGCGGGGCGAAAACCGCGAGGGCCAACGCGCCGGGGGCGGGCACCGCGGTGAGCGTGATATCGTCGATGGCGATGTCGCCGCCGGGCTGGATGTGCACGGGAGAATAGAGCCGGATGGTCGCGGTGGAAGCCGCCCCGCTGGTCCACGCGGCGGAGTACTGGGTCCATGCCGTCGGCGCGGGGCCGGTCCAAGTGGTGATGAGCTGGCCGTCGATCTCCAGAGCGACCTGGGCGGGCTGGAACCCGAGGGTCCAGGTGGCGAGCCAGGCGCCGAAGGTGTACGCCGTGTTCGGCGCCACATCGACGGTCTCGGACCACATCGTGAGATCCGCGACCGTATCGACGATGAGGAACTGGCCCGACCCGGTCGTGTGATCGTTGTTCACCGTGTTCCAGAAGTTGGACCATTCGAGCGACGAATGCGTGACGCCGTATTGGCCCTCGTTCGGCGGAACGCTGACCGTGACGTATTGGTACTGGCTGGTGAAGCCGGTGTTCCCGGCCTCGAAGTCGCCATTGATGAGCGAGGCAAAACCCGGCGCGGCGACGAAACCGACGGCAAGAACAAATACTGAACGCATTGGAATACTCTCCTCCGGTGAGCCCCGAATGTAGCTGTAAGTCGTTGCCGGTCAAGAGGAAACTGCCGCGGAAGCGGCCGAATCACCGCTTCCGACGGCGGCGTCGCCCGTCGGCGGCCTTGCCAAGTGCCAACACAGTCTTAGCGCAATCCAAACAATCGGTTTGTCTACTACCCGCCGGGCGCGATCTGAATCCCTCTTGGACTTCACCAACCGAAAGGAATCGTCGGCATGAACTCCTCCTGGAAACTGGCCCGTTCGCTCGTCGTCGTGGGCGCCATCAGCGCGGTCGCGGCGTTCAGCCTCGCGGGGCCCAACGAGCGGCTGACCGGCTCGGTGAAGTGCGACGGGTCGTCCACGGTCGAGCCGATCACCTCCGCCGTGGCAGAGGAGTTCAAGGCTGCGGCCCCGAATGTGAACGTGACCGTGGGCACGTCGGGCACGGGCGGCGGCTTCCAGAAGTTCTGCGTCGGCGACATCGACATCTCCGACGCCTCGCGCCCGATCAAGAAGGAAGAGCACGAAAAGGCGGTCGAGAAGCACGTCGAGTACATCGAGCTCCCGATCGCATACGACGGCCTCTCGATCGTGGTCAACAAGGGCAACACCTGGGTTGACACGCTGACGATCGATGAGATCCGCAAGGTCTATCTCGAGGGCGGCGCCAAAAAATGGTCCGAAGTCCGCGCCGGATTCCCGGACAAGCCCATCAAGGTCTATTCTCCCGGCACCGACTCGGGAACATTCGATTACTTCAAGGAAATCGTCGCGCATAAGGCGGGCAAGGACGGCACCGATGCCTCGATCCGTTCCGATATGTCCGTCTCCGAGGACGACAACGTGCTCGTGCGCGGCGTCGAGGGCGATGCCGGCGCGATCGGTTACTTCGGCTGCGCGTACTACTTCGCCAACAAGGACAAACTGAAGGCGGTGTCGGTGGACGCGGGCAAGGGCGCGGTCGCTCCGACTCACGAAACGATCGAGCACGGCACCTACGCCCCCTTCAGCCGCCCGCTCTTCATCTATGTGAACCGCAAGGCCGCGGATCGCCCCGAAGTGAAGGCCTTCGTGGACTTCTACCTCGATCAGGCGGATGAACTCGTCGAAGGCGCGGGCTACGTGAAGCTTCCCAGCGCGATGTACGAGACCGCCAAGGGCATCTTCCGCGACCGCAAGACGGGGACGAAGTTCCTGAACGACAAGGGCGAGAAGGTCTCCGGCCCGCTTTCGACGATCTACGCGCACTGATCCGGAATGGTCCCTGCGGTCTTCTCCGCGTTCTCTCCCCGCCACCGTTCCGACCGTTTCCGGTGACCAGGCCCGTCACATGAGCACACTCCCCGCACCCACCGCGGCCGCTGTCCCTGCCAAACCGCGACGGCGGTCGAGGGGTCTGCTCCGCGCGCGGGAAACGGGCGTGATGGTCGTGCTCGGGGTGTGCGGCGTCTTCGCGGCGCTCATCACCGTTTCGATCATTGCCGTTCTCCTGGTCGAGACGGTCGCTTTCTTCCAGCGGCCCGAAGCCAGCGTCACCGATTTCTTTTTCGGGACCAAATGGTCGCCCCTTCTCGGCGCGGAGAAGCACTTTGGAATCTGGCCGCTGGTCTGCGGCACGCTGGTCGTGACCGCCGTCGCGGCGGTGGTGGCGCTCCCCTTCGGTCTGGCGACGGCGATCTACCTCAGCGAGTACGCACCGGCCAGGCTCCGCGCGGTGCTCAAGCCCGTGCTCGAGCTCCTCGCCGGCATCCCGACGGTCGTCTACGGCTACTTCGCGCTGATCGCCATCACGCCCGCCCTGCAGTGGCTGCACGACAACATCGTGATGCGGGCCGCGCCGGCGCTCACGTGGCTTCCGGAAGACCTCTACGAGTGGATCACCAAGCCCATCAGCGCATACAACGCGCTGGGCGCCGGGATCGCGGTGGGGATCATGTGCCTGCCGATCGTCAGCTCGCTGGCGGAGGATTCGCTTCGCGCCGTGCCGCGGAGTCTGCGGGAGGGCGCCTACGCCGTCGGGTGCACGCGGTTCGACGTCTCGACCAAGGTGGTCGTGCCGGCGGCGCTCTCGGGGATCATCGCCGCCTATCTGCTCGCGATCGCGCGAGCGGTGGGGGAGACGATGATCGTCGCCCTCGCCGCGGGAGGCCTCGCGCGGCTCACGCTCGACCCGCGCGATGAAGTCCAGACCATGACCGGCTACATGGTGCAGATCTTCCTCGGCGACGCCCCGGCGCACGGCGTCGAGTATCTCTCCAGTTACGCCGTCGCGGCGACGCTCTTTGTCATGACCTTCGTGCTGACGGTCATCGGGCACCGCGTAATGCTCCGCTACCGCGAGGTGTACCACTGATGGCGGGCGAACGGGCGAAGTCGATCGCGAAACGGCGGCGCGTGGACCGCTGGTTCAGCCGCGGATGCCTGCTGATCACGTGCCTGTGCTGCGCCCTGCTCGCGGTGCTCATCGGCGCGATCGCCGTGCAAGGCTGGAAGTATCTCGACCTCGGTTTCTTCACCGGCTTCGCGTCACGGTTCCCGGCGAAAGCGGGGCTCAAGGCCGCCCTGTGGGGGTCGGTGTGGGTGTGCGTCATCTGCATGGCGGTTGCCGTGCCGGTCGGGGTTGCGACGGCGATCCTGCTCGAGGAGTACAAGCCCAGGACGCGCCTCTGGCGACACGTTCATGGGCTATTCCAGCTCAACGTGAGCAATCTTGCCGGTGTCCCGTCGATCGTCTACGGCATCATCGGTCTCACGGTCTTCGCCCGAGTCTTCGGCCTTCTGGGCAGCCCGAATCTCTCCACTTACGACCGCATGGAAGTGATCGAAGCGGTGGGCCGCCCTGCGCCGATCCAGGCGTTCCTGCAGGAGGAGACGGACGATCAGTTGCGCTTGCGGGACCCGGTAGCGGGCGAAGTGGAAATCAACAGGGCCGACATCACGAGCCGCCATGTGGTCTTCGCCCGCTCCTTCGAGTTCACGCTCGACGACGGCTCGACTGTGACGGGCCACCTGCTCTCGTCCGAGCGCCCGTCGATCCGCGTCGCGGCCGACCGGCCGGACGGCAAGAACGACGAGGTCGTGCTCGACGCCGCCCGCGTCCGCTCGTGGAAGACGCAAAACATGCTGAGCTTCGGCGACGAGCACGCGTGGTACCACCTGCGCCTGCCGATGGGGAGCACGGTGCTGGCGGGCGGGCTGACGCTCGCGCTCGTCGTGCTGCCGATCGTGATCATCGCGTCGCGGGAGGCGCTCCGTGCGGTGCCCGATTCGCTGCGCCAGGGCGCGCTGGCGCTCGGCGCGACCCGCTGGCAGACGATCTCCACGATGGTGCTTCCCTCGGCGGTGCCCGGCATCATGACGGGGTCGATCCTGGCGCTGAGCCGCGCCATCGGCGAGGCCGCGCCGCTCCTCGTCGTCAGCGGCGTGGTGTTCATTCTCTACACGCCCCGCAACCTGATGTCAGATTTCACCGTCATGCCGCTGCAGATCTTCCACTGGGCCAGCCAGCCCAACCAGGAGTTCCACAAGGTCGCCGCGACCGGGATTCTCGTCCTGCTCGGCGTGTTGATTCTGTTCAATGTTGCCGCGATGATCATCCGGCAGAAAGCCCAGAAGCAGCTCCAATGACCCAGCTCGTTGAAGAGAAACCAACCCGTGAGAGGCCCGTGACGCACCCACCCGCCCCGCCGAATCCGCTGTCGTCCATCGCGGCCCGGGCCGAGGCCTCGCGCGGCGAGCAGGCGACCACGGCGACCGCGATCCGCTTCCAGGGCTTCAGCGGCTGGTACGGCACGCACCAGGCTCTCCGCGACGTGTCGATCGAGATCGCCACGAGCCGGGTGACGGCGCTCATCGGTCCCAGCGGGTGCGGCAAGACCACCTTCCTGCGCTGGATCAACCGGATGAACGACCTCATCCCCAGCGCCCGCGCCGAAGGCTCGCTCGACCTGCACGGCATCGACCTCATGGACCCGAATCTCGACGTGGTGGACCTCCGCCGCCGCGTAGGGATGGTGTTCCAGAAGCCCAACCCGTTCCCCAAGTCCATCTATGACAACGTGGCCTTCGGCCCGCGCCTTCACCTGCGGATGACCAGCTCGGAGCTCGACGAGCTGGTCGAGAAATCGCTCCGGCAGGCCGCGTTGTGGGACGAGGTGAAGGACCGGCTGGGCAACTCCGCGCTGGCCCTCTCCGGCGGTCAGCAGCAGCGGCTGTGCATCGCCCGGGCCATCGCGGTCGGTCCCGAAGTCCTGCTGATGGACGAGCCCGCCTCGGCCCTCGACCCCAAGTCCACGCTCCGCATCGAGGACCTGATCCGCGAGCTCCGCGAGCGGTACACGATCGTCATCGTCACCCACAACATGCAGCAGGCCGCCCGTGTTTCCGACATGACCGCCTTTTTCTACGAGGGGCGGTTGATCGAGTCCGGGCGGACGGTCGATATGTTCACCCGGCCGAAGCACAAGGAAACCGAGGATTACGTCACCGGGCGGTTCGGTTGAGGCGTATGATGGGGAATGCCCGTGTCGAATGCTGACTGGATGTCGCAGAACCTGTCCGAGCGGATGATGGACCTCCGCCGGGCGTTACTCACGATGTGCGCGAGCGTCGAGGGCCGCGTCGCCAAGGCGACGAAGGCCCTGCTCGAGCGCGACGAAGTCCTGGCCAAGACGGTCAAAACGGGTGACGCCGAGATCGATCGGATGGACATCGACATCGAGTCCGAGTGCCTCGAGATCCTCGCCCTGCAGCAGCCGGTCGCCGGCGACCTGCGGTTCGTCGTCGCGGCCCTGCGCATCGAAGCGGACCTCGAGCGCGTGGGCGACCTCGCCAAGGGGATCGCCAAGCGCGTGATCGCGATGGGCAAGCAGACGCCGATCGCCTACCCCGATGTTCTGCGCGACATGGCCGAGGCGGCGCAGACGATTCTCGGCAACTCGATCCGCGCGCTGGCCGAGGGGAATGCCTCGCTCGCCGCGCACGTTCGGGGCGAGGACCGGCACGTCGATGATTTCTACAAGGCCATCGTGACCTGGGCCGTTCAGGAAGTCGCCGAGCACTCGAAGGACGCCAAGTCGATCGTGGACCTTCTCTCGGTGGTCCGGGCGTTCGAGCGGATCGGCGACCTGAGCACCAACATCGCCGAGTCGGTGATCTTCGTCGTCGAGGGTGAGGTCGTCCGCCACGCCCCCGTTTGAGCCGCGCACCGCCGGGGCGCGCCTACACTCCCGCCGCTCGCACACGGATGGTGCGTGCGTTGGTCGAGGGTGGTGCGTCATGGAATCCAGCAGGCACGCGGACCTGAAGCGCGCGGCGCTCCGGTTTCTCATCGAGCACGGATGTTCCGCCGCCGCGACGGAAGTGCGCTGCCCGCTCTCGCGCTACCGCGCCGACGCCGCGGGCTACATGGATGTCCGCCGCCCGACGCGCGACGAGCGCCAGCGCAGCGGAACACTGTGGGGCGGCGCGGCCCCATCGCGCCCCCGGCGCGAAAAGATCGATCCCGTCACCGTCGTCATCGAGTGCAAGCAGTGCCGGAGCGACTTCCTCCGGGAGACCGCCGAGCGCGACCGTCTCATCGACGAGCGCACCCGCCTGACCGCGGAGAAATCCCGCATCGAGCGCGACCTCATCCGCCACTACGAGCCGCATCTGCAGCGCTCCGGCAGCGCGCTCTTCAGCGAGCTCGAATCGTGGGACTTCGAGCGCAGCCGCCTCGCCGCGTACCGCGAAGTCGTCCGCGCGCTCCGCCGCGTCGAGCAAGGCATTCACGGCGACACGAAGTTTTTCCTGATGAGCCAGTACCGCGTCGCCGACCGGCTGTACCTGCTCACAGTCCCTGGCTTGATCAAGCCGCGCGAGATGCCCGGCGGTTGGGGCCTGCTCGAATGGTCCAGCCGCCGGGGGGCAGTGCCGGGTCCGATCGGGTCCGTCCGTCAGGTCATCCCCGCGCCGGAGCGTGTTTCGCGACCCGAGGTCCGCTCGCGCCTCCTGCGGAACATCGCCGTCAGCCTGACCTTCGCCGCACTCCGCGAGACGGGGCCCTCCAACGAGGTGTTCACGGATATCCACCGCCCATCCACTCAGTCGGCATTGAACAGCGCGTAAACGCCCTCGATCGGGGGTTGTTCGCGTTATTTTGACGCTAATTCAGCCGTTTTTCTTAACAATTGGAGTGTCCGGGGCGGCCTCGCCCGGCGTCGCTACAATGCCGCCGTTGGCCCATCCGCGCCCGTGACGGAGCCTCGAATTCATGCCCAGTTTCAAGGCCGCGGTCGAAGCGCACTCGAACTCGAGCGGTTACCGCTCCGAGGCGGGTTTTCGTCGCGGCGGCGCGGATGCCGACATCCAGATCAACGGCGGCGATGCGGCGGACATCTCGTCGCTGCCCGGCCGACTGATCGCGGTCGAGGGGACCGACGGCGCGGGCCGGTCCACCCAGCTTGCGCTCCTGCGCGAGTGGCTCGAGACGCGCGGCTTCGGCGTCGCCCACACCGCCCTCACCCGCAGCCAGTTGGCCGGCGAGGGACTCAGGCAGGCGAAGGAGGGCCACACCCTCGGCCGCCTCACCATGGACCTCTATTACGCCACTGACTTCGCCGACAGGCTTGAAAACGAGATCATCCCGGCGCTCCGGGCCGGCTTCGTCGTGCTCGCCGATCGTTACGTCTATTCCATGATGGCGCGCTCCATCGTCCGCGGCGGTGACCCCGAGTGGATCCGCGATGTCTATCGCTTCGCGCCCCGTCCCGACGCGGTCTTTTATCTCAAGATCAGCCTCCCCAAGCTCACCCAGCGCGTCATGGCCGCGGGTGGGTTCGACTACTGGGAGTCCGGGATGGACTTCCAGGAGGAGCACGACGTCTACCAGTCGTTCGTCCGCTACCAGACGCGGCTGCTCGCGGTCTTCGACGACCTCTCCGAGCGGTACAAGTTCTCGGTGGTGGACGCCGACGGCGATGTTCGCACCGTGTTCAAATCGCTATCGGATGGCGTGCTTTCTGTGGTGGGAAACATGACGGGAGCGCGCCCGTGAGCCAGCAGCCGAAGAAGGACAATCCCTCCATCGAGCCCGTCATGAGCATCGGCGATGCCCTGCACGAGGCCGTCGGCTCCCGGCTGGATTCGCTCGTCGAGCTGATGGAACAGCTCGATCGCGCGGGCGACAACCCCAGTGACCGGGACGTTCACCATGTTCGCGTGGCGACCCGCCGGGCGGGAACAGCGATCGCGGCTTTCGCGGGATGCCTCAGGCGCGGGCGCGTGAAGAAGATGAACCGCCGTCTGCGGCGCATCCGCCGGGCCGCGGGGAATGTGCGGCGCTGCGACGTGCTGATGGACCTGTACAAGGAGCGGCGCGGGGGGCTAGCAGGCGGCGACGCCGCGGCGCTGGACTACGCGGTCGAGGGGCTCGAGCGCGAGCGTGAAACCGCGTTGGAGGGCATCGCGAAGGCGTGCCGGGGCAAAGCGAGAAAGAAGCTGGCCCGCGTCGGGAAACGCTTGCTCCGCAACGCGCCTGTCGATGAAGCGGGCGACATCACCACCGCCGGCGAAGTCGCCGAGCGCGAGATCCCGCGGTTGTTCAACGCCATGCGGGCCACCAGCGCCACCGATCTGGGCGTCTATGACAACCTGCATGAGTTGCGCATCGAGGGCAAGCGGCTCCGGTACGCGATCGAGATTTTCCGCGACTGCTTCGACGAAGCGGATGTCGAGCGGGCGCACGGGCTTATCGTCGGCATCCAGGACCGGCTCGGTGTCATCAACGACATGCACGACGCGATGGACTGGCTTGAGCAGAGCTGGCGCCGGGCGGCGAGCGAATCGTTGCCGACGCCGATCGTTTCCTCGGGCGAAACCGGCGGAGCCGCGACGCTGCACGACGGGCTAGCCTCGCTCGCGGTCCGATTCCGTTCCGAACGCGACGCCGCCCGGACATCGTTCATCCGCTGGTGGGGAACCATCGCGGAGCCCGAGCTTTCGACGGCGGTTTCCAAGCTTCTGGGCGACGGTCCGAACGGGCGGGGCGACATCGCCGGGGGCATCGAGCCCGTCGTCGTGGTGGACGGTGCAGCGGCGTCCCATGAGTATCACGGCGCCGTGCAGGGTCTTCGTGCGTGAACTCCAGAACACATCCGGCCGATGGAGAGTTCATGCGCCTCGCCGCGATCGACGTCGGCACCAACAGTATCCGCCTGATCGTCGCGGAGGTCGCCGCGGACGGCAGCTATCGCATTCTCGATGACGAGAAGGAAATCACCCGGCTCGGGCAGGGGCTCGATGCCAGCGGACGCCTGAGCCCCGAGGCGATGGAGAAGGCCTCCTCGGCGGTGGAACGGATGCGCGGGATCGCGGAGGGGTACGGCGCGGACGTCATCCGCGCCATCGGCACCGCCGCCGTGCGCGAGGCGAAGAACCGCGATGAGTTTCTGGGTCTCGTGCAGGAGCGGGCCGGGATCCCGATCGAGCCGATCTCGGCGGAGGACGAAGCGCGGCTCGCCTTCCTCAGCGTGGCACACTCGTTCGACCTGCATGATGCGAACGTCGCGATCGCGGATGTCGGCGGCGGGAGCACGGAGATCGTCCTCGCCTCCGGCGGCGTCGTCGAGCAGGTCTTCACCGTGCCCCTCGGCGCGGTCCGCGTCGCGGAGCGGTTCCCGGGTTGCACGACGGGCGACGTCGGCGCGCTCGAGGACATGGACCGGGCGATCAAAAAGACGATGAAAGAGTGGATCCGCCAGCCGGCGTTCTCGCCGCAGTACCTGATCGGGACCGGCGGCACCTTCACCACCCTCGCGGCGATCTCGATGCACCGCGGCGCGACCGGCACGGGTCCCGACATGCTCCCGTTCACGCCCCGCGGCTACGAGATCCAGCGCTCCGAAGTCCGGCACATTCTCGACTGGCTCGACCAGATGCCCGTGCGCCAGCGGCTCCGGGTGCCCGGTCTCAGCGCCGACCGGGCCGAGATCATCGTGCCGGGCCTCGCCATCGTCGAGCGCGCGATGAGGCGCCTCAAAGTGAACACCCTCAAGGTTCATGACCGCGGTATCCGCGACGGGTTGCTGCTGACCATGATCGCCGAGCGCATGCCCAACGGCAGCGGCGCGACGCCGGGTATGGTGGACCGCTGGCGGGCGCTCAAGCATTTCGCGACGGCCTGCCGGTACGAGGAAGCCCACTCGAACCATGTGGCCGACCTGGCGATGCAACTGTTCGACCAGATCGTCGAGCAGTCGTCGGAATCGCTGGAAGGATGCAACGATCGCTCCGCGCGCGACCTGCTCCTCGCGGCGGGGATCCTTCATGACGTCGGTTATCTCATCAACTACTCGCGCCACCATAAGCACAGCTATCACCTCATCGTGCACAGCGACATCGCCGGGTTCAGCCACCGCGAGCTCGAGTTGATCGCCAACATCGCGAGGTACCACCGCCGCGCCGAACCCACTCTCGATCACCCGACGTTCGCCAAGCTGCCGAAGCGAGACCGGCGCCTCGTGCGCAAGCTCTCGGGCATCCTGCGGATCGCCGACGGACTCGACCGCACGCACACGCAGAACGTCGCCGGCGTCACCGTCAGCGTGCGCGACGAGGAAGTCGTCCTTTCCGTCGGCGCGAAGGACAATCCGGCCGTCGATATCTGGGGCGCCGAACGAAAGAGCGGCTTATTCCGTCGGTACGTCGGCCTCTCGCCCCGATTCGAATGGGCCGGGAGCGGCAGCGCGTCGGTGTCTCGAAACGGCGCGGCTGAAGCTCGGGCGGACATGCCTTCGCCCCGCCAGGGCGGCCGATTATCCGGGCTGCCGCACCAGCCGCAGTGAGCTGTTCCGCTCTCTTGTCGGTGCGACGCCGCGGCAGCCGGATGACGGGTATTTCAGACGAACCGGGCGTCCGTTCCATCGCGCCCGGCTTCGGGCATACTGTGTGATTCGCACGATCGTCGCCAGTGGGGCGGCGGCGTTCTTTCGCAGGATGTTCAGCCATGCCTTCGGATTTCAGCCAGTACGCCGACCTCGGCTCGCTCCCCGGAAAACTCTTCATCGTCGAAGGGATCGACGGCTCGGGCAAGAGCACGCAGCTCGACCTCCTCTCGAAGTGGCTGACCGCCCAGGGCTATGCCTGCTACTTCAGCGAGTGGAACAGCTCGCCGCTGGTGCGTGAAACCACGCGCAAGGGCAAGGTGGAGCGGCTCCTGAGCCCGCTCACGTTCTCGCTGATCCACGCAGCGGACTTCACGGACCGCCTCGAGCGGACCATTCTCCCGCCGCTCCGCGCGGGCGCCGTCGTCCTCGCTGACCGCTACATCTACACCGCCTTCGCCCGCGACTCCGCCCGTGGCATGGACCGCGAATACGTCCGACGCATCTACCGCATGGCCCCCAAGCCCACCGCGGCGTTCTACTTCCGCGTTCCGCTCGACGTAGCGCTCGACCGGATTCTGTCAGGCCGCCCCGAGCTCAAGTGGTACGAGGCGGGCATGGACCTGCGGCTCAGCGAAGACCCATACAAGAGCTTCGAGCTCTTCCAGGGCCGAATCCTGAACGAGTACGAGTCGATGGTGCCGGAGTTCGGCTTATCCGTGATCGACGCGACGCTCCCGATCGTCGAGCAGCAGGCGCGGATGCGCGAGATGGTGAAGCCGCACTTGAAGGGCGTGATGCGCGCGACGCACATGCCGCACGCCGAAGTCTTGCGCGAAGAGGGCCTGACCGGTCGGTACATGGAAGAAGTCGAAACCGAGGCCCGCGCCGGTTGAGCACCGCGGCGGCCCGGCACAGGAAACGGAAGTTTCTTCGAAGGCCCGTGGCGAAATGGCAGACGCAGGGGACTTAAAATCCCCTTTCCCGCAAGGGGAGTGAGGGTTCAAGTCCCTCCGGGCCTAATACCAAGATCACGTCATCGAGGGTCAGCCGCCGGGCCAGTCCGGCGCGTGCGAGTCGGCGTAGAACACCTGCGCGAGACCGTCGTCGCGCCGCTTCGGGCGCGCCGTCCCCGCGATGCTCGGTCGAAGCTTCAGGCAGCTCTTGAGCTTGTTCGTGGTCTCGACGACCGACGCGACCAGCAGCACCGGCTCGATCACGAGGTGCCAGGGCAGGATGAAGGCGAGGAAGATGCGATACAACGGGAAGCGGTAGTCACGGATTGGCTCGTTCCGCTGTGCTCTAGACGCCAGGATGATCCAGTGGCAGTACGACCTCGCCAGGATCGCGCGCACAAAGCAGACAGCGAGGTAACCAACGATGAGCAAAGCGCTGACCAGAAAATAAGGGTTCGGCGGCGCCTTGCCGCCAGGAGGCGGGGGCAGCACTGGGGGGGGCGAACGCCAAGAGCGCCGTTCCTCCCAGGAGAAAGAGCAGGCTCATTATGACCGTGGCGCGAATGACGCCGCCGAAAGCACGGTGCGGGTCGCGCAGTGCATCAGGGTCGGCGAGTGTGATCATCCACCACCCCGAGTGCACGAGCAGTTCCATTACCAGGATGAACGCGCCGAACACGAGCGCGATCCACACCGTCTGCACCGCCGAGGCGGCGAACAGAAACGCGATCCCGCCCACGATCGCCGCGAGGTTTCCCCAGAAGATGAATCGTCCGCCGCGGATCAGCCGCGCGAGGTACCACGGCGACCGCATGACAAAGTGAGCCCCATCAAGCGCCGCGGCCACACGCTCGCCGCACCCCGGGCACACGCCGTCGCACGGCTCCCCGCGGAGTTGCATCATGCACGTGCCGCAGAGGCGGTCGAGGATGACGACTTCGGTGTGTCGGGCCGTTGCGGAGCTCACTGTGGGTTCCTCTGGCACCTCACTTCATCGGTACAGCCAGAGTTCGAACGAAACGGAAACTCCCATCATGGCATGGAAAGAAGGCCGGGTGTTCCGATGAGGCGGTCAGAGTCAACGCGCGGCCTGGTGGAGCGGCCCGAAGACTGGAAGTGGTCGAGCGTTCCCTGCACACATCGTGCCATCGAGGTCCGCTCGGGCACGTCACACGAATCCCTTCCGGCCCACGAGCCGGGCCCTGGACCAGTCGTCTGCTGGCACGTCTTAGACAGTTCTCGGTCAAGAACGTGCCGCCGTTAGCTCGTTGTGTCGGGCGGTCTGTCTTGGTTATTGCGCCGAACATCGATAAGAAGTGGCTGAGCCAATGGCCCTCGTTTTTTTGCAAACACACACCAACCAGGCTTGATGCCGTCGCCCAAAATGGCGAGCGGTTGTCCGAGGTACAAAATGGCCACACGTAAGGAACCTTTGTCATGCCAAGAATAAAATACAAAGTCATCTGGATTTGGATCAATCAATGGTTCGTGAGAGATAGTGTATTCTTTAGGATTGCGAAACGGCATCTCCTGATGGCTTGTATCCCAAGGGATCTCGTCCGGATCATAATCTGTGTTGGTTAGCCACACGTCACCAACAAATGCTGTGCCTTTTAGTAAGTACGCATAGGACACTCGGCTGTCGCAGTCGATTCGAACGGAATACCCCTGATCGGAAAGCTTCCACGACCATGCGTCGTTCATACTAGTTCCCCTTGCAACCTTCGGGCGGGTGGCATCGGTGCTCCTCGGCGATCACGGTGTCAATCGTGCCATCGAAGTCGGTTCCGCCGACTTCGATGTCTCCCTCGTTCCCGTCGAGGGTGAACCGCGCCGTCAACGTCGGCCCCGCGCACTCAATGCTTCTTTGCCCTCGGCTCCGCCCAACCATCGAAGTCCCCAGCGGAACTCGATGGCACGATGCCGGAATGCGATGCCACCCGCCGGACTGTGATGGAACGAAATGGAGGACTTCGATACCATCGGCCGAGGTGGCTACTAGGCTAGCGATGGCCCCACGTTCGCGCCATGTCGAGAGTGTCACCGAATAAAAGCTTACATTCGGCACGGTCGGGAGAATCCTTCAAGGGCACACGTCGGTATTCGATCTGGATGTTACAGGCGCGTGCGATCTTTTTTACGCCGCGACGAAATCGTATCCCCAATCCAATTTCGGTGAGCAGGACGCTCAGTTGCGATTCGTGGCTGGGTGTACGAAAAACAATCGTCCATTGTTGCAGCGCATAGTGGGTTCGTTCACCCCGGCTTGGATCGCGAACCCAGCCGCTCGTGAATATGAACTTCGCGATGTCGGCAATAGCCCAGGACTGGCCTGAAGGAATATGCCTGAACTGGCCTATCGACGGTGCTGCGATGACAACGGGCTCTTTTCGCCGCCACACAGATGTTTGCAGCCATTAGAGATAAAGACAAAATGCCATTAAGCAGGCCGCAGATACTCGCAGGACAGGTGCCATCATGCCGTAGTTAATTCCCCCAGCCTGAGCAGGGTGGTGCACCGTCACATATCGAAGAACCCAAAGAACGCCCTCTGCGAGGAGCCACGGCAGCACCACGACAGCAATCCAAACGAACGGCGAGCCCCGTCGCGTGGGTTCCATATGCACAGTTTTCCCGTGCCACTTGGCCTGGAAGAAATCTCGTTCGGCGCCGAATGCGTCGGCAAAAAACAGCTCGTTCGTATTGTTCATGTTGTCATCAGGCAATCATTAATCAATCACTCGGTGATAGTTATTGAATCACTAAGAGGCATATAACGTGAACGACATCTATATTCTACGATACCCCAGGCTAGACCGAACCTGAACGCAGTATCTATCTGAATGCCGCCGAGTTGAAACTCGGCGGGTGTGCAGCCGCCGGTATCACATTCCATACAGAGTCGTACGGGCGGGTGGCATCGATGTTCCTCGGCGGTCACGGTGTCAATCGTGCCATCGAAGTCGGCTCGGCGACTTCGATGTTCTTCGTCCTCAGTCGCACCCGTCCAAGTCCCGAGGTGGTTGTCCATGGCACGCCCGTTCGACACGTCTCCTATCCATCGCCCGACCGATATCGTACCCGCGTGACCCCCGGGGAGCCCATTCGGAAACGCATGCGCCGGTACGAGATCCCGGGCGGCGTTCGGTTCATCACCTTCTCCTGTCAGAAGCGACTGCCCCTCCTCACCACCAACCCGCGGATCGCCGATGCGCTCGTAGCCCGGTTCGCACACGCTCGCCGCAAGTTCAACCTCGAGATTCTTTGCCTGGGTCATCATGCCCGAGCATGTGCACCTGCTCTGCCGGCCCGATGAACGGGTGACGATGAAGCGTGTGCTCTGGTCGATCAAGATGTCGATCACCCAGCGCGCGCTCGGGCGGTGGTGCCGAGACAGTTCGCCGATCTTGAACCGGCTGAAGGACGCGACCGGCCGCCCTCGTTTCTGGCAGAAGGGCGGCGGCTTCGACCGCAACGTCCGCGACCTGAGCGAGTTCTGCCGCGAGGTCCGGTACATCCACCGCAACCCCGTCGAACGTGGCCTGGTGGAGCGGCCCGAAGACTGGAAGTGGTCGAGCGTTCGCTGGTGGATGGGACGCCGCGAAAGCGAGCTGGAGTGCGACCCGCCGCCGGGAAAGCCGGGTTCGTGGGACAAGTGGAAGGGATTCGTGTGACGTGCCATCGAAGTCGGTTCCGCCGACTTCGATGTCTACCGTTCTCTCATCGAGTGTGAACCGCGCCGTCAACGTCGGTCCGCGCACAGGGTGTTTCTTCGCCATCGGCTTTGCCCAATCGTCGAAGGTTCCGATCGACTTCGATGGCACGGCATGGAAAACTTCGATGCAACCAGCTACGGTATGGAGGGCTTCTATCCCACATGCCAATGCCCTTAGCAAGATAAAGGACGAAGGAGATTACTTGTTTATGGAGCTAGTCTGCTGAGTCGCTTGGTCAGCGCTATTTCGGCCGCCACATAACCGCTCATGCCGTCTTCCCAAAATTGCTTTGCTTCTGTCTCAGTAATACGAACTTCCCGAATTTTATCGAGAGTATTATCATCATAAAATGATTTATAATATCCAATGCCATCAACATACCTTGCTAGTGGAGGCATGGGCCATTCGAGACGACTCCATGGATTTACTGTGCCAATTACATTCCAAGCGTTATTCAGCAAGCCCAAATCTCCGACAAGTCGAACCCAAATTGCGGCGCTAGGTTTGATCGTCGACCAATCAATTGGTAGGTCGTTGGCGTCGAGCCGAATGCCGAAGAAATAAACTAATAAAATTCCGTCGCCGCTATTTCTCGCAATCACGCCAACGCCATACCCACGATCTCGTAGTGGCACAGTGACGACCGATCCCTCCGGTGCCAATCCAGCTGTGTCTAACTTATTAACGTGGGCACACATCGGGGGCTGCATCCATGTATTTTTGTCGGTTGGGATTCATAGGGCTAATTGGATTAATCTTATTTAGAGGTGGGTTATAATAATCGTGTAGTTTTTGCTCTCGACCTCGCTGTGTGTTGTAATTGTCTGTTCTCATGTCTTCTCTAAATTCCAAATGTTTGGTATTGGGGTCGCGTCCCAGTTCTTTTTGCCGTCGCGATAAATCATTCGTCCGCCCTGATCGAACGACATTGCCAGTTTCGGGATCAACCATCGTGTACGTACCGCCCTTCGCTCCTTCTCCTGTTGTGCTTGGGGTAGTCTGGCTTGTTGCTGGTCCCTGCGTCTTTGCGGCCATAATACCGGCTGCTGCGGCGGTCGCGGCAGCAGCTTGTGCCGAGGCTTGAACTGTGCTCGCCGCAACCGGGACGACGGTTCCGGTGGTGGTCATCGCAGCCGCAGTTCCGCTTGTCCCACCGAGCAATGGGCCGCTAACGCCTCCCGTAATGCCTGCGGCAACACCGTCAATAGCAGCCTGTTTCATCACCTCGGTGACCGGCGTGCTCGAATCGGCCATAAGCCCGCTGATGAACCCGCCGATTGCTCCACCGGTCGCTCCAGCGGCGGCACCCGCGACTGCACCGGGTGCCGCGCCGACGCCAGCACCGGCGACAAGTCCTACCCCTGCACCAACGGCTGCCCCCGTAGCCGCGCCCGTGGCGGCTCCCGTTGCCGCACCTGTCAGCGCATTCGGAATGCGAGCAACGAGCTCCGCCGCGCCGGCTTTGATGTCAGACCAATACTCGCCAAATGAGAACAGCCCAAATGGATCGAAGTATAAGCACGGATTCCCGCGCACATAGCGGTAGAGGCACATGCCATCCACATAGCCGGCCGGATCGCGCGTGAGCCAAGTGCCGAGCTCGGGGTCGTACCAGCGTGAGCGCATGAGCCAGAGGCGCGCGTGCTGGTCGTAGAGGCTTCCGCTGTAGCCAATGGTGCAGTAGGAGCGCCAGAGCGAGCCGTCCTCCACAGCATGTACACCGCCGGGGCCAATCGGATCCGTGTGGAGGGGGTCGTCGAGGTCGAAGGGGTCGGTGCCCAGCGCCAGGACCGTGGTGGCGTGGAAGAGGTCCGTCGTGCCGATGGTGCCGTCGGAGTCCACGTCGGCGCCCGGGATGTACTCGCCGCTGGAACCATCCGCGGCGAGGGTCATGTCGGTGGCGTCGGCGATCTTGTTCAGGTCGGTGATATTGATCCGGCCGTCGCCGTCGACGTCCGCGGCCCACTCGCGCTCGGCGCGGCCGTAGGGGGAGTAGCGGTTGCGCTGCAGTTGTTCAGGGACGATCGAGCTCGCGCTGGCCGTCACCGCGGCGTCGTCGACCAGACCGATGACGGTGTGGTTGCGGTCCGTCAGCGCCCAGCGGCGCTCGTCTTCAACCACTGTCTGGCTGCTTCCCGACGATTCCGCGTGCAACGATCGGAACTGGACGAACTCATCCCACTGCGTGGGGTCCCAGAGATAGCGGTTGACGCGGAGTGCTTCTTCGTCCGGCGCAGCCGCGAAGGAGCCGCCGGGTCCCCAACCCCACGGGCCGGCGTACGGCGAGGCGAGACTGTTCTCGCCCCGCTGCCCGGCGTTGTACCCCTCGGTTCGCTCTTCTAATAAGTGCCAGTCACGATCATAGATATAGGTCGAGCGGCGATCAGGAGTATCGACGTATCCGGGCGGGTCCGATTCGCCGTCATCATCATCCGAGAAGAAGAGCGAATCGGCGGACCGGTTCGCACGCCAGGTCTTTGTCGCGCGCTGGTTGCCGGCGTAATAGGTGTACGCCGCGACCGTCTTCCGCGGCCCCTCGACCAGGGCGCCGGCCCGCCGCTCGATCTCGACCTTCACCAGCCGGTTCCACGGGTCGTACGTGAACCGCTTCCAGCGCTGCGCGGCGAACTCGCCCTCGTCGTCCAGCGCGTCGAGGATCCGTTGGCCGACCAGGTTGCCGGCGTGGTCGTACTCGAACAGCCGTTGCGACGGCGCATCGGTGCCCGTGATTTCTGTGTTCTTGATCTCGTTGGTCGCGTTGAACTCGCGACCTTCGACACGGTTGTACGAACCGCCCGCGACAAGTGTGGCGCGCCTGCACGTTGTCCAGTTGCCGAGTTGGTCCAGCACCCACTGCTCACTGCCACGACCGATCTGACTTACCTCGCCCCGATGGCTCTCCGTCAAGCGATTCAGGCCGTCGAAGGTATTGAGTTCATCGCGCAGAGGGGTGGCGGCGCCGCTTGAACCCGCGCGACGGGTCAGTCGCGACAGGGTGTTTCCGCCATCGTCGTAGGCGTAGTCGAGCCGGACAAGCGGCGGCCTTGAACCCGAGGCCGAGGGATTGATCGGTTCACCGAGCGTCCAGAGTTGGCGCCGAACGCGTCCGAACTGGTCGAGACCCTCGTAACTGCCGCTGGTGTGGGCTCCGGTGTCCGCATCCACCCACCGGTCTCGAACCAGCATGCCACCGGTCGCTTTTTGGAACTTTGAGACCACGCGCCGCGCGAGGCCGAGGTATTCGTGAGAAGCCGAGCCGATGATGTCCGTCGAGCCCACAGCTCCGCCACGGGTCCATGAGAAGCCGGTGATGCGCGAGATGCGATCGGACGAAGATGCCTCGCTCCCATAGGCGATGGTCTGGACAGGTCTGTACGATTCGGGCGACCACGCGGGGTAAGCCATTTCAATGAGACGATCGTGTACCAACTGTCCGGCGGAGGTCGTTCCGTCGTACTGATAATCCACCGCTGTGGTCGCGACATGAGTGATGGACCCGAACGGGCTTTGCCGGACGCGCGTGATGCGACCGAGACCGTCGTAGTCGATCGCCATCTGGCTGTGGATGCTCATGCCATCGTCGGTCATGGACATGGTCGAAGCGCGGCCGAGCCTGTCGTACGCGGTCGCAATTCTGTTCGACTCGGCATCGATGCTCGGTGATGAACACGTCGCCGTTTCTGAAAGAATCCGACCCGCTTCGTCGAGCTGGTACCTGATCAGCGTCCCGTTCTGATCCAAGGCGCCGAGCCTCTCGCCGAGACGGTTGTAGGCGTAGCGGACGGTATCCTCGGGTGTGATGCTCGGCAGGCCGGTTCCCGGGTTGGGATAGCGGACTTCGTAAAGGAGTTTGTTGGACAGCGCTCCGTTCGTCACGCTGCCGCCCCCCCCCTCCAGACTCGTTGTGCCGGGGCATTGATAGACATATTCGGTGACCTGCCGCTCATCGCCGCTTGTTGCCGGCTTGTGCGCGATACGGTGGGTGATGTTCCCATCGCCGTCATAGACCATCGAGACAACGCGATTCCGATCATCTTGCTCCGGATGCTCGCTTGTCGGACGATTGACGACGCTCCACAAACCGTCCGAGTCGCGGGTCACGCTCACGGGGTCGCCGCCGGACTGATCTGAAACATTGTCGATCGTGGCGACAGCCCGGCCGGCGTCGTCGTAGATCATCCGACTGACTATGCCGCGGGGATCCACGGACTCAGTGGCGCGCCCGGCGTCGTCGTAGTGTGTTTCGGTAATGATCCGGCCGGGGCCCCGGGTGGGTACGGCGGTCAGGGGCACCGCGTCGGTTCCGCCTCCGGATGCATAGGAATCCGATGCGGATCCGGATTGCAGTCCGCTCCCATAACGGACAGTCGCGATCGGCTTGGCGACGCCGTCGTATACGGTCGCGGCGAGTTGCTTGACCGGCGACCCGCCGATGCCTTTGGTCGAATCGGTCAGATCGTGGCGTCGCTGTTCCACGCGGTCGAGCACCGGCAGGCCGCGGCCATCGAACAGAGAACTGGTGCGCTCGAAGGTGACCTCGGTCGTGGGCTCCATCGCGGTGACGGCGGCGAAGGACGGGCTGGAGGTGGATCTTGCCGCGGCGCCGTCGGTGGTGATGGTCGTCGTGACGCGACCGAGGCCGTCGTACTGTTTCTTGACGACCGGGCCATCCGGACCGACTGCTACAAGCTCGCGACCTTCATCGTCGAGCCAATGCCGTGTTGTGCGTGAAAGCACGCCGCCATCGTTACGGAACGAATCGGTGTCCTCGAAGACGAGGCCGCGGGGTCCGTAGGACAGCGCGCGAACGCGCTCCACTGGGTGATTCGGGGTTGCGAGGAATTCGGTAAAGGACGTGAGCTCATCGTCTTGCAGGGAACCAATAAGCGATGAAAGACTTTGTTCGCCGCTGACGGTGGCTTGTTCGACCGGTCGTCCCAGGTTGTCAAGAACCTCGGCGACATAGGCACCCTTCGCGGGGGTGATGGCGGATGAGCCCGCCAGATAGCTGAGGCGCTTCCGGCCGCGCCAGTCGTAAATCGAGACCGTCGAGCGGATGTCACTGCCGCTTGCGAACCGCTGTGTCAGTGTGAGAAGTCCGTCTCCGACGCCTTGGTGCGGTGATGCAAGCGTTCCGGTATGGTCATAGAAGTTGCGTTCGACCAGTTGCATGCTGCCGACGGCCGATCCCTGCCGCGTTTCGATGACGCGGTCAAAGCTGTCGTAGTCGGTCTCGGCCACATGGCCCGTTGCGGAGATCGTGCGGATCAGGCGGCCCAGGCCGTCGTACTCGTACTGCTCGAGGTTGGACAGATCACCGGCGATGTCGTGCCACGTCCGTGTTTCGCGGTGCTGGCCTCGGCTGTCGTACTGATAGATCACTCTGCCGATCTCGAGGCCGCTCCCCGGAACGTAGCTGCTCGATCGGAGAACTTGGTACCCGGCGTTGGCCCACTGCCTGGACACAGGGCCGACACCGGTCGGCGGGGTCGATGTGACGCGCAGGTAGTGCTGGTTGCTTGCGGTTAGGGTCGGAGTCGATGCAACCTGTCCCAGCGTGGCGTACGTGAAGACCGGTTCGGTTATGTAATCAAAGATCGTTTCATTGCCGCTTTCATCGGTGACGCTGCGGGGCCTGCCGGCAAGATCGACTTCGCGCACGGTGAGCAGTTGTCCGCCATCGGCGGACCGGTCTCCGGACGCGGCAATCCCAAAGCTCGGCGACGGGAGCGCGTCGGTGATGGGAGCATTTCTCACGGTGCTGGTCATCGCCCCCGTGAGCGTGTCGTAGGTCATCACGGTGAACGAGCCATCACCCGACCTCGTCCATGCGGTATCGCCCGCGCCGGTAAAGCCACTCGCGCGGACGACCTCGCCCGATCCGGGCGGGCCATGTTGCTGTTGCGTCTCGCGCTGCTCAATGCAGGCCGATTGGGCGACCTGGCTTCGGCGCATTCCGGACGTGTGGTCGAACTGGTACTGGTATTCGCGAACTTCGCGTGGGCCACTTACCTCGTCGGTTCGGAACTCGGTCGTTCTGATTAGCAGATCCGGGCGGTCCCCCTCGTTGTCAGACAGATACTCCAGTTCGCGGAGCAGGATCTCGTCTTGCGGTTCCCCTATAGAGCTGATTCGCGCGACAGCTTCGGCGGTTTTCTGGCCGAAGTCGTCGAACTGGCTGAGTTCCAGCACGCCGCCCTCGTTGAAGTTCACCGCCTCCTTCGGGTCTGCGGTTGCGCCAGGATCATCGTTGGTGTCAGCGTAGTTGAGCAATCCGGCAGAGGTCGTCTCAAACGATGCGATCGCCGACGCATTGAACTTGCGAACGGGATTATGGTTCTCAAACTCAAAGTACGTCCGCCACACGCGATCGGTGGCGGGATCTTCAACCTCGTTCGCGACTACAAAGGGAACCGGCACCCACCGCAGGATGTGGACGGTGACTGAGAAGGGATGGTCGAAGGTGGCAGGGATGCCGAAGGTGCCCCAGCCGAGGCCGAAGAGCCGATCCTCGGACCAGTTTCGAACGATCTGGTGCTCCTGCCATTGACCATCGCGCCACACGGAATCACGGCGGATTGTCAGTTTGGACATTCTGATGGGGTGCATCGTCACTGTGCCGCCCGCCGACTCGTGCACCCGCTCAACGTCCTGGATTGCTCGCTGCGCGTACTCGAACTCTGTCTTCGAAGATTGACCGCCGGAACACGAACAACCACGGTGCAGAATTTCGGATCTGACGAGGCCCTCGAGGCTGCCCTCGTCGTAGCCGGGCGCGGAATCGCCGCTCGAGTAGTACTGGATCTCCTTGCTCGCGAGCTCGCTGACCGTGGGGCTTCCGGATCCGCCAACGGCCTCGCTGAGATTGTGATGCTCGATGAGCTTGTTGATCGCCATCGCGATGGATTCGTCTTGCGAGTCCGCGGAGATGGCGGCCCAATGTTCGGCGAAATACTCGATGGACTCAGGCTCAAAGACGTGCGTGAGCAGAGCGGGTCCGTGGCTCATCGAGTGGTGGTACCGATAGTGGTATCCGCGTGCGTACCACGACCCTTCTCCCGGCGCGTCGCCGGCGTCGAGCCGGACGCGCTGGCGGACCGCGGCGAGTTGATTGACATTGTTCCCGACCGCGCTTCGATCGCCGAAATCAAGGTCTCCGACGTAGGTGTAGCGTGCCGACTGCATGGTGACCCACGAACTGCCCTGTGGGCGTAGCACCTTGGCTTCGGTCAGCCGCCCGGAACCCGGGGCTGACTCGGTGCCGAGATCCCACACAAACTCGATCTTGGCCTTGCAGGTCGATTCGGTTTCGCCGCCGAGGAACAGGCGTTTGAGGCGCGGCCTCGCCGCGTGGCCGTCGGAATCGGTGAGCGACATGTACTGATAGGTGAACGCGTTGCCGAACTCGTCGCGTTCCTGCAGGATTCGACCGTCGAGCGATTGGAGTTCTTCGGAGAGTGTGCCCTCTCCGTTTTCACGCGCGGACGTGCGGTAGTACACCGTCTGTCCGTGACCGGAAGTCTCGATGAGCCAGACCGGAACTAGAACGCCGCGCACGCGGGCAGCGGCTCGCCAACCGTGAGTCAGGCTCGGGGCGAGCGTGTCGAAGCGGTTCGGGTCGTCTTCGCTTACGAACAGCTTCGTGCTCCCTTCGACCGGGAACGCGACAACCTCCAAGGCGTCAACAAATGCGTTGGACTCGTCGGCCTCAATGCTGACCCAATCCATTCGAGTCGGGACGAAGGTAACCCACCCGTCGGCGGAAGTGCCCCAGCCGCGGCCGATCATGCTCGGGAACCGCGGATCGTCCTGCGTGGACCCGGCGCTGTACGTGCGCTTCAGAACAAAGTCGCGGCCCGGAAGCGCGACGCGCAAGTCTTCATCTTGCTCGGTTTTGATGCCGTCGGAGAGAAGGACCGGATTGCAAGTGGACTCACCGGGTCCGTGACGGTCCAACTCGGGGTTGGAAACGGAGTCGTTTGAATCATTGGTGGTGTCCGCCCGAGACTCGTTCCCTCTCGGCCCGCGCGGGTTCGGACTTGGGGTTCTTGGATCTTTGGGACGAATAGTGGGTGGGTTACCGGGATAGCTGATGATGTGGTCACACTCGACGATAATGCAGTTGCCCCGCCACGATCGCACACAATGGCACGGGCATGGGGGAGTGGGACAATCCGGGTCTGGATTCGGGCCCGACATGATCGGTCCGCCCTGATTCGGCGGCCCGGGATCGACAATGCCGTCATCCGGCTCCGGCTCGATGGGGTCCCTGGGTGTGCCGCACCCGCCCAGCAGATCGTCGAGGGTCTCCCAAGTGTTGTCTTGCGGAATGCAACACTCTGGAATGACAAAGTCGTCCTCTGGATTCTGTGGTTCATTCGGGTTGGGAAGTATCCCAATCCAAATCCATCCAACACATGTCGGAAGTCCTCCGGGGGGATATGTGCCGGCGGCAACCGCCCCTGCCGCGGCGGCTGAACCCGCGCGGACGACCAGCGGCGAGTCCTCGTCGAAGCTTGTGATGACCCGGTAAACGTCATCAAGATCCACGGTGCCGTCGCTATTCACATCGGTGTGGAACCAATCGAGAACGGACTCACTACTGCTGATGTTCTGGATGACCAGGAAGGCGTCGCTCGGCGCAACAGTTCCATCCTTGTTCACGTCGCCGTCGGCGATCAGAAACAGCGAGCGCTCCTGCGCGACGATCTGTCCGTCGTCCAGAGAGATCGAGTCGAGGACGAAGTCCGCGCGATCTTCGGAATCGATGCCTCGCGACACCACGAGGAGTTCACGCTTGCCGTCCTCATCCACATCGGTTCCATTGAGCAGGAAGCAGCCGTACGCGGTGATGTCCATGTCGGTCTCGGCGGCGTAATACGCCGCCGCGTCGACGGTGTGCACGATTTCGGGACAGCCTGAGACGCAATCCAGTCCGTGGAAAATGTAGATGCCGCCGCTGGTCGCGCCCGAGTTGGTGGCTAACTCAGCGGCGATGGCGATGTCCGCTTTCTCATCGGCGTTGATATCACCGAGTCCCACTAGCGATGCGCCGAACAGATCGTTTGACTCGTCGGCTTCGAAAACGACACGCGGCTCGGGTGTTCCCAGAACTCGGATCTGAACGAAGCCGCGGCGTGAGCCGTCCGGAAGGACTTGACTGCCGGACATGGCGTAGCACGGCACGCCCGTTCCTGTGAAATCGCCCACACCGGCGACGGCGCGGCCGATCATCTGCGAAGGATTGCCTTCGATTCGTTCCAGCCGCTGGCCCGTCGCGCCGGAAAAGATGTAAACCGCGCCGCCGTAGAGGTGGATCCGACTGTGCAGCGGAGCACCGACGATGATGTCGTTTGCACCGTCGCCGTCAAGGTCGCCGGCAGAGGCGACGCACAAACCGAAGGCATCGTCTGGTTCGCCGCTTCGGAGGTTGAGCCGGGGCTCGAGCGTCAAGCCGTCGTAGACGCGGACGAGGCCGGCCGTTGCAACTTCCGAACCAACGGCGGGGTAGCCGACCACGCGGTCGTCGACATCGTCGCCATCAAAATCGTGCCCGATTGGCACGACGAGTTGGGCCTGAGCGTGCGAGGCCGTCAGTGCCGCGAGACCGGCGATTAGCAGCTGGCTCCAGCTCCTGCGGTTTCGCGTGACCGTCTGGAAATTCATCGTGTCGTCCCTCTCTATGGGCTCGCGTCAATCGCGTGCAGCGTATCGACGCACGACGATCGGTGTTGCTTCTAACTAGGTGGTGGCTATTTAGTCTGCGTGCTTACAAAGCACAATGGCCCGTGACGTGGCCTCGGCAATTTCTTAATAAATCACACAATATCGTGGTTCATTTGTTGCAAAATCCATATTTCTGTGGTCCTGATGTCTTCTTATCAGTGCGTTTCGCACCATACGCTGCGTCTACTCTTTCCCTATGCGGCCATTTTGCGTGCGCACAAATGCGACCATCAATGTTGCCTTTGCTTGCTGCAACTCACTGTAAGGACAGGACATAAATTTTTACGGATTTGCTTTTCGATGCGGCCAGAACTGACCGCCGGCGCGCGCAAAGGCATCCCCGTGCCCGTCGAGACATCATACTCAGTTGACCGGGGCGGATGGGGAAGACGAACGTGCCCTGCGCTTACGACACCAGCGCCCTGATCATGCCGCCCATGCGGTGCCAGTCATTCAGGAACTTCGCGAGCACGAGGTTGAGCGCGATGATGGCGACGAAGCTCGACACGAAGGCCTCCGTCGTCGCGCGGCCGACGCCTTGGGCGCCGGGGCGGCAGAAAAACCCCTTGTAACACGAGATGAGGCCGATGGCGGCGCCGAAGAAAATCGACTTGATGAGGCCGTCGGTCACGTCGATCCACTCGACAAAGGAGGCGGTGAACTCCCAGTAGCGGGCGTTGTTGATGTCGTAGACGCCAACGCCGATGAGCCAGCCGCCGAGCACGCCGCAGATGTTCGAGGCGATGGTCAGGATCGGGATCATGACGATGCAGGCGGCGACGCGCGGCGCAACAAGGACGCGAACCGGGTCCGCGGCCATGGATCGCATCGCGTCGAGCTGGTCGGTGACGTTCATCGAGCCGAGTTCGGCGGTG
>DASZQL010000158.1:0-4137 GCA_035549675.1 Phycisphaerales bacterium | reverse complement strand
CTGCTCGATCATCTCCGGGCGATGGCGAACAACCTCTCGCTGTTCTCGAAGGACCCGCAGCAGGAAGGCACGGAGGGGCGAACGGACCTCGCGCGCTGGTGCGGGCAGGTGCGCGGGTTCATCGAGGCGTCGGCGGGTTCGTCGGTCTATATCAAGTGGGACATCCCGGACAGCCTGCCGGAGGTCGCGATCGCTCCGCACCGGATGACGCAGGCGGTGCTGAACCTCGTCCACAACGCGCGGGATGCGATCCTGTCGATGAAGGGGCCCTTGGCGGGAACCCCGGGGGCCGGGCGCATCGACGTCGAGGCGCGCCTCGACCCGACGGCGAGCGCGACGAACCGGCGGGTGGTCGTGAAGGTCAGCGACAATGGAGTCGGGATGGACGAGGAGACGAAGCGCCGGTGCATCGAGCCGTTCTTCACCACCAAGGATCGCTCGGGCGCGGGGACGCCGTCGGGCGGGACAGGCCTGGGGCTTTCGCTGGTGCACGCGATCGTCGAGCGCGTGAAGGGGCGGATGGAGATCGATTCGGAGATCGGGGTCGGGACGACCATTACGATGCGGCTGCCGCTGGCGGAACCGTCGCTGTCTTCGCTGCTGAACGATTCGGATCAGTACGCGGCGAACGTGGGTAGCGCCGGCCTTGGGCCGGACGAATCGTCCGAGGTTCGGTGATCAGGATGGGCCATCCGGAGCATGGCGTTTGAAGTTTCGGTGAAGGGATCGAACTCGCATTTGTATCGGTCGATGCGGGCGGCGATCATTTCGCGCTCGGGGGGGGTACGGAGGATCGGCTCATGATGACGGATCCGCGGTTGTGCGTTCACAAGAGGGACACCGCCCACCGAAGCGATGGTCGCGTGATCGCGGTTCCAGCGCTTGTGGTTCTGACCATCGGGTCGATCGTGGCCGGCGCGGCGGGCCAGGGACTGGCCGACCCCGACGCGCTGGACGTCCGGCTGGCGCTGCGGTCATCGGTGGAGTTCGGCCACGCTGAAATTGCATCGGTGGATCCGGCGAGCGGTCTCGTTCTGTGCACGGGCAAGCGCGGCGTGGCGGTGATGAAGCTCGGCGAGGACGGGGCGCTCGCGATCGAACGGGTTGTCGATGTCGCGGCGGGCGCTGGCCTGCCGGCATCGATCGACGGCGAGATCAGTCACGTGGCGTGCGATCCGCGCGGGCGCGGCGTGGCGGCGGCGTGCGTGATCCCGAGCGACCGGGCGGGCGTGCAGGGACGCGTGGTCTTCTTCCGGCCCGAGAGCGGCGAAATTCTGTCGAGTGTGCTGGTGGGGTTCAACCCGGATTCGCTGTCGTTCACGCCGGATGGTTCGCGGGTGTGCGTGGCGAACGAGGGAGAGCCGGGGGTGCAGGCGGACGGGGTGCCGTGCGATCCGCCGGGATCGATCAGCGTGATCGCGACGGCCGGGCCAAAGGACGCGGCGGCGTTCCGAACGGTCGGTCAACCGAACGTCGTGACGGCGTACTTCTCGGGCGAGGCGTTCGAGAAGGTCATGAGCGAGAGCGATCCGTCGCGGCGGCTCCGGATTCATCCGTTGCGACGGTCGGCGGCGCCGCTCGATATCGAGCCCGAATGCGTGACCACCGACAATGAGCACGCGTACGTCACGCTGCAGGAGAATAATGGGATCGCCGTGTTCGACTTCGCGACGACGCGATGGTCGCTGATCCGATCGCTCGGGTTCACGCCGCGGGTCATCGACCCCTCCGACAAGGACGGCGGGGCGAACGTGTCGATGGCGATCAGCGCGATGCCGATGCCGGACCAGTTGGCGCGGTTCGAGGTGGGAGGCCGGGCGTACCTGGTGACGGCGGATGAGGGAGACGATCGGGGCGAATGGGAGAGCAGCAAGGCGCCGCTCGGCGATAGCGCGCGGCTGAAGCGGCTCGGCGAGCTTGCGATGCTCTCACCGGCCACCGCGAAAGCGGCGCAGAGCGGCGACCGCGGCCCGGGGCGGCTCAAGGTGTGCGCCTTCTCGGGCGATCTCGATGGCGACGGGATGATCGAGCACCCGGCGATCCTCGGCGCACGGAGCATCAGCGTGTGGGACGCCGCGACACTCGAACACGTCGGGGACAGCGGTTCCCTGATCGAACAAGGGATCGCGACGTGGTTCCCGGCACAGTTCAACGCGGACAGCGTGGCGGGATCGCCGCCCGATTCGCAGTCGGATACACGGGGGCCCGAGCCCGAGGGAATCACGACCGGCGTTCTGGACGGGCGAACGTACGCGTTTGTCACGCTCGAACGGCCGGGCGGGGTCGCGGCGTTTGACGTGAGTGATCCCGTGACGCCCCGCCTCGCGGGGCTGGTCATGACGGCCGGCGAGGGCTATCTCGCGCCGGAAGGGATCGTGTTCCTGGACGCCGCGAAGAGCCCGACGGGGAAGGCGGCGCTCGTCGTGGCGTACGAGGTGAGCGGGCGGGTAGTCGTGTTCGACGTGGTTATTGCGAAGAAGTAGAAGCACGAACGCGGAAGTCGGAACGCGGGACACCGGGCTTCGTTTGTCAGGCGTGTCTTCGCGCCTGCTCGCCGTCGATCTGGTGAAGGCCGGGCGTCGCCGGGCCGATTTGGATGGATATGATGCGGACCAATTTGTTTGTCGTCTGAGAGGGTCCCCCATGCGCGTCGCGACGATCACCCTGGCTGCCCCGTTTCCCGAAGGCTTCACGGGGTTCATGTGGAATGTGAACCAGCCCCGGGCCATCAATGAGATCGGCCACCGGGCTGAAGTCTTTGCGATGTCGCTGAGCGGCCCCCGGTTTCTGGAGCGGTGGTTCCCGAAGCTCAAGCGCTACAACGACCGCCCGTCGAAGTTCGAGTTCCACGGCGCCACGTTCCACATTTTCAAGGGCATCATGCCGCCCCCGGTCTGGGTGCGGTGGAACATCGCGCACCGGTTTCCGCGGCTGGCGGGGCGGATCGTCTGCTGGAGCATGGAGCGGCGGTTGCTGAAAGCCCTGCGGGAGTACAAGCCCGACGCGCTGCTCATCCACGACACGATCATCAACGGCGACCTCGGCATCCGGCTCAGCCGCAAGCTCGGCATCCCGTTCGGGACGATCGACCACGACCCGATCGACATGCCCGCGGATTCGATCCTCGGACGCCATTTCAAGCGGATCGGCGACGCGGCGTGCGTCGTTTTCAACGTGGGCCAGATCGGCTACCTGCACAACCGCGATGCGCTGAAGCTGTCCAACGCCCGGCTGCTGCCCAATGGCACGGCGTCGCCGACTGAGGAGCAGCGGCGCGTGCCTCGTCCGGCCAAGTGGGACGGGAAGAAAGTCGTTCTTTGCGTCGGCGCCTATATCGAGCGCAAGGCGCACAAGGAGCTGCTCCGCGCGTTCGCTGAGGTCAACATCCCGAACACAGTGCTCGTGATCACCGGCGAGCCGCCGCAGCCGCTGCGGGACCTTGTCAAGGAGCTCAAGCTCGAGGACAAGGTGGAGTTCACGCCTCATATGACGCTGCAGGAAGTGCAGCAGTACATGGTGTGGGCGGACCTGTTCTGCCTGCCGAGCTGGTGGGAGTGCGCGGCGCTGGTCTACATCGAGGCGATGATGGCGGAGACGCCGCCGATCATGACGACGGACTGCGGGTTGCTGTATGTCATCGATCAGGGCAAGAACGGATGGGCGATCCCGCCGAAGGATCACAAGGCGCTCGTCGATGTGCTGCGCGAGGCGCTGAGCAAGTCCGATCTGAAGGCGATGGGGAAGCTCGGGCGGCAAACGACCGACGGGCGTTTCCTCTGGACCAAGAACGCCGAGCTGGTCATCAAGGGCCTCCGCGGCGAGCCGGACCCGCTGCCGGGGACGTGGCCGGGATGGCGGTAGTCGAAGGCTTCGGGGTCTCTATGATGTCCGTGAGTCCGGGCGCGGTCTGGGTCGCGCGCTCAAGGAGGCTGTGATGGCCAAGCCGACGATGCGGCAGTTGCTGTACAACATGCGGAAAACGGAGGCGTCGGACCTTCACATGAAGGTGGGAATGCCGCCGGTGTACCGGATCGCAGGGGAGTTGCGTGTCCCGCAGGGTCTGCAGCCGCTGACGGCGGAGGACACGGAACAGCTCCTCAGCGAGATCATTCCTCCAAATCTGCGGGCACGGTTCGA
>DASZQL010000157.1:0-8118 GCA_035549675.1 Phycisphaerales bacterium | reverse complement strand
TTGAAGCTCGGGTCGGAGATGGTCGCGCCGGCGTAGTCGGGCCGGGAGAAATCGCGGGAGAGCGGGCGCGAGGTGTTCTCGGGATCGGGGAGAAAGTCGGTCGAGAGGTCGACCGAGGCGCCGCGGACTTCGCACGCGGTGTAGCCGTTGCCGTCCACGAACTCCCAGCCCTCGGCGCCCTGGCGGGCGACCTTACCGAACCAGATGGCGCGGCGGGTCTGGTACGCGAGGGCGTCGCCCTGCACGAAGGTGATGTCGGAAACAATCGTGCGGACCGCCGCCTGGACGCGGAGCACTCCGGTCTGGGTCATCGAGGGGATCACCAGTGCTCCGGCGATCCCGAGCAGCGCGACGACGATCAGGACTTCGACCAGCGTGAAGCCGCGCGGCCGCCGGCGGCGCGGCGAGCCGTGGTGATCAGTTCTGGATGTTGGGTTGGCGAACTGGAACATGGTGCTCACTCCGCGACCCGAACCTCCGGCATTTCGGTGACCTTGACCGGCATCGGCCCGGCGAAGGCGCCTTCGACCTTCTGGAGCCGCTTGTCGAGCGATTCGAGGATGGCGATCATGCGGGCCCGCTGCTGCGACGCGTTCGGGAAGCTCATCGCCTGCGAGTCTGAGGAGGACTCCCGGTCTTCTCGCGGAGCCGCGAGCGCCGACGAGGGCACCGAGGCGAGGTTGTTCATCGCGAGGACCGCGAGCAACGCCACGACGAGCGTGAGCAGCGTCTGATTCGAGCGTGCGCCGGAACTGGGAGATGGAGCGTGGCGCATGGGAAGTCTCCAACCGGGACCGGCGCGGAACTGCGCGGCGCGGCAAGGGCGAGAATCGGCGGAAAACAGGGGGGTCGTGAGGCTGACCGAGAACCACGCGGCCAGCAGAGTGGGACTAATCGGGCCGGACCGATAAGCGTGACTCTCCGCCCACCACGATTCGGCTCGGGATTCGGGATACCACGCCCCGATCACTCGGATTCGATGCTCAGGCGGTCGGCATGGCGGTCGTAACCGATCGCATAGAACTCCAGGCGACTCACGCTCTGGCTGTAGAACCACCCGAACTCGGCCCGCGGCGTGCCGAACGCCTCGGATTCGGTGCCTGCCGTCAGCAGCGTGCGACCGTTGAATGTATTGAAGGGCGCTTCCTTCAAGTACAGATCGGATACAAGGATGCCCCAGCCGTCGTTCGCCCCGTCCTCTCCGAGCGGGGAGGTCGAATCGGTCGTGGGAAAGGCGCCGTTGTTGTGCGCCCGATACAGCTCGATCTGGGTGTCGATTTGCTGAAGCTGCCGCGTCAGCGATGCCTTGATCGCGTCGTGGCTCGCCGTCGCGAATCGCGGGACGATCAGCGCCGCCAGGATGCCCAGAATCACGACGACAATGAGAATCTCGACGAGTGTGAAGCCGATCCGATGGGGTCCGGCGTTGCACGAGTTGTCGGGCCGGTGCATGTGAACGGCTCCGCGTCGATGAAAGCGGCCGACCGCCTTTCGACGGTCGACCGCGAGGTCGTTACGCCGGGCATGATGCCGGCGAAGGATTCAGATCAACCACCACCGCCACCGCCGCCACCACCACCGCCGCCACCGCCGCCCTCAGGGAAGCCTTCTTCGTGGGCGAGCAGGTTGGTCGCGGGGTCATAGCCGGCGGCATAGACGACGAAGCCGGCGGAGTTGTCGTAGAACCAGCCCTGACCGGAGTCGCGGGTGGCACCGAGCGAGTCGGACTGATCGCCGGCCTCGACGGTCTTGGAGCGGGTGTAGCCGTTGAAGGGCGCTTCCTTCAGGTACTTGCTGGAGACCATGACGCCCCAACCGAAGCCGCTGGCCTCGTCGGTGCCGGCGCCCATGGCGGTCTCATCTTCGGTGAGCGCGGTGTCATCGGTGGGGTAGGCGCCCTGGTGCTGGACTCGGAAGAGCTCGATCTGGCTGTCGATGGTCTGGAGCTGGCTCTGGAGGGCTCCCTTGACCGCCTCGTTGCTGGCGTTGGTGAACTGAGGAACGACGATCGCGGCAAGGATGCCGAGAATCACGACGACGATCAGAATCTCAACCAGTGTGAATCCGTTTGGCCGACGAGTACGCATGCGAATGTCTCCTGCGAGGGGTACTGCCGGGATCGCGGCGGGAATGACCGGCCCAAGGCCGCCGACGCGCCCGAATACGAAGTCCGCCGGCCGGAAAAATCCGCCCCCGACGGTTGACCGATCGAGCCGCCGCGCCCGACCACCCCGGCACCGGGGTATCCCGGAGCATCGTCCGCACGGGGACCGCTCTTGATCGGGCGTTGAAGTAGGGATTCTCGGGACGCCGTTACAGACTGCTCCGGCGATCCAGTCGTCAGAGTGTCTCGCGCACGGGGCGGCATTGGCGCACGCACCCCTGTCCCGCGTTGCAATCGCGCAGGTTTCACAACACCGGACTACGCCAATTTCGGGGGCGGCACGGTCGCTGGTTACCGGCCGATGATGAGCGGGACGATCTCGGCCGAGGCGAGATTCAGTGCCCCCATCAGCGCCGCGGCGGAGGTCGCTTCCTCGTTGTTGCCTTCCTGGGCGAGGCGAACGACCCACTTGCGGTGGCGCGCCTCGAGGAGGTCGCCGAAGCGTTTGGCGGAGTCGATCGCCTTGGCGAGCAACGGCAGACGTTCATCGCCGGTGGCGTTCATCGCCGAATCGACGATCGCCTGCTGGGCGCGGCGGTCACCGATGTACGCGAGCACGGCCGTGATCTGGAGCCGCTTCATCATCGGGGCATCGCGGAGCGATTCAATGAGGGGAACGGTCGCATCGCGGATGTCGTAGACCCCGCCGCTGACGGCGATCTCGAGGAGCGTGTTCAGCGCGAACGACGCGTACCCCTGCCCCTCGCCGGAGGATACGGCCGGGCCCGACGTCTTCTCGACCAACTGCGACGAAGCCTCGGCGATCTGCTCGGCGTTGACGCCCTCGCGCACCACCATCGTCAACCGATCGCCGGCGAGGTCGCCGCCGTGCTGGGCGATGCCACCGGGCGACAGCAGCGCCAGGACCGGAACCGCAGCGAGACGGGGCGAACGTCGCACTTCGGTCACCGTTTCGACGGTGGACGCGGCGTTCAGCCCCATCACGATCAGGTCGATGCCCGACACTTCGGACACGGCCGACGCGGTGTCCGCGAGCGAAACACCCGGCGGGAGCACGACATAGCCCGATTTCTCGAGCGCCGCGCGGAGTTCCTGCTGCGTCTCGAGGCGGGTCGACACCACCACGGCGTAGCGCCGGTCGGCATCGCGGATCGCGGCGGAGAGAATCGGAACGACTCGATCCGCTCCATCGAATGACTCGCGCGGGTTGGCCTTGCCGAGCACCAGCGCCGCCTCGTACTGGACCCGGCGATCCGGGTAGCCCAGGGCCTCGACGAGAGCATTGCGACCGTCCGTGCCGCGGAGGACACCGGACCCGCCGGCGGTGAGTGAGAGCGCCTCGATCGCGCGGCGCACGAGCCGGGTATCGCGCGAAGCGATCGCACGGCCCAGCACCTGCTGGATCGACTCCGGGCCCGCGGCGACGGCGTAGTACATCGCGTCGCGACGGTCGGTGCCGTAGACGGGGTTCGCGTAGTCCGCCGGCTGGTTGATTTCTCGCGACAGATTCGCGGCGATCCACAGCGCGACGGAGGGCGAATCGTTCGGGTCGAGCCGCAGAGCGTGCTCGGTCAGCTCCATCGTCCGCGCCTGGTGGTACACCTCGGAACGGATCGCGATCGGCTGGAGGCCGGTTTCGGGCTTGAACCGCCAGAGAATCTGGAAGGGCTCGCCCGGGAACATCGTCAGGCTGGCGGGTTCGCGGCTGTAGTCGTCCGCGAGCTCGCGGTACATCCCGGCAACGGAACTGCTGGGCTGGAACGCCCCGTCGAGTTTTTCGATCGCCAGGCGGATCGCGGCCTTGGTCTGATTGGCCGACGCGCGGGCGTGCGCCTCGTAGAGATAGGGCAACGACCAGCGATAAGGAATCTGGCCCAGCACACGGGCGACTGCCTCCTGAACGGATTCGTCGAGACCGGTCAACGCCGCGCAAAGCGGCATCACCGCGTGCGAGCCAAGAGCGACCAGCACGCGCTGCGCCTCGGCTTCAAGCTCAGGGCCGGGATGCTTCTGGAGAACGTTGAGCAGGTTCGGAACGGCGTACCCACCGGCGGCCTTGAGGCGATCGGTGCCGAGCAGCCGGCCGCGGTTGGTCGTGACCAGCATCGCGATATTGCGGTCGATTTCGTCGGGGTCGCGCGAACGCGAGAGCTTGCCGTCTTCGTACAGCCGATCCAGCCGGGCCGCGACATCCGCAAGCTCCGGCACGAGCATCGCCTGGTGCGTCGCCCGTTCGAAGCGCTCGATCATCGTCGGCGACTCTTCCACGATCCCGACGAACCGGCGCGGCTCGAGGGACCGGTCGAGAATCGCCGTCGCGTACGACTTGGCCAGCTCGTAGTTGGCGACCCGCACGTAGTGGTTGAAGTTCTCGAGGAGCTGCGCTTCCGACTCGCCCTGCGCCTGCGCCAGCGCGGGGCGGCTCAGGGGCGCGAGCGCCATGCCGAGGGCCATACAGAGAAGGGCGGCAAGGGCCGGGATCATCCGGCGTCGAGGTTGATTCACCACGGAACACTCCTGAACGAGCCAAACGCCCCGCCTCGCCCCGGAAGAGGAGCGCCGGATAGCCGTCGGTCCACCCCGCCCCCGGGACCGAAGGCTCAATCTACTTGGGGATTTGGAAGGGTGTCAATCAGGCGGAAGAACCGGGGAATCGCTATACGCCGGAGCCGGAGGCCTTGATCCATTTTCGCCGCAAACCGGGAACCGGCTCGGGCACAGCGCTGAGCAGCGACCGGGTGTACGGATGGGCCGGTGTGCCGATGATCTGGTCCCGCGGGCCCTCCTCGACGATCTTTCCCTGCTGCATGACCGCAATTCGGTGGCAGAGGTGCCGCACCACGGCCAGGTCGTGGCTGATGAAGAGGTAACTCAGGCCCAGCGAATCACGGAGATCGGCGAGGAGATTCAGGATCTGGGCCTGGATCGAGACATCCAAAGCGCTGGTCGGTTCGTCGCACACGATGAAATCGGGCTTGAGGGCGAGCGCCCGGGCAATCGCGATCCGCTGGCGCTGGCCTCCGGAAAACTCATGCGGGAAACGGTCGGCGGCGGTCGCCGGCAGGCCGCACTGGCTCAGCAGCTCGCGGACCCGCGCGTGGGCCTCGTCTTTCGACGCGGCGAGGCGGTGCACGATGATCGGCTCGGCGATGATTGCACCGACGCGCATCCGGGGATTCAGCGAACCGCCGGGATCCTGGAAGATGATCTGCATCCGGCGGCGGAGCTTGCGCAGCTCGTCGCCGCCCGCCGCGAGGACGTCGTGATTGTCGAAGATGACCTTCCCGGACGTGACCGGCGTGAGGCGAAGAATGGCGCGACCGACGGTGGTCTTGCCCGAGCCGGACTCGCCGACGAGGCCGAGCGTCTCGCCGCGATTGATGTGGAAGGAGACACCATCGACGGCCTTGGCGCTTGGCGCGCGATGAAACAAACCTGCGCGGCCCGGGAAATGGACCTTCAGATCCGTGGCCCGCAGCAGCGGCAAGGGAGCAGGTTGGGCCGGCGAAGCGGACATGAGGATTATTGTCGTTTCCAGAATGCGAGCGTGTCCTGAACGGTCATCGGCAGATCACCGGCCGGCGCACGAACGATGAGTTTCATACCGGGGTCGGTCGAGGCGTAGCGAACCTGGGCGAAGCAGATGATCGAATCGCCGAGCATCGGGCTGCGCGTGGAGCTGGTCACGGCTCCAACGGGTTTCGCGTCCTCCGCCCCTTCGGCGTTCCGTGCCATCACTGCCGAGCCGGTCGAGGGCTGCCATTCGGGGTCATGGGATGTGGCGGAATCGAGCGGGGGCCGGAGCGCGACGAGCCGCTGCTTGGGGTGCCCGAGCGAGTGCATCCGGGCGACAACCTCCTGCCCGAGGTAACAGCCCTTTGTGAAAGAGACGCGGCTTTCCAGCACGCCGGTCTCGTGGGGGAGTGAATCGGGGCCGAAGTCGATGTTGAAGAGTGGCGTGCCCGCTTCGATGCGTGCGATGTTCCACGCATGCCAGCCGATGGGCTTTAGCCTGAGCGGGCCCGCGGGCGACGGCTCGGCCGCGACGGCGAAGAGACGATCCCAGACGGCTCTCGCATCGGCGCTCTGCATGAGCAGTTCGATGCCGATGTCCCCGGTTGAGTCGTCGCGGTCGGCGATCACCGCCTTATCGGCAATCGTGATTCGGCAGGCGCGACCCGGCGACAAGTCAATGACGGAAGTGCCGTCGACGAAGATCGATGCTTGCTGCAGAAGGCGGAGCGATGCGGGGCCGTGCAACGCGATCCGGTGCATCGAATCGCTCACGTCGGCGAGTTCGATGTCCTCGCTGAAGATGAACGCCGAGAGGGTGGCGACCGTCGCCGCGGCGCACAGGACATCCAGATCGAAGTACATCTCGTCGGGCAGTTCGATGATCCGCAGGTCGGCGTCGATGCGGCCCCTGCGGTTCAGCCAGAAGGAGCGGCGGGACCGGAACGGGGCAAGGTCCTTCAACTCCTGCGTCAGCTTGCGGTTGAGGAACGGGATGCGGTCCTTGCCGCGGACGCGGATGGTGCCCCGATGGGGTTGATCGAAGACGGCGCAGCCTCTTCCCTCTCGTCGGATCGCGGCGTATTCGAGCCCGATTTCGCCGAAGGATTCCACGATCGGCGCGCCGGCCTTCTCGTCGGCGCCCGGCGCCCCCCATGTCATAAACGACGCGGCGGCATCGGCGTGGAGAGCGTGAAATGGGCTGGATCGCGCCATGGCTTGATCATAGAGCGGTGGCCAAGCAACTGTAGCGGCCGACGTCCCGTGGGCCGGGTTGCGAAACGACCTGCGGGACGCGGGTCGCTACACCGGACACATCGCTAGAACGCCTTGATCTCGCCCAGCCGCACCGCCAGCGCTTCAAGCTGCTCGATCGATAGAGTCTCGGCACGACTGTTGGGTTCCACACCTGCTGGCAATGGCGCGAGGCGTTCGATCGTTTCCCGGCCCAGGATCGAGCCGATCTGCTTGCGGCGCTGACCAAAGAGCAACCGGCACGCGGCGGCAAGACGTGCCGGATCGGACGTCACAGCCTTTTCGCCCGCCAAGGACCGCGGCACGATGGAGACCATCTCGCTTGTGACTTTGGGCCTCGGCCAGAAGCACTCGGGCGGCAACACGGCGACCCGGCGGACGACGCCCATCGCTTGCACGAGCACGCTCAACTCGCTGTAGTCCTCGGTCCCCGGCTTCGCGCGGAGGCGCTCCCCCACTTCCTTCTGGATGGTGACGAACTGGCCGAGGCACGCCGGCGACGCGCCGGGTGCGCATCGGGTGGCGAGCATGACCATGAGCGGGCTCGCCACGCCGTAGGGCAGGTTGGCCACGAGCCTGAAGCTTCTACCGCCGATCGCGGCGACGACTTCGGGATTCAGTTCGTGTTTCCCGTGGAGGGCATCGCCTTCGACGAGCGTGATTTTCTCGGCGAAGCGATCGCGCAGCAGAGCCGCGAGACCCCGGTCGATTTCACAGGCGATGACCTCGCAGCCGCGCTCGACGAGTTCATCGGTGAGCGCACCGGTGCCGGGGCCGATTTCGAGAACCAGATCGCCGGCACGGACGCCGGATTCATCAACCAATCGGCGGATCAGATTGTGGTCACAGAGGAAGTTCTGGCCGAAAGACTTGTCCGGCGCGAGGCCGTGAGATTCCAGGAGCTGCTTGATTTCCGTGAGCGTTTGCACTGATGGAAGAGTAGCAACGGCTCTCATGAGCCCGACAGCCCGGTGTGCCGGGACCGGACCACCTCACCTACCACTCGCCGTTGAGAATTCGCTCGATGGCGCGGGCCACGCCGTCCTTGGCGTTCGACTCGGTGTGAGCCTTCGCGGCCTCCTTGATCGCCGGGACCGCGTTTCCCATCGCGATTCCCAACCCGGCGCCCTCGATCATCGCGAGGTCGTTCACCTCGTCGCCGATCGAGGCGATCCGCTCCCGGGGGATCCGTTGCTCCATCGCGAGACGGTGGATCGCGGTCCACT
>DASZQL010000156.1:0-7536 GCA_035549675.1 Phycisphaerales bacterium | reverse complement strand
TACGACCTGAACGCGGTGCCGGGGTACCAGAGCGAGGGCATTCCGCCGAGATAGACGGCCCAGGCGCTGAAGCTCGACGTGCCGGTCGCGATGACCACTTTCGCCTTCGACAGCATGAAGATATCCACGATCGACGGATTTTCGGGCGCCAGCACGACGTCCTTCATCGCGAGGAGCGTAGGGATCTGCTCCGGCTTGGCATCGGAAAACAGTTTGACCTTTGCGTCACGCCCGAGCGCTCGGCGAATTTCGTTGATCGTATTGACGAACCACTGCTCCGAGTGACCCTTGTGCCAGTTGTGCTCCGTCATCGGCTCGCCCAGCTCCGCCGCGGGCCGGTCGCCGCGTCGCACGTGCACCGCGATCTCGTAGTCCACCGGTTGAGCTTCGATCAGTTGCCGGATCGTCGGCGTGCACATCTCGTACAACCGCCGCGCGACCATATCGCGATGCCGGATCAGTGGCTCGAACCACACATCCCATCCTGGGAAAACGCCCAGTGTCCAGGCGAAGGTCAGGAGCGTCGATTTCGGTGCGCGGCTGCCGTTGCGCGCCAGAAACGCTTCCGCTTCCGCCTCGGGAACACGCTCCGCGCGGCGCAGCAGGAGCATCTTTCTCAAGCCGCGGACGTAGCCGTCGTTGGAGAAGAGGCCCATGTACAGGCGAAGGTCCTTCTCGCCCCGGAGCAGCGGACCGATTTTGAGCTGCGTCCACTGCGGCGCGAGCATCGGCAGGTTGTGCTTGGCCCGGAAGATCTCGGCGCGGGCCCAGGGGAACAGCAGGTTCGCCAGCCCCGACCGGCCGACATCGGCGTACACGTACACGTTGCCCACCTCGAGTTCGCTCCTGCACGCCAGAACCGGCATTGATCAACGGCGCTATCCGCGTTCCGGGCGGTAGAATATCCGTGCTTCTTGCGTGCACTTCATCGGCCAGTTTGCCGCCGGTCTGTGGGAGGGTCACCGAGTGGGAATCTGGCGCCGACTTGGCCATGTTGCGCGGCTCTTCGGCATCGACGCCCATGCGACGGCGTCCAGCCTGAAGGGGCTCCGCCACTTTCGCCGCAACCGCCGCGAGTTCCTCGCGCAGAACCAGCGCTCCGACGTCTCGTTCCCCGAGGGCAAGCTGTACCCGTGCCTGACGGACCGCTACGCCTCCGGCGGCACCGCCGTGGGCGCCTATTTCCATCAGGATCTGCTGGTCGCGCAGCTGGTCTTCCGGAACCGTCCGGCCCGGCACGTGGATGTCGGCTCGCGGGTGGACGGCTTCGTCGCGCATGTCGCCTCGTTCTGCCCCATCGAGGTGATCGATATCCGCCCGCTCCGCTCCAGCGCCCAGAACATCTCGTTCCGGCAGCAGGACATGATGGCCGAGCGGTTCGACCTCGCGGATTACACGGACTCGCTCTCGTGCCTCCACGCCCTCGAGCACTTCGGCCTCGGACGCTACGGCGACCCCGTTCGGGCCGATGGCCACATGCTCGGCTGGCGAAATCTTCACAAGATGCTCAGGCGGGGCGGGAAGTTTTATTTTGCCGTTCCCATCGGCGAGCATCAGCGAGTCGAGTTCGACGCCCACCGCGTCTTCAGCGTGCCTTACATCGTCGAGAAGATGATCGAGGGCCTGTACGGGCTCGAGAGCTTCCACTACGTGGACGATCCGGGCGAGCTGCACCGCGACGCCGACCCCCGCTCGGCGGAGGCGCGCCGGAGCTTCGGGACCACCTACGGCTGCGGTATCTTCGAGCTGACTAAGCTCTGACCCCCCCGGACCGTGACCGAGAGCGGCGGAGCAAAGAGCGTCGCCGGAGTGCCCTGAATGCCGTCCCCTTCGTTCAATCTCGCCGACAAGCGCATCATCGTCACCGGCGGCGCCGGATTCGTCGGCCGAGTCATCATCGACAAGCTCCGCGCCCGCGGCGTCAAACCCGAAAACATCTTCATCCCCCGCCGCAAGGACTTCGACCTCACCCGCGAAGCCGACTGCACTCGCCTCTACCGCGAAGCCTTCGCCGGCAAGCCCGCCGACGTCATGATGCACCTCGCCGCGGAAGTGGGGGGCATCGGCGCAAACCTCAAATCCCCCGGCCGTTACTTCTTCGCCAACATGGCGATGGCCCTCCACCTCGTCGAGCAGTTCCGCCTCGCGGGCCTCGCGGATCGGGGCGGCAAGTTTGTCCAGGTGGGAACGATCTGCGCCTACCCGAAGTTCACGCCCGTCCCCTTCCGGGAGGACGAACTCTGGAACGGCTACCCCGAAGAGACCAACGCTCCCTACGGCGTGGCCAAAAAAGCCGCGTGGCAGATGCTCGACGCGTACAAGCTCCAGTACGCGATGAAGTCCGTCTACATCCTCCCCGTGAACCTCTACGGCCCGTGGGACCACTTCTCCCTCGAGAACTCCCACGTCGTCCCCGCGCTCATCCGCAAGTGCGAGGAAGCCCGCGAGCGGGGCGATGATCACATCGTCTGCTGGGGCACCGGCTCCGCGAGCCGCGAGTTCCTCTACGTGGACGACTGCGCCGAGGGCGTGCTCCGCGCGACCGAAGTCATGGACGACCCGACTCCGATCAACATCGGCGCGGGTTTCGAGATCACCATCCGCGACCTCGTCACGCTCATCGTCAGGCTCACCGGCTTCAAGGGCGAGGTCCGCTGGGATTCCACCAAGCCCGACGGCCAGCCGCGCCGCTGCCTCGATACCTCCCGCGCTGAAAAACTCCTCGGCTGGAAGGCTCAAGTGCCCTTCGAAGACGGGCTGCGCCGGACCATCGACTGGTTCCGCGCCCACCGAAACGAAATTCCCGACTGATCGGCACGCCCGCGATCAGCGTGCGCCGGACGAATCCTTCTTCGCGCCGATCGCCGCCGCTCCGGATTCCCGGCCGCCCGCTTCGAGCCCGCCCATCGGCGTTTCGCACCCGTTGCTCGGGTTGCCGTCCACGTCGGCCCAGCCCGGGTCGCAGAACTGCAGGACGCACTCGCCCGCGACGCACGCCATCACCGCGTGAGGCCGCTCGCAGCTGTTGCCGCACATGCCGCAGTTCGAGAAGTCGGAGTTCAAATCAAAGCCCTCGTCATTCTGCCCGTCGCAGTTGTCATCGATCGTGTTGCACCGTTCCGGCGCGCCGGGATAGACATCCTGATCGGTGTCGTCGCAGTCCTGGTACGAGTACCAGCCGTCCATGTCAAGATCGATCAGCTCCGTCTCACACCCGTTCTCCGGGTTCCCGTCGATGTCCGCCCAGCCCTCATCGCAGAACTGGAACACGCACTCGCCCGCCACGCACGCCATCACCGCGTGCGGCCGGTAGCAGCTGTAGCCGCACTGCCCGCAATTGGAAAAATCGGAGTTCAGGTCGAACCCCTCATCGATCTGGAGATCACAGTTGTCGTCGATCCCGTTGCACTGCTCGTTGGCGCCGGGGTAAACGAAGGGGTTGTTGTCGTCGCAGTCGAGCGTCACGTTGTAGCCGTCGCCGTCGTTGTCCGGGTAGCACGGCTGGCCCCAGTTCTGAATGATCGCCGCGATGTCGCCCAGCCCGACCGCGCCGCTCCCGTCGATGTCCGCCTGGCAGGGGCCGATCGGCTGCGGCATTCCTCGAGTCGCCGCCGCCGCGGCCGCCGTTGCCGCGTGCTCGCTCACCCAGAGCATCCCCACCGACCCGAGCACGACGCCGCACGTCAAGGCCAACACGGTCTTCATGATCGCTCTCCCCAGCCGCCGGATTCACCCGGCCGTCGTTGGAGACTAACCCCGCCTCAACGCCAGCGGAAGCCCGAATTGACGCCTTACCGTCGAATCTTCGGTCCATCGAACACCAACCGGGCATGCCGCGTAATAACGCACCCGCCGGGCGGCTCGGTTATCGAACCGCGCCGGCTGTTCAGCAGGTTTAGCGGCTATTCTGTCCCTCCCCCTGTCCGCCCGTCGGTGCAGCAACGGCCTTCTTTGGCCGAACTTGTGCAGCCGGGCATCAGGAGTTCAGCGGCGTCCCAGCCGGTATCGGGACGCCATTCCACTGGTGGTCGGAGAAGTGAGGTCAAGCACATGGCATCGGGCAAAGGCAAGCTCGTCGTGGTCTCGGGTGGCGGCGGATTCATTGGCGGGCATCTCACCCGCACCCTTCTCGATCGCGGCTACCGCGTTCGCGTCGCGGACATCAAGCCCATGGACGGCTGGTACCAGGTCCACCGTGACGCCGAGAACTTCGCCGGGCCACTCCGCGGCGACTGCCGCGACTTCAAGGTGTGCCGAACGATCTGCAACGGTGCCGAAGAGGTCTACCAGCTCGCCGCCGACATGGGGGGCATGGGCTTCATCGAGAACAACAAGGCCCTCTGCATGCTCAGCGTGATGACCAACACGCACATGCTCCTCGCCGCCCAGGAAGCCGGCGTCGACAAGTTCTTCTACGCCTCCAGCGCCTGCGTCTACAACGCCGACAAGCAGAAGAACCCCAAGGTCACCGCCCTCAAGGAAGCCGACGCCTACCCGGGCCTCCCCGAAGACGGCTACGGCTGGGAAAAGCTCTTCTCCGAGCGCATGTGCCGCCACTTCCGTGAGGATTTCGGGATGCACACCCGCGTCGCGCGGTTCCATAACGTCTACGGCCCCAACGGCACCTGGGAAGGCGGCCGCGAGAAGGCCCCCGCCGCTATCTGCCGCAAGGTCATCGCCGCGGTGGTCAGCGGCAAGCACGAGATCGAAATCTGGGGCGACGGCACCCAGACCCGCTCCTTCATGTACATCGACGACTGCGTCAAGGGCATCGACAAGATCCTTCATTCGAAGATCCTCGAGCCCATCAACCTCGGCTCCAGCGAGCTCGTGACCATCAACCAGCTCGTCGACATCGCCGAGGACATCGCCGGGATCACCCTCAAACGCCATTACAAGCTCGACGCGCCCCGCGGCGTGGCCGGTCGCAACTCCGACAACACCAAGATCAAGAAGTACCTCAACTGGGAGCCCAACACGCGCCTCCGCGTGGGCATGGAAAAGACCTACAACTGGATCTACGAAGAGTTCACCGCCAAGTACAACGCGAAAACCGCGCACAAGTCCGCCGTCTCGACCTTCAGCCACGGCGCCAAGCCGATCCCCGGCGACGGTTTCAACCCCGAGAGCCGCCACATGGACACCTGGCAGCAGGGCATCCCGGCGGGCTACGGCGCGGCGCCGGCTCGCAAGAACTCGGCCAAGAAGAACGGCGTGAAGCGAAGTGGAGCGAAGCGCAAGACCGCTAAGCGGTAAGCGCATCGCGCACGGAGTCTGATGCACGTGGGCCAAGCCGGGCACAAAAAACCCAAGACGCTCCTGCTCATGAGCCAGGTGTACGTGCCCGACCCCACCAGCGTCGGCCAGCACTTCCACGACACCTGCGTCGAGATGGTCAAGCGCGGCCACCGCGTCGTCGTCCTCACCGCCGCGCAGGGGTACAACAACCCTGAGGTCCGCTACCCCAAGCACGAGGTTCGCGACGGCGTCGAGATCCGCCGCTTCGGCTTCTCCTCCTTCGGCAAGAAGCGCATCATCTTCCGCCTTGCCGGGCAGCTCTCGTTCCTCTTCCAGAGCCTGCTCTATGCGATGTTCATGCGGAACCTGGGCGGCATCCTCATCAGCACCTCGCCCCCGATGGCCTCCGCGGCGGGGCTGATCGTCTCCGTGCTCCACCGCACGCCGCTGGTCTTCTGGGTGATGGACCTCAACCCTGACCAAGCTGTTGCGATGGGCACCGTGAAGGCGTCATCGCCCCTCGTCAAGCTCTTCGACTTCTTCAACCGCCAGGTGCTGCGCCGCTCCGCCGCGATCGTGACGCTCGACCGCTTCATGGCCGAACGTGTGCTCCGCAAGCTCGACGTGCGCGACAAGCTCACGATCTTCCCGCCCTGGCCTCACGAAGGGCACCTCGAGCCCGTGCGCCACGACGAGAACCCGTTCCGCAAGGCGCACAACCTCAACGGCCGCTTCGTCATCATGTACAGCGGCAACCACAGCGCCTTCACCCCCCTCCGCACCATCCTCGACGCGGCCCTGCGGCTCAAGGACGACCCCCGCTTCATGTTCATGTTCATCGGGGCCGGGACCGGAAAGCCGGAGGTCGATAAAACCATCGCCGACCATCAGCCCGGGAACATCATCTCCCTTCCCTACCAGCCGATGGATCAAATCAAGTATTCCCTCTCCGCCGCCGACGTTCACCTTGTCAGTCTGGGCGACGCCGAAGTCGGCGTCCGTCACCCGTGCAAGATCTACGGAGCCATGGCGCTCCAGCGCCCCGTCCTCTTCCTCGGCCCCGATCCCTGCCACGTCACCGAACTCATCGCCCAGCACCCCATCGGCTGGCGCATCAGGCACGGCGACGTGGACGGAGCGGTCAAGACCATCCGCGAGATGGCCGACGCCCCCCGCGAGGAACTCGCCCAGAAGGGCAAGCTCGCCCGGAAGGTCGTGGACGAGGAGTTGAGCCAGGAATCACTCTGCGGCAGGATGTGCGACATCATCGAACGGAGCATGAAGTAGGAGTTTCATCATGGCCAAGGCAAGCGTCTCCGAGTTCTTCCACTCCTATGCCGAGGGCTTCGACGCCATCTACGGCAACAAGAACACCATCGTGAACCGCGTGGTGAACAAATACCTCCGCAGCTCGATGCGCCTGCGCTTCGAGAAGTCCATCGCCGCGTGCAACCCGATCGAGGGCCGCTCGGTGCTCGATGTCGGCACCGGCCCCGGCCACTACGCCATCACCCTCGCCCGGCGCGGCGCGGGGCGCGTCCTGGGCCTCGACTTCGCCGAGGGCATGCTCAACGTGGCGCGCCAGCACGCGCAGGAAGCCGGCGTCGCCGACAAGTGCGAGTTCCGCATGGGCGACTTCATCAAGGCCGAGCTCAACGAGACCTTCGATTACGTGATCCTCATGGGCTTCATGGACTACATGTCCGACCCCGCCATGGTCATCGATCGCGCTCTCTCGCTCGCCAAGGTCCGCGTGATGTTCAGCTTCCCCCGCGCCGAGGGCCTTCTCGCCTGGCAGCGCCAGCTCCGCTACAAGAGCCGGTGCGACCTCTTCCAGTACAGCCGCGGGCGTCTTGAGGAGCTCTTCTCGAAGTACGGCAAGCGCGTCCACATCGAGCCCATCTCGCGCGACTACTTCGTCACCGTCGAAGCCGGCGCCGCCAACGCGTCGTCGAACGGCGCGGCTCGCCGCTGACGCTTTGTCCATGTAGCGGCCGGCGACCTCGCCGGCCGGAGAACCGTCGGCCTGCGAGGGCGCAGGCCGCTACATCTGGAACCGAACGGCTCTCATGATCGCGCGGCCCGGACAACAACTGACGCACGCCCTCTCCTTCGACATCGAAGACTGGTTCCACATGGTCGAGATCAAGGCTGTGGAGAATCCCGAGGTCTGGCCCACGCTCCCCTCGATCGTCGAAGCGCGCACCGATGAGATCCTCGCCATCCTGCGCGAGCACAACACTCGCGCCACCTTCTTCATCCTCGGCTGGATCGCCGACCGCCACCCCGACCTCGTCC
>DASZQL010000155.1:0-3498 GCA_035549675.1 Phycisphaerales bacterium | reverse complement strand
CGGATCACCAGATCGTCACGGTATTGCGGGACCGTGGTGGTCGGCGGCCGCACCGGCTCCATGCGGATGATCTGGATGTCTTCGGAGCGGATCTCCGCGTCGCTCGCCACGATCGCAAAACTCTTCTCATACGCTTTGACGCCCGGCGCCTGCGGCGTGGGGCGCGGCTTCTTCGGAGCGGCGTTGAATTTTTCCTTGATCAGGTTCACGACTTCGGCCGGCTCGGCATCCGCGACCACCATCACGGTGGCGTTGGAGGCCGTGTACCACGTGCCGTAGTAGTCGTGAAAATCCTTTTCGTTCACGCCATTGATCGTCGCTTCGGTGCCGATCGTGTCGCGCTGGCTGTAGATGGATCCCGGCGCGATGTGCTCAAGGACATAATCACTGGTGCGCTGCCTGCCCGACAGGCCGCGCCGGCGCTCTTCCTGGATGATGCCGCGCTCGGCGTCGATCTCGGCGGGGAGGAGCGAGAGGCGGCCGACGACATCGGAGAAGAACATCATGCCCTGGCCGAGTGTTTCTTCCTTCGTGTTGGGGAGCGTGAGCTGGTAGGTGGTCTGCTCGAAGTTGGTGAAGGCGTTCTGATCGCGGCCGAAGGTCATGCCGAGGGACTGGAAGAAAGGCACGAGCGAGCCGGGGGCGAAGTTCTCCGAACCGTTGAAGGCCATGTGCTCGAGATAATGCGCGAGGCCGCGCTGGCGGTCGGTTTCGTTGAGGGAGCCGGAATGGATGTGCACCCACATGGTTGCCTTGCCCGGCGGCTCGTCGTTGGCGCGGACGATGTAGTGGAGGCCGTTCTCGAGCTCGCCGCGGACGAGCGTGGGGTCGCTGGGCAGTTGTTGAGCAAAGAGCGATGAACCGGCGGTCGAAAGGACAACGGCGCCGACCAAGCACGCACGCGACAGAGTGATCATGGGATGGCTCCAGAGCCCGGCGCGGACACCGCCGGGCCTATGCCATCCAGTCTATTGATCAGGCCCGGGGTCCCCAAACCCGCATCAACAACACGGAACGCGGAAGTGGGAACGCGGAATTTCAAAGACAGCAGAAGGAATGTGGGGCCGGCGAGGGCCTTTCAATTCCCCGGTTCCGCGTTCCGAGTTCCGCGTTCCGCCCCCTAATACGCCCGCTCGATCGTGGCGCCCGGGTAGGAGCGTTTGAGGATCTCCATATACCCCAGCCCGGCGCGGGCCATGCCCTCGGCGCCGTACTGGCACAGGCCGCAGCCGTGGCCGAAACCCCGGCCACGGATGGTGACGCGGTCGTCGGAGAACTCGAAGGTGGCATCGCCGCTGCTGACGCGGCTGTCGCGGGTCGGGGTGGGAATCGCGGGGAGGGGGGACGAGGAGAGAGGAACGGACGCGTTGCCGCGTTCGCTTGCCTTGGTCGGAGCGCCGCCCGCTTTGGTCGCGGGCCTGCGCGGATCTGGCGCGGTTTCCGCGCCGGCGGGGACGCTCGTGTTGCAGGCGATGCGGAGTTGCTCGGCGTTCATGGAGTACCACTTGCCGTCGTCGTCGTAGAGCTTGTAGGTGCGAGGGCGGCCGTACTCATTGGTCGTCGCGACCTCGACGCGCGTGAGCTTTTTCATGGCGCGAATCGCAAAGTTGTTCTGCTTACCGAACCACGCGATACGACGTGTGAGCTCGCTCCGATCGCGGGTGACGGTCCAGCGGAAGACGGGCGATTGCGAGCAGGAATCGTCCCGTGGCGAACACTGGATCGGTCCGGCGAGGTTGTACTCGTAGCCCTTGGTGGTGGGCCAGGTGTCGCGAGCGGAGGAGGCGCGGCCGCCGCAGGTGCTGGAGTAGTAGGCGCGAAGGACCCGGCCGTTCCACGTGAGGACCATGCCGGCGGTTTCGCGGACGGCGCGGTTGGCGTTGGCGTGGGTGGTGCTGCCGCCGTAGGCCTGATCCGACTCGGAGCTTTCGACGTCGTAGGGATCGCCCCGGGCGAGGGCGATCTCGCGCTGCTGGAGGGCGTAGCTGCGGGCGGCAACGGCCTGCGCCTTAAAGGTTTCGAGGGACCACGTGGGGTAGAGCTCTTTGGCGATCACGCCGATCACGTAGGTATCGGCGGGGACGTACTCGACGGCGTCGAATGCGCCGGGAGAAACCTTGGGCGTCGGGAGCAGGACGAAGCGGCCGGGGTAGTCCTTGCCGTTGAGTTTCAGTGTCCTCCCACCTTCAGCGTTGACACTGAGGTGATCCGTGACCGCGTGCGCCGCGCCGCGGGGGAGATAGGTGGATTTCTTTGTGGCGTCGAGGAGTGTCCAGCCCGAGTCGCCGCGGGTGATGGTGACGGGAGCGGGGAGCACGACGCCGTTCGAGGGGTTGGCCTTGGGCGTAAACCGGACCGAGGCCCCTCCGTCCCCCCCACTGCTGGCAACTTCGATGCCCGCCACTCCGATGAGTAGCCGGACGCGGATCTCCGGCTCGCCCTTCTGGCGCGGCGCGGGCTCGGTCGTCTGGCGCGTGGGACTCTCGGGCTCCGGCGTCGTGACGGGGGCATCACTGGTCGTGAGCGGCGGCCGCACGGGCGCGATGGAGGTCTCGGATGATGACGACGAGTCCGTCGAGCGGCACGACGACAACACCATCGTCAGAACGAGGATGACGGCGCCGCCGATCCATGCCGCGATGATCTTCCGATCGAACATGCCCTGGATCATTGCGCGCACCTCACAGGCGGGACACCTGTGCCATTGTTCCATTCACAGGCGGGACGCCTGTGTCACGGCTCATCTCGGTTGCTGATGATCGGCCGACCGGGATGAAACGGTGCAGCGGACGGGGCCGGATCAGAACTTGAGTTCGCGGAGCCTCAGGCCCATGTCGTTGAGCTTGATCTTGACCTCGTCGAGCGAGGTCTGGCCGAAGTTCTTGACGCCCAGGAGTTCGGCCTCGGTGCGGGCGGCGAGATCGCCGACCGTCTGCACGCCGAGGAACTGGAGCGCCTTGCGGGCACGGACCGAGAGGCCCAGATCGCTGACGTGCCGGGCGAGGGCGGCCTCGTTGCCGCTGCCCTTGAGGGACTCGAAGACCTCGCGGCGGATGCGGCGGTGCTGGTCCTCAAGACCTTGGCCAAGGCGCAGGCCCTTGGCCTGGAGCATCATCTTGATCTCGGTGAGAGAGGCCTCGCCGAAGTTCTTGTAGGACATGAGCTCGGCTTCGGTGATGCGGAGGAGGTCGCCGAGGGTCCGGATGTTCATCTTCTTGAGGCAGTTGCGGGCGCGGACGGAGAGCTCGAAGTCGGTGACGGGCGTGTCGAGCAGGGCGTTCCGCTTCGCCATGTCGCGGTCCTGCTCTTCGTCCACGAACATCTCGCGCGAGGCGCCGATGTCTTTGAGGAACAGGCGGGCACGGGGGTGGTTGGGGTTCGTGTCGAGCACCTGGCGGAGGCTCTTCTCGGCACGGGGGAAATCGCCCATGTCTTCGTAGAGCACGGCAAGATTGATCAGCGCGTTGATCGGGGCGGGGTGCCGTTCGCAGCAGCGTT
>DASZQL010000154.1:0-10541 GCA_035549675.1 Phycisphaerales bacterium | reverse complement strand
TCCCCGCGCGGAGCGCACGCCGCGCGACGCTCGACCGTGCCGCCCGGCTCGCGGAAGAACGGCTGAACCTCCAGAGCAACCCGCTCATCAACTCCCTGCAGCTCGGCCGCTCGCCGACTCCGAGCGCCGGCCTGGAGCACGCGCTCGCCGCCCGCGCGCTCGAGCGGGGCGACGAGGCCGCCCGCGCGATCGACCAGACCCGCATCCTCAGCACTCGCCCCGCGCGACTCGCCTGGCTGCGCGCCGCCGTCGCGATCGCATCGCTCGCTCTCGTGGCTCTTCTCGCGCCGCGCCTCGTCGCGACCGTCCTGCCCCGTTACGCCGATCCGTTCGGTGACCATCCGCCCTACACCCGCACCGAGTTCAATGTGACTTTCGAGCCGGGCGCTCCGCTCGTCGGTGACGAAGTCACCGTTCGCGTGGACCTCGGTGGTGTTCTTCCATCATCGCTCGAAGCCGTCATCGTGAGCGAGGGCGATATTGAAGAGGACCCGATTACGTTGATCCCAAAGTGGGACGACTCCGGCAAACGCGATCGTTCGGCACACGCCGCTTCCTATTCGACCATGTTCCACGACGTCCGCGCGCCGCTCACCTTCTTTCTCCGCGGCGACACCGGCCGCAGCCCGCGCTTCACCATCTCCCCCATCCCCGAGCCGCGCATCGTCGACGCCTCCTTGACCATCACCCCGCCGCCCTACACCCGATGGGCTCCGACGACTGTCCCGCTCTCCGCGCTGAACTCACCCCATGCCGAGGCTATCCGCGCGATCGTCGGCTCGACCGCCGAGCTACGCGTCGCGACGACGATGGATCTCGACAACGCCGAGGCCTCGCCCTCGGAGGCCACGACCACCATCAGCGGCCAGACGGCCCACATCGCCACCACGCTCAACAGGGCCGAAGGCATGGTGATGAGCCTCCGTCCCCGCGCCGCATCAGGGATGGCGTCGAGCGGCACGGTCACCGCGATGGTGGACGTCCACGCCGACCTGCCGCCCACGATCGAAGTGGCCCAGCCCTCGAAGCCCGGCGGCGAGATCTACGTCCTCGCCGGCGCCGACGTCCCCGTCGCCGCGAGCGCGAAGGACGACGTCGGTCTCGCGCTCTTCGAGGCCCGCATCGCCCGCAAGCGAGGCGACACGACCGGCAAGTCTTCCGTCCTCCCCCTCGCCTCGCGCGACCGCGCCTTCGTCGCCGGCGTCCCCGCCTTCAGCGGCACGGCGGTCCTCCGCACCGGCGAGCTGGATCTCCGCCCGGGCGACGCCGTCGAAGTCACCCTCACCGCCCGCGACGGCCGCACACCCGACCTGGGCGGCGCACATGAAACCAGGACGCCGCCGATCCGTGTCGTCATCCTCGACGCCGAGGAGTTCCAGCGCCGCTTCGCCGGCCAACTCGACGCCGGCGCGATCACCAAGCCCTACACCGACCTCGCGAAGTCGCTCGACGAGCTCGATACCGAAGCAACCGCGATCGCCGGCGCCGCCCACGACCTCGAAAACGAAAAGCCGCGCACCGAGCTGAACGAAGACCAGCGCCGGCTCGAAACCAGCGCCCTGCGATCCCGCCGCGCCGCCCTCGCCCGCCAGCGCGACGCGATCCGCGACCGCATCGAGCGACGCCTCGAGCTTCCCGCCGCGGTCAGTTTCGACGACCAGATGCGCCCCACCCTCGAGTCGATCGAGAAACGCCTGAGCGACATCGCCTCCGACGGCCCCACCGGCGCCGCGACATCCGACACCGACCGCGACGCCGACCTCGCCGCCGCCGCCGCGGCCGAAGCCCGCACCAACCTGGTGCGTTCGGCGCAAGAGCTCGAGATGGCCGATCGTCTTCAGCAGTCGCTCGAACGCCTCAAGCGCGTTCTTCCCGCCCAGCGTCGCCTCGCCGATCGCCTCGACGGCGCCGATGGCGCGGACGAGCAATCCCGCCACGAGCTCAACGCGCTCCAGTCTCGGATCCAAGCCGAGCTCACCGCGTCGATGCAGGATCTGACCTCCGCCGGCGCCAAAGCCTCACAAGAGCTCCCCGAAGGCGAGCCGCCCGCCGATCTGGCGAATCAACTCACGCTCGAACGCGCCCTCGCGCAGAAATCCCTCGAGCGCCTCCGCCTCGCCGCCGCGTCCCTTCCGAACGAACCCTCCACCCGTGAAGCCCGCGACGCCGCCAACGCCGCCGCCGATGCCGGCATGACCTTCCTCTACGGCTCCGCCGAGCACCTCGCCCAGCAGCTCCGCGCGATCAACCCCGCGCCAAAATCTCTCGCCGACCCCGGCGCATTCGAACGCCTCGAACCCTTACCCGACGCCGTCCGGAATCTCATGGACGCCATCCGCAACGTGATGGAGCGCCTCCACGCCGCCGAGCAAGCCACCTCGACGCACACCATCTCGCGTCGCTCCGCATTCCCCCACCCAGCTACCGCGATCGCGCTCCTTCTCATGCATCTCTCCGCTGACGATCCCAAACCCGCGCCGGCCGCGTCGAAACCTTCACCGCCGGCCGACGCCGCCAGCCGCGCGGCCCTCGAAGCCGCGCGCGAAGCCCGTCTCAAACTCGAGCGCCTGAGCCTCACCCTCGAAAAAACCGCGCAGCGCTTCCAGCCGCTCCTGCCCAGCATGGGCGAGTCCGCTATTGATCTCTCCAAAAAGGCCGGCGCCTCCGGTGCCGCCGGCCTCATGGACGCCGCGAAAAGCGCCATCGATTCCGGCGACATGATCACCGCCCGCCGGCACGCGCTCGCCGCCGCCGAAGCCCTCGAAAAGATGTACGCCGAAGCCGCCCAGTCCGGCGGCGAGTCCCCGCCCAACTCCGGCCTCGACCGCAAGCTCCAACTCACGAAACCCTCGAACGCCGAGAAACCCGAGGGCGACGAGTCCGACCCGAATCAAAAACAAAGCGGCCCGCCCGACACCCTTGACCAGCTCAGCCAGAACCGCCAGGCCGGACAGTCCGAGAGCGAGAGCCAGTCGATGAACAGTGATGAGCTCTCCAAGCAGGAAGGCGAGGCCGAAGCACAGAACGCCCCCGACCGCGCCGGCGCCACGCCCGCCGAAGCCCAGTCCGAATCCGAATCGCAACAGCAACCCTCCGAGTCCCAGGCCGACCCGTCCCAGCGCGCCCAGCAGGAGCTCGCCGAACGCCGCGCCCGTTGGTTCAACGAGAAGCTCTACGGCGATCCTTCCGGCAACGAAAAACATGCTCAGACCGCCGTCGAAGGCTCTGCCGAAGGCAAATCCGCGACCCCCGCCGAAGGCGCACCCGCCGAGCCGAACGCCGACGCCGTCCGCCGCGCGCTCGAGCGCGTTACCGGTCACGCCATCCCCGACGCCGCCGCGGCCTACGCTCAAGTCCCAGGCCCGTACCGTTCCATCGTCGGCCAATACTTCCTCAAGATCGCCGCGGAGCAGGATTCCAAGTCATCACCCGCGTCCCGTGGAGGCCGCGCCCCATGATCCGCTCACACCGCTATCCCACTCACCGACGCCGGCACCTCCCGCTCCGCGCATTCGCGTTCCTCGTCATCGCCGTGGCTTCGCTTGTCGCGCCGCCCGCGTCGCCGTCAACCGCCTCCCCCGCCGAAGGCCTCGTCCGCGTCGCCATGCTCCGCTACGGCAAGGAGCACAAAACCAGCGTCTGTTTCTCCAACGCCTTCATGCGCGTCCTCGCCCACGAGACCGACATCCGCCTCGACGGCTCCTTCGACGCCATCGACCTCGACTCCGAGCAGCTCTTCAACTTCCCCTTCGCCATCATGACGGGCGAGGGCGCCTTCGAGCTCTCCGACGCCGAGATCAACGTCCTCCGCCGCTACGTCAGGCAGGGCGGCTTCCTCCTCGCCAGCGCCGGCTGCTCAAACCCCGCGTGGAATGAGTCCTTCACCAAGCTGCTCAAAGTCATCCTCCCCGACGACCCCGAGCACGAGCTCCCGCTCACGCACCCCGTCTTCCAGACTGTCTACGAGATCAAGGAGTTCCAGTCGAAGAAAGCGCACACCAAGGTCCGCGTCATGGGCATCGAGCTCGACGGCCGCCTCTGCATCGTCCACTCCCCCGAAGGCCTCAACGACACCCAGAACGCCGGCGGCGGCTGTTGCTGCTGCGGCGGCAACGAAATCCGCAACGCCAAGTTCATCAACGCCAATATCCTTGCTTACGCCTTGATGCATTAGGCATCGAGGCATCAAGCCATCAAGGCATCAAGTGAGGACCCGTAAATCCGACGGGGCTGACTATTCCACAGGGGGATCCGTCTCTCACTTGATGCCTTGTTGCCTCGATGCCTCGATGCCTTCCTCTCGTTACCATCCCACACATATGAGACCCGTGCTCCGACGGATCGGCTCGCTCCGCTGGCATCTCGTCCTCCTCACTCTCCCCTACGCGCTCCTCTGGAAGGACCTCCCCGGAAGCGGCGGCGCGACCTTCATCATCGTCTACGCCATGCTCGTCCTCTACTACGGCACGAACCTCGACCTCTCCACCGTCGCCGCCCGCCGCGACCCGCCCATCGCCCTCTTCCGCGGCCGCGAGACCCTCGACCCCGACTTCCTCGCCGCCGCGCGGACCTTCCTCATTGGCCTCATCATCATCGGTCTCATCGGCCTCACCATCATCCAGTGGCGCCTCGGCCTCGTCGCCACCGCCATGTTCTTCTTCATCATGTTCTTCGGCGGCGTCTTCGCCCGCTCCGGCAAGCCCCGCTCCTTCTGGCCCGAGCTCCTCTGGCCCATCACCTTCCTCATCTTCCCCGCCTTCGTCCTCGGCGCACAGGGCGATCCCGCCACATCCATGACCGACGAAGCGATCGCGCCGCGCCAATGGTCCATGCCCCGCCCCATGCAGGCCGCGACCGTCCTCGGCGCGATGCTCCTCTGCGCCTACATCCTCATCTGCCAGCTCCGCGACCGGATCGCCGACGCCTCCATAGGCCTCAAGACTCCCGCCACCCTCAGCCGCGCCTCCGGCGCCGCGATCCTGGGCCTGATCCTCTTCGCCGTGATCGGCCTCGCCTGCTGGGGCGCCGCCGGCCCGCTCTGGACATGGCTCGTCCCCGCCCTCATCGCCTGGGGCGCCGTTCTGACCATCCTCGCACTCGCCCGCGAGGCCGACGGCTGGGCCGCCGGAACCTGGGCCGCCACCGCGATCCTCACCGGCTTCACCCTCGCCGCGAGCGCGAGCTAGAGCCGCATTACTTCAGGTGTAGCGGCCGGCGCCCTCGTCGGCCGGAGAATCGTTGGCCTGCGGGGCGTAGGCCGCTACATCTGGACTGCAACGTCTTTAGCGCTTTATGTTTCTCCCCCGGTTCCCATCGGGGAAGTGTCACGGGGGGCCGAAGCGTGACGGAGGGGGCGTTCCTCAGACTCAAAAACAAACGCGGCCGTCCTTCCAGACAGCCGCGTCGCAACGTTCAATCTCTCTCAACCAGTTTTCCTACGCCGCCGACTCCCGGCTCCGATCGCCGAACGGCAGAGTCTTGATCTCCGTGTCGGTCCCACCCTCATCCTTCTTCGCCGGTGGCGGCTCGGCCTGAGCAGCCGGCTCCTCGGCCTTGGCTTCAGCCGCAGCCTCACCGACCGTCTCCGCCTCGTCCTCGTCCACCTCGACTTCGACCTCCTCGTAGACGTACTCGTACTCGCCATCCTCGCCCGCCGCTTCCGGCGCGTTCGGATCGACCTCGACGTACTCGTACTCCTCTTCTTCCTCTTCCTCGGCGGCATCTTCCGTCTTGGTCGCCTCCACCACTTCTGATTTCTCGGCGACCACTTCCGCCTCTTCTTCCTCCTCCGCGACTTCGATCACTTCCTCCTCTTCCTCAGCCACTTCTTCCGCCGAGCTCTCCGAAGTCATCGCGCTCGACTTCTCTTCCGGCGTCACCGCCTTCGACTCGATGATCGACTCGACCATCTCCTCTTCCGCGGCTTCAAGCGCCATCACCGGCTCTTCTTCAGCCTCAGCCTGAACGTCCTCTTCTTCAATCTCTTCTTCCTCTGCGCTCTCTGCGTCCTCTGCGGTGAATGTCTTGGCTTCCTCTTCCTCCCGAACCGCGACCATCTCCTCGCTCTCCGCGACATTGCTCTTCCAGCTCAGCGCCGCCTCGCGAACCGCCCCGGCACCGGCCTCCGCTTCCTCGCGAGTGGGCAGGGTCGCCGTCGAAGCGGGCAGCGCATCATCCGCCTCGTGGTGAGGCTTACGAACGGGCTTGGCCTCCTCCTCATCCTTGAAGAGCTTGCCCTGCGAAGGCTTGCCCGCCGAAGCGCCGCCGGCGCCACCACCCGACGCCTTGTCCGCCTCCGCCTGCGCCTTCATCGCCTGCCATTCCTCGATCGTGATCACTACCTCGCGCGCCACCGAGCCCTTGTACTCGCCGATGATCCCGGCGATGCCCATGAGCTCGACGAGCCGCGACGCCCGCGTGTACCCGATCGCCAGCCGCCGCTGCAGCAGCGACACGCTCCCGCGCCCCGTCTCGAGCACGATCTCCACCGCGCGATCGAACAGCGGGTCTTCCTGGGCACTCTCGAGCATCTTCTGCTCGTGATCCTCCGGCGTCGACGTCCCGTCCGACCGGAGCTGCAACAGCGACCGCTCGAAGCTCGGCGAGCTGACCTCCTTCACGAACTTCACCACACGACGGATCTCGCGGTCGTCCACCAGCGTCCCCTGCGCCCGGATCGGATTCGTGCTCCGCGGCGTGAGCATCAGCATGTCGCCCTGGCCCAGCAAGAGCTCGCCGCCCTTCATGTCCAGCACGATCCGCGAGTCCATGCCGCTCGCCACCTTGAAGCTGATCCGACCCGGCATGTTGCTCTTGATGAGACCCGTCACCACGTTCGCCTGCGGCCGCTGCGTCGCGAGCACCAGGTGGATGCCCACCGCGCGGGCTTTCTGCGCGATCCGCACGATCGACGACTCGACCTCCTTGTTCGTCATCATCAGGTCCGCCAGCTCGTCGATGATGAACACCATGTACGGCAGCTTCCGCGGGATCTTCGCTTCCTCGACTTCGTTCTGAGGATTGAAGCGCTCCTTCAACTCCTCCCACGCCATCGAGTTGTACGCCGCGATATCGCGGCAGCCCGCCTCGCTCAGCAGCTCGTACCGCTCGTCCATCTTCGTCACGGCCCACTCGAGGATCGCCGCCGCCTTGTTCATGTCGGTGACGACCGGGCACATGAGGTGCGGGATGTCCTTGAACTGGCTCATCTCGACCATCTTGGGATCGACGAGCACGAGCTTGAGGTCGCTCGGCTTCAGCGTGTACAGGAAGCCCATGATGATCGTGTTCATCGCCACGCTCTTGCCCGAGCCCGTCGTGCCCGCGATCAACAAGTGCGGCATCGACGCGAGATCCGAAATCAGCGGCCGGCCGCTCGAGTCCTTGCCGAGGAAGAGCGGCAGCTTCATCTTCGACGTGATCTCGTTCTTCGTCATCAGCTCCTTCAGCCGCACCTTCTCCTTGAGCCGGTTGGGCACCTCGATGCCCACCGTGTCCGTGCCCTCCATGTTCGACACCACGCGGATGTTCACGCTCTTGAGCGCCCGCGCCAGGTCGCTCGACACGCTTGTGATCGCGTTCACCTTCGTGCCCGGCGCCAGGCGAACGTGGTAGAGCGTGACCACAGGTCCGCTCTCGATCCCCGCCACCTCGCCGCTGATGCCGTACGTCCGCAGCGCGCCCTCCAGCGCCTCCGCCTGCTCCCGCACGAGCTTCTCGAGCTCTTTCGAGTACCCCTCTTCCGGATTCTCCAGCAGGTCCAGACCAGGGAAAACGTAGTTCTTCTCCGCCACTTCCTCGTTGGCCCGCACCGCGCGGAGCTGTTCGAGGTCCTCCGTCGTCGCCGTCTCGCGGTTCTCGCTCGCGAAGCGGATGGGGAGCTTGGCGATCTTCGCCCGAAGCTCCTCGGGTGTGAACTCACGCTTCGACTCCAACGCCCCACCTTCAGACTCCTCACTCTCGCCGCCGTCATCCTCATCAACATCCGCCGCCTCGGCTTCCACCTCGGCATCGTCCAGGTCATCCCCTTCCTCGCTCTCGTCCATCTCCTCCGCGAGGTCCTCAAGCTCTTCAGCCTCCTCGATTTCCTCTTCCAGCATCTGCTTCGCGCTCTTGCTCCCCTTCGCGTTCTTGGCGCTCAAGCCCTCAATCGCCCCCACCCCGCCCAGCCCGCCCTCGTCCTCGCCGATCGCCGCCTCGGCCTTGGCGCGCTCGCGCCGGGCCTTCGCCTCGATCATCACCGCAGCGGGATTGGAAAGTCGATTGTCGTCATCAAGATCGTTCTCACGAACCGACGCGAGCCGGGCCGCGAGCATCCCGGGGGCGCCCTTCACAACCGCCCCGATCGGGCTGCGTGCCGCGAAGCCGAACGTCGCCGCCATCGCCTTCGGCGCGACGACCAGCCACTTGTCGAACGCGACCGTCAGGCCCACGATCCCCAGCAGCACCATCCACAGCACCGCGCCGAGCGTCCCGAACTTCGCCGACAGCAGGTGCGACCCCGCGATCGCGAGCAGGCCGCCGCCGCCCTCGGGCATCGTGCTCCACGAAGAGAACAGCAGCGCATGGAACGACGACAGCGCGAGCCCGACGAGACACACACCGAGCGTCCGCACGACCGGGTGATCGATCGGCCCCCGGAACGCAACATGGAAGAGATAGACCCCGGCCCACGCGACCAGCAGCCACGCCGCCACGCCGAACATCGAGAACATGTTGTACGACAGCACCGCGCCGGCGGGCCCGATCCAGTTGTGGATCACCCGTGTCGCCCCGATCGCCGCGTGGCCGGGCGCGTCCGTCGGGTCGTGACTCAGCAGCGACGCGGTCACCAGACCCCACGCCACCAGCCCGATCAGCCACACCAATCGCCGATAGACGATCGGGTTTAGTTCGGTATTGTGATCAGTAAACGCACGACCGCTCTTCTTCGTGTTATTGGCTCGTCCCATAGCCCCGAAATATCGGCCCGCGGCGTGACGCAGGGGCAGGTTTTGGCGCGCGCTAGAGGTCGGTTATGCAGACCGTCCGGATATGCATGCATAATCGACGGTGAGAACTTTTCCCATTCTCGCGCGTTGTGCGCGCGGCGGGAATCCGGATGCGGAGTCGTGCCGAATAGGAAATGGCGTGAACTCCCCTGAAATGCGGTGCCACTCCGCTGTTCCGGGGATTGCGTTGTCGCTGTTTGGTGCTACAGTTTCTGCGTGTGTCCGATATCCCGTATTTGGGAGAGAGCATGACAACTGAATGCCACCCCCGCGGCTGTCGCGCCGCTCGGCTGCTGTCGCTATCAATTTTGGTCATCGCAGCTGTTTTTGCGCTCCCGACCAGCGCACGCGCCGGCGCGCTGCCGCTCGGCGCAACGAATCAAGACGTTCATCTCAAAGGCACACAGCCCGGCGACCTGATGGACGTCATCTGGCCCGCCGACATCTGCAGCTTCTGCCACCTCGGGATGGACGACCCGGCGACGACGCTCAAGCCTTGGCGCTGGCGCGGGTCGCTTCACTCGCACGCGACCAAGGATCCGATCTTCCAGGCCGGCCTTGCGGTGGCGCGGCAGGACGTCGGCGAGGCGACGACCTTCTGCTACCGGTGTCACTCGCCCGCGGCGTGGCTCGAGCAGCGCGCCGACCCGCCCACGGGCGAGCTGCTGACGTGGGAAGACTTCAACCACGGTGTGACGTGCCACGTGTGCCACCGGCTGGTGAACCCGGTGTATGTGCCGGGTCAGAGCCCGGCGGATGACGAGCTCATCCTGGGCGACCTCGATTCGCGCGGCCTGCTCCCGACCGATACCGGGAGCGCGCGGTATGTCGTGGATCCTTCGGATCTTCGGCGCGGGCCGTTCTCCGATGTCAACCCGCCCCACCCGTGGGCGTATTCGCCGTTCCACACCACCGGCACCCTTTGCGGCACGTGCCACGACGTGAGCAACCCCGTCTTCACGCGAATCGGGGGCGCGACACCGGCTCCGAACGACACGTACGAGCTCGGCGCGGTCAACACGCCGCACCCGACGGGCCATGACAAGGACATGTACCCCGAGCAGCGCACCTACAGCGAGTGGCTCAACAGCCAGTTCGCCGCGACGGGCGTCGACATGGGCGGGCGCTTCGGCGGCAACAACCAGGTCGTTCGCACGTGCCAGGACTGCCACATGGAGGCGGTGACGGGGTACGGCTGCGACGAGAAGTTCTTCAACCCGCCCTTGCGCCAGAACCTGCCCTACCACGGCTTCACGGGCGCCAACGTGACCGCGCTCGACCTGCTGCTCCACATGTACACGCCAGCCGATTTCGATAACCCGGGCCCCAACGACTTCGACCAGAACACCGTGACGCTCGTCCAGCGGGCCCGCGGCGACACGGTCTCGATGCTCGCGCGCGCGACCGATCTCGACCTCAGCGTCGCGGGGTGCAGCCTCCGGGCGCGCATCACGAACCAGTGCGGCCACAAGCTGCTCACGGGCTATCCCGAGGGCCGGCGCATCTGGATCAATGTCCAGTTCTTTGACGAGAACAACGAGCTCATCGGCC
>DASZQL010000153.1:0-15992 GCA_035549675.1 Phycisphaerales bacterium | reverse complement strand
GGCATGAGGTCGGTGAGCGGGATGCCGTGGACGCTCGTCAGGCGCGGGAGAGGGACCATGTCGTCGCCGTGCCCGCCGAGGAGGAGGGCGGAGATGTCCTCGACGGAGACGCCGAGTTCCATGGCGATGAACTCGCGGAAGCGGGCGACGTCGAGCGCGCCGGCCTGTCCCATGATGCGGTGCGTGGGGAAGCCAGTGACCTTCCACGCGGCGTAGACCATCGCGTCGAGCGGGTTCGCGACGACGATCACCATCGACTGGGGCGAATACTCGCGGACCTTCTCGCTGACGCTCCTGACGATCGGGACGTTGACGGCGAGGAGATCGTCGCGGCTCATGCCGGGCTTCCGCGGCAAGCCGGCGGTGATGACAACAATGTCGGAGCCGGCGATGTCCTTGTAGTCGGCGGTGCCGGTGATGCGGCTGTCGAACCGCTCGATCGGGGCGCAGCAGGCCAGGTCGAGGGCTTTGCCCTGGGCGACGCCGAGCCTGTCGGGGATGTCGAGCAGGACGATGTCGCCCAACTCCTTGGCGGCGGCCCAGTGGGCGCAGGTGGATCCGACGTTCCCGGCTCCGATGATCGAAATCTTGGCGCGGCGCATGGACACTCCTCTGCTGGATCGGGCGAAGAACCGCCCGTGAACGGGGTCGAAAATGGGCCAAGATGGTAGCACAAAGCCGCGGGTCAAAAGAAAACACGGGCGACCTCGAAACGAGGCCGCCCGCGAAGGGGAAACTGGATATGACGGCGATGATTACTTGCGACGACGGGTGGCCACCAAGCCGGCGAGGCCCATCAGCGCCACGGCGCCGGGCGCCGGGACCAGGTTCAGCGTGCTTTGAAGGCCGACACTGTCATCGGCGGTGATCATGAACATGTTGCGGATCGCGATGCTGGTGTTGATCGCCGGGCCGGGGATGTAGGCGGGGACGCCGAAGTCCTCTGGGCCAACGACCTCGGTGCCGTTGGGCAGGGTGGTCACGCCGGCGAAAGGGTCGAGGAGCGTCTGGACGCTCACGCCGTCAACCAGGGCGCGGTAGGCGGGCGAGTCGAGGTAGGCGCTCATGGTCGCGGTATCGCCGAGGAGCGTGTTGTCACCGACGGAGCCGGAGATGGAGCCGCGCATCTTGTTCGTGGGCATGGGGCCGACGAAAAGCGTGGTGAGCGTGTCGAAGCCGAGCGTGTCGCCGCTGGTGTTGATGACGTTGTAGTTCGAGGTGACGAGGGGATCGTCATCGACGAAATCGTCGCTGAAGACGAGGTCGTAGACGATGCTCCACGAGGCGGCTTCGAACTCGCCGTGGACGACGGTGTCGCCGTTGGGGAGCAGGCCGGCGGTCCAGGATCCTGGATTGGCGCTCGCGGCATACGAGCTGCCGTCGCTCGCGTTAATGGTGTACTCCCACGTGGTGATCAGCCCCGCTTGGGCGATCCCGCTCGCGGCGCTGAAAGCGCCCAACGCAAATAGGGCATGCATGCTATTCATGTTCTCTGTCTCCTCCGTTTGTTGTACCGGGTGTCCCCCGCGCCCCCCGGAGCGGCTGAACAATCCCTGTGCTTTCCGGAATCTACCCCTGCAATCGATGAAAGTCCCTTCATGGATGGCAAAGCGATAAAAAATGATTCTGCGCGCGACAAAAAAGAACCGGGCCGCCCCGAAGGACGGCCCGGCGAATGCATGCTTTGGACTGGGACAGTATTAGCGGCGGCGACGGCCGATGACCAAGCCGCTGAAGCCGACGAGGGCGAGAGCGCCGGGGGTGGGGACGACGCGGATGTGCGTGTTGTTGAGGCCGATGCTGTCGTCGGCGGTGATGGTGAACATGTTGCGGATGCCGAGGCCGGTGATGATGCCGGGGCCGACTTCGTAGGCCGGGATGCCGAAGCTGGCGGGGCCGATCACTTCGGTGCCGTTGGGGAGCGTGGTGACGGGGAGGGGCGGGAAGAGAGCCCGGTCATCGAGGCCGTTGACCGTGGCCATGTAGAGGGGGTTGTTGCCGAGCGCGCCGACCGTGGCGGTGTCGCCGAGGAGGGTGTTGTCGCCCACGGAGCCGGAGATCGAACCGCGGCGGTTGATCGCGGCCGGATTGGCGACGAACTGATCGGTGCTGACGGTGAAGCCGAGCGTGCCACCCGAGACGTTGGTCAGCACGAAGTTCGACGTGACGAGCGGATCGTTGTTGAAGACGAGGTCGAAATCGATCGACCAATCGCCGTTGTCCCACTCGCCGGAGACAAAGGTGTCACCATTGGGAAGCAGGCCGGTGTTCCACGAGCCCGGGTTCGCGCTCGCAACAAACGCTGGGCCGTTCGTGGGCTGAACGACGAATTCCCAAGTCGTGATAACGCCTGCATTCGCCGCGGCGCTGATCACACCCAACGAAGCGATCGCCAGAAAATTCTTGCCAAATCCCATGACGTATTCTCCTCCGCGTTCGAACTGCACCCTGTTCGGGTGTGACTATACGTTCTACGGGCAAAGCCCGATACCGCCCACCCTCCGGCGGGCGACCTCTCACCACCATTAGTATCACTGACGATGGAGCAAAGCTCAAGGGTTTACTTTGAAGAACTGGGTGGTTTCGATGGTAAACATACGCCTAATTTGCCCAAACTAACGGTGATCTTCACACGAGTTGCCCGAAAACAGGGCGCAGAAAAAGAACCGAACCCCCCGGGGCGGGAGGTTCGGCCAGTTGAGCTACGTTGGAGGTCCTGAAACTTAGCGGCGGCGGCGGAGACCCGCGATGCCGGCGAGGCCGATCAGGCTGATCGCGCCCGGGGTCGGGACCGGATTGATGAGGAACGTGGACTGCTGGGTGGTGCTGTCGTCGGGCGACAGGCGGAAGCGGTTGATGATGCCGATCGAGGCATTGGCGGCCGGGCCCATGATGAAGGCCGGAGAGCCGAAGCTCGTGGTCGGAATCGTGTTGGTCGAGCCGCCGGCGGCGGTAAAGAGCTGCGGATTGTCGCGCAGCGTCTGGACCGAAGCGCCGTCCATCAGCGCCGTGTAGAGCGGATCGCCGGCGAGGTTGTTCGTGAGGGTGGCGCCGTCCTGGGCGATGGAGTTATCGCCGACCGAGCCGCTGTGGAAGCCGCGCATCTGGTTGGCGGGACCCTTCGGGCCGCCGAGGAAGAGCAGCGTGGTGACGGAGAAGTCCTGAGCGGCGGCGGTGGTGTTCGTGAGGACGAGGTTCGCGGTGACGAGGCGCGGGCCGCCGGAGCGCTCGTCGCCATTGCCGTCATCGAAACCAAGCCAGAACTCGATGCCCCATTCCGCCTGGCTCCAGATGCCGTGGACGGTGGCCTCGCCAGCGGAGCTGCCGGGGATCACTTCGTACGCATCGGGATAGCTGTCGGAGTCCCAGGCTTCGCCGGCCCAGTCCACGCGAAGATTGAAGCTGTACAGACCGGCATTCGCAGCGGAAGCGATTCCGAGCGCAATACCAGCAACGAGGCTCAACTTGAGCTGACTCATGTTCCCAATCCTCCTCTGCTCCAGCCCCTGACTCGGCTGAACTAGCCGAATCCCCCTGAGCCGAAGCACGATCTCTCACTCAACTGCAGAAGCACCTGGAGACGTACCGGGTGCGGTCAGACTATTCTCCACCTATCATGCCCAAAGGTCAGGGCATTTTCAAGGCCAATTTTACCTATCCGTTATTATTGGCGTTTCCTGAATTACCAGAACTCGGCGGGATCGAAGGCCCTCGATTCCCGGTCTACCTGGTTATTCAGCCGCGCCAAACCGCAAAAAGTCGTGCAAATAACCTTTCTGGGGCGTCGCGAACCGATTGCGGACTGCCGAACCATGTCCAAACACCATATCGCCGATCGTTTGACCACTTTCGGTACCTCGATCTTCGCGGAGATGACCCGACTGGCGACGGAGCGGGGAGCGATCAACCTGGCCCAAGGGTTTCCCGACTTTGATGGGCCCGACCATGTAAAGCTGGCTGCGGCCCAGGCCGTTCAGGCGGGGCATGGGCAATACGCCAGGATGTTCGGCCTTCCGGCGCTGAATCAGGCCGTCGCAGGATGGATGAAACGGCAAGCAGGGATGACGGTCGATCCCGACCGCGAGGTCACGGTCACGGCCGGGTGTACCGAAGCCATCGCGGCGACGATCCTGGGCCTCGTCAATCCAGGCGATGAGGTGATTCTTTTCGAGCCGTATTACGACAGCTACCGAGCGTGCGTGTCGATGGCGGGGGCGACGCCGCGGTTCGTGACGCTTCGGGCGCCGGACTTCACATTCGATGCGGACGAGTTGAGGCGGGCGTTCACGAGCCGGACGAAAGCGATCCTGGTGAACACGCCGCAGAACCCGACGGGGCGGGTATTCACGCGGGAGGAGTTGTCGGCCATCGCGGAGTTGTGCATCCAGCACGGCGTGATCGCGCTCGCGGATGAGGTCTACGAAAAGCTTGTCTTTGAAGGGGATTTTGCGAGGCTCGCGACCCTTCCGGGCATGGCGGAGCGGACGGTCACGATGTCGTCTCTGGGCAAGACGTTCAGCCTGACGGGATGGAAGATCGGATGGACGGTTGCGCCGGCGGAGCTGACGGCGGGGGTGCGAGCGGCGCACCAGTTTCTGACGTTCGCGGTGTCGACGCCGATGCAGCACGCGGCGGTGGTGGCGCTCAACTCGCCCCAGTCCTACTTTGACAGGCTGCTGTCGGAGTACCGGCGGAAGCGGGATTTTCTTGGCGCGGCGCTGTCGCGGCTCGGGTTCCAATTCAGGCCCCCGGAGGGGAGTTACTTCATCTACGCGGATCACACGCCGATCAGCTCGAAACTCGGGCTTGGGGATGATGTGGCGTTCTGCAAGGCCATGATCGAGAAGGTGAGCGTCGCGGCGATTCCCCCTACCGCGTTCTACGAGAACAAGGAGGAGGGGAAGAGGCTGGTCCGCTTTGCGTTTTGTAAGAAGGACGAGACGCTCCGGGCGGCGGTGGAGCGGTTGAGTGCGCTTGCTTCGGGGTGATCAACCGGTCTGCGGGGCGCAGGCCGCTACATCAAGGCGCGTTGCAAAAACAACCGCCCCGCGGTTGTTCGCCGCGGGGCGGGGCATGTCATTGCTGGCATGCGCGGGACTGCGCTGGGCGCAGCTCCGTCGAGCAGGCGCTCAGCCGCGCAGCCCTCTGCAAGTGTCACTCAAGGTCACGGATCACCTCCTTTTCGAGAAAGTCCTCCGGCGTCGGGAGTGGTGACAGCCCCGTTGCCGGCCTTCTCACCCGGCGGCCGTCGCCGCCGGCACATCGCGCGGCCGCGTTATGCGGGCCGCTCGTCGCGTCGTTATCCGATGGGGTCGCGGGTTTTCCCGATTCCGCCTTGGGACGAGCGCGAAGACCATGAAGTCATACGCGAAAGATCGACGAAGGGAAGCGGCGCCGCGCGATTTTTTTGAACGGCGCTGAAACGCAGCCGAATCTGGGGGATTTGGTGGATTGGGAGAGGGAGCCTCCCGCGTGAGCGAGAGGGCCGTTCAGAAGGCCAGCCGGCTTGCGCCAGCGGCTCGATTTCGGAACTAAAGATGGATCAGCGGGCTTATTCGTACTCGGCGAAGGCACCCTTGGCGTTCTGCTCGTCGAGGTACTTCTGAAAGTCGCCCGTCTTGTACGACACGAAGCAGAAAACGTGGTGGAGCGTGAGCCACTCGAGGTCGGTGGGATCCTTGTCGAGGTCCTGGCGGAGCCGGTTGAGTTCGGCGAGCATCGTTTCGGCCTTCATCCGGCACCTCGGGAAAGAGAAGACTGCGCGACTTCGGAGAGCGATTCCGTGCGCTGCGTGGCGCGCGCCATCCTGGAAGCCGGCCAGGCCAGAGCATAGATCGCGCAGAGGACACCGACGACGGCGGGACCTGGGGGCAGGTCGGTCTCGAAGCTGAGGACGAGGCCGCCGAGCATTCCGATGAGTCCGATGGTGATCGAGAGCGCCAGCACGACGCCGAGACGGCGGCTGATGTTGAGGGCCGTTGCACCGGGGAGGACGAGGAGCGCGGTCGCGAGGATGACGCCCGCGAGTTTCATTGACGCCACGATCGACACCGCGAGAAGCACGAGGAGCAGCAGTTTCATACGGGCGGTCGGCACGCCGAAGGCTTCCGCGGCGGGTTCGTCGAATGACCAGAAAAGAAGCGGCCTGCGGAACCACCAGAGCGCGAGCGCGATGGCGCCGGTCAGCCACGCGGCGATCTGCGCATCGCCCGGCGTCACGGCGAAGATGGAGCCGAAGAGGAGGTCTTCGACGGGGGGCGTCGGTCCGCCGGCGGCGCCGATGCGCCGGTGGAGGTGGAGCAGGATCGCGCCGAGGGCCATGGCGCCGACGAGGAAGATGCCGATGACGGTGTCCTCGCGGGCGCCGCCCTTGCCGCTGAGCCAGGCGATGCCGATGGCGGTGGCGATGCAGAAGGCGGCGATGAGGGCGAGAGCGCCGGCGTTCTGCGCCCCGCCGGCGCCGGTGCCCATCAGACCGAGGATGACGGCGAGTCCCACGCCGCCGAAGGCCGCGTGGCTGACGCCCTGTCCGATGAACGCGAGCCGGCGGAGCACGACGGGCACGCTCAGGAGGGAGGCCTGGAGGGCGATGGCGATGCCGGCGACGATCGCGGGGCGGAACAACTCGGCATTTGGGCCGGTGAGGTATTCGATGGTTTTCACGAGCCGCCTCCGCTCGTGCCGTTGGTTCGCGAGGCGGGGTTGGGGTGATGGCGCTCGTGGTCGTGGGTGCAGCACTCGGACGCGGGATGGGCATCCACGTGCACGTCGCCGAAGACACTGGCGAGATCGTGCTGGAAGACCTCGGCGATGACTTGCGGCGTGAGGCCGTGCGGGGCGGCGTGGAAATGGAGGGTGCGGCGGAGACACGCGATACGGTCGCACCGGCTCGAGGCGCCGGCGAGCGTGCGGACGTCGTGGCTCACGAGCAGGATGGTCAGCTTCAACTCGCGGTGCAGATTGGAGAGCAACTCGGCGAACTGTTGCTGCCCCGCGGCGTCGATGCCGACGGTGGGCTCGTCGAGCACGAGAATCGAGGGGTTCGGCGCGAGGGCGCGGGCGATGAGAAGGCGTTGGACCTGGCCACCCGAGAGTGCGCCGATCGGGCGGGTGGCGTAGGAGGAAGCACCGACGAGGCGGAGGCATTCCTGGACACGGGACTGCAAGGCGCTCCCGCCGCGGGACCAGGGCGGGGTGTGGCGCATCGCGCCCATTTCGACGACTTGTGTAGCGCTGACGGGGAAGGAAAGCTCCGCGGCGTTGCGCTGGGGTACGTAACCGATCAAGCCCTTGGTTCGTGCGACCTTGGGCGAGACGCCGCCGACGAGGACGTTGCCGGTATAGCCGCCCAGCAGGCCCAGCATGATTTTGAGGAGTGTGGTCTTGCCGCCACCGTTGGGCCCGAGGATGCCGAGGAACTCGCCGGGCTCGACGCGGAGCGAGACGTTGGAGAGGACAGCACCGCCGGTGGGATAGCGGAAGGAGACGGCCTGGAACTCGACGGAGGCGGGGTGCGTGTTCATGCGTGGAGCGTGGCGGAGGTGATGAACGCGGAAATCCTACATGCAACCAAGATGCAATAGGGTATTCGGCCGGAATGGGCTGTGAGGAAAACCGTGCCTCGTCGCGTGCGCACAAAGTTGGCACCGAGCAATGGACCCGCACGGAGGGCGAACCTACAATCGTTCTGCAACTTCGCTCGCTTCCACGGCGTCGAACGGGCGAATAGTGAGGGCACTCCCGACGAGCGGGAGCAGGCGCGGAAGCTCATCAGCATGAATGATCACGGTCCCCACCCCGACATCCGCGAGCTCCTTACGCGTCACGACATGCGGTGCACGCGTCAACGCGAAGAGATCTACCGCACGCTGATGGCGACCAAGGTGCATCCGACGGCGGAAGAGTTGCACCGGCTCGTCGGCGAGCTTTCACCCGGGACGAGTCTGGCGACGGTGTACAACACGCTGGACGTGCTGTGCGAAGCGGGGCTGTGCCGGAAGGTGCCGACGCCGGATGGGACGGCGCGGTACGACGCGGATCTCTCGGAGCATCTGCATGCGGTGACAAAGGATGGGCGGCTGGTGGATGTGCCGGATGACTTGTCAAAGCAGGTTCTTGACTACCTGCCGCGGGGCCTGGTGGAGGAGATCGAGCGTCGCATCGGCGCGCCGATCAGCCACATCAATCTCGAAACCGGGCGATAAAGTCCGGGAATTTCGGTAGTAACCAAAGATCGGGGATTGCGCGGTCTGGGCCGTTCGGCATGACTTGCGCGAAAGATCAAGCGGGGCTATTTCCGGACCGATACTTGTCAAAGCCCCCATTGGCGTCAGAATGAGGTTGTCAGGGAGAGAGCGAGAGCGCCGGCAGAGACCGGAAGGAAGCCGCATGAACTCTCCCAAGGATCGTCGCAAGCATCCGCGTTTCGTGCTCCCGTCGAGCTACACGGCGGTTGAAGTGCGGCCGCTGGAGAGCGACCGCTTCAAGTGGAAGGGCCACGCCTACGACATCAGCGCGGGCGGGATGCGGTTCGAGTTGGATGAGCCGATCGAGCCGGGCACGCGCGTCGCGGTGCGGCTGCAGCTGCCGGGGGCTTCGAGTCTGCGTCTGGCGGAACGCCGCCCGGTGTACGTCTTCGCGAACGTGATCTGGCTGGAAGAGGACGACCTCGAGATGCCGGGCCCAGTGCGGATGGCGTGCGTGTTCAGCAAGTTCGTGCAGCCGGGGGATCTGGAGCGGCTGCTGCACCGGCTGGACAGCGGGCGGTTCTCGGCGGCGGCGTAAGCGGGCTCGCCGACAATCGAGCCGATGCTGATACTGAGCTTTTCGCGCCAGCGAAAAGGCAAGTCAACAACGCAAGGTTGGAGTTCGCCCCTCGGCTTGCGCTGAGGGCTCTATTTCTGATGACATTCCATGATTCCCACTGGCGGCTACACTGCGCGTGCACTCGCCCCGGTCGGCGGCCGGGCCCGATGCACGGGCGGCCCGTGAACCTGGTCAGGGCCTGACGGCAGCAGCCATAAGCGGTCGTCGTCCGGTGCCGTCGGTGTCCTGGCCGTCGACCGGGGTGAGTGTTTTTTGCATGATGCGGAAGAGCGCCGGGGCGTGGGTACACTCACCCGCCCGATGGCCTACACAGTCCTTGCCCGCCGCTACCGTTCGCAGTCCTTCGACGAAGTCGTGGGGCAGGAAGCGATCGCGCGCACGCTCACCAACGCCATCGCGCAGAACCGAGTCGCTCACGCGTACCTTTTCGTCGGGACCCGCGGCGTGGGCAAGACCACCATGGCCCGGCTCTTCGCGCGGGCGCTCGCGGGCGGCTCGCCCGAGGTGGACCAGCTCATCATGGCGGGGCAGGACACGGACGTGATCGAGATCGACGCGGCGAGCAACCGCGACGTCGAGAGCGCCCGGGACCTCATCGCCAACTGCGGCTACCGCCCGCTGCGGGGCAAGAAGAAGGTCTACATCATCGACGAAGTCCACATGCTCACTCGGGAGTCGTTCAACACGCTCCTGAAGACCCTCGAAGAGCCCCCCGAGCACGTGGTGTTCATCCTGTGCACGACCGAGGCGCACAAGGTGCTGCCGACGATCCAATCGCGGTGCCAGCGCTTTGATTTCCGCAATCTCGGGGCGGCGGAGATCGCGGGGCATCTGAAAGCCGTGTGCAAGGAGGAGAAGGTCAAGGCGGACGATGCGCTCCTGCACGCGCTGGGGCGGCTGGGCAACGGGTCGATGCGCGATGCGCTCTCGATCCTCGACCGGCTGATCGCGGCAAGGGAAGGGAGCGCGGGGCTGACGCTTGAGTTGCTCGAGTCGGTGCTCGGGCTGCCCAAGCGGGAACGGCTTGGGGCGATGGTCGATGCGCTCGCTTCGAGCGACGCGAAATCGGCACTGGAAATCTCGGATTCGCTTCTGAGCGGCGGAGTCACGGGCGAGCAGCTCACGCAATCGCTCGTCGAGCACCTGCGCGACCTGCTCATCCTCCGCACCTGCGGCGATGAGACGAACCTGGTCGAGCTCACGCCCGAGTCCCGGGCGTCGATGGTGGAGCAGGCGCGGAAGTTCGACCCGGCGTCGCTCGTTCACATGATCGCGCTGTGCGAGAGCGCGGCACGGATGGCGAGCATGAGCGGCACGCCGCGGGCGGTGCTGGACGCGATGCTCGTGCGGCTGGCGATGACGGAAGCGGTGGCGGATGTCGCGGCGCTGCTGAGCGGGCGGGGCGGAGGGGCGGCGCCGGGTGCGGCAGCGCCTGCACCGCGGAGTGCCCCGCCAAAAAAACGCTGACGGCGGGGACGAGCGTGGAATCGTCGCCGCCCACGCCGAGAGCTGATGTCACGCCGGTATCGCCCGTCGCGCTGCCGGACGCGGATCGGGACGCTGCCGCGATTCCGGCGACCGCTCCACCCGCGGCGCCGGCGGCTTCGGCAAGTCCCGGCGCGGTGTGGGCCCGGGTGCGACAGATGGTCGAGGGCAAGAACTCCGCCATCGCCCTCGTCGAATCGGTGCGTCTGCACTCGATCGGCGGCGGCGCGGCCGTCATCGGCGTGCGGAGCGCGGCGGATCTCGCGCAGTTCAAGACCCGTGCCGAGCAGTTCCGCGCCTGGATCGAGCAGGCCGTCGGCGCGCCGGTCAAGGTGGAGTTCAAGGTCGATGACCCCTCGCCCGATGCGCCGGCGCCCGTCGTTCACGACCGCGCGGTGGAGGCGGCGCTCATGCGCGAAGCGGAGAAGCACCCGCTCGTCCGCCACGCGATGGATCTGTTCGACGCGCGCATTGTCGATATCCGCAAGGAATAGTTTGTTCTCAAGAAGTACGACGTAGGACGCAAGACTCCATGTTCGACCAGTTCAAAGCATTCGGGCAGCTCGCGGCGCTGATGAAGGACAAGGACCGGCTCAAGGCCGCGGCGGAGGAGTTCCGCGCCAAGCTGGATCGGATCAGCGTCACCGGCACCTCCGGCGGCGGCGCGGTGCGCGTCACGATGAACGGGCAGCTCCGTGTCACCGACGTTTTTCTCGACCCGGCGCTCGTGGCGGGGCTCCAGCACGGCGACAGCGGGCGCACGATGGCCCAGTCGCTCATCATGGACGCGATGAACGACGCGAGCGAACGTGCTCGGGCGATCGTCGGCCAGGAAGCCCAGCGGCACGCGAAGGAGCTCGGGCTGCCGGATATGCCGGGGTTGCAGAACTTGCTGGGCTAGAAAACGTGCTGGGTGCCACGACTATTCGCTCTGGGAATCGTCGTGCGACTACCGACGCCCAAACACGACTATCCGGCAATGCCCGGATAGTCGTGGCACCACTCATTGTTCCTTGACCGTGCGCCTATGAAACGCCCACCGCCAACGCGTCGCGGTCGGAGAGCATGCCGCCGTCGGAGCGCTGCTTGACGGTGCCGTCGCGTTTCCAGGATCGCTCGCAGCGCGGCTCGTTGCGGAGGTCCTGAACGGTCGGCTCGGATGCGGCGCGGTCGGCCTTGACGCGGCTGACGCCCAGGAGATCGGCGAGGTCGGCGGGGTCGAACTTCGCGAGAGCGCCGTCGGGGTCCGGGATCGTGAGGCCGGCGTCGAGGGGGTTTTCGAGGCCCCCGCCGCCGGCTCCTTTGGCGCGTTCGGTTTCGAGCGCTTTGAGCGCGGTGTCGCGGGCGGCGATGGCCGTCGGCCAGGCCGGATCGATCTTTAATCCCTGGGCGGAAAGCGGTGCGAGGTATGCGAGCAGGTGCACGGAGCGCTCCGGCGAGTCATTCGCGCCGATCTTATGCAGCGCGCGGAAGGCCTCGTCCGCCGTGTGGGGCATGATCGGCGCGAGGAGGCGGCAGAGACCATCGGTCAGGAGCCACATCGTTTTTTGCGTGCGGCGGCGGCGCGGTGAATCGGCTTTGTCGCAATAGAGGCGGTCCTTGGTCGCGGCGCAATAGAGAGCGGAGAGGGTGTCGTTGCAGAAGTTGTAGAGCGTGCTCGTTGCTTCGCGGAAGTCACAGTCGTGGCAGCACTTCTTGACCTGCGCGCTCATCGAGTCGAACTCGCCCAGCACCCAGGCCTCGAGGCTTGCGGGCGGGATGTCGCTCAGCGACGCCCCCCCACTGCCTGCTGTGAGCCCGGCATCCGGCGTGAAATCCGACAGATTGCTCAGCATGAAGCGGAGCGTGTTGCGCACCTTGCGGTACGCCTCGCCGGCGGTGTCGAAGAAGGAGACGTCGGCCTTGATGTCGTTCTCGAAGGCGAGCGAGGCGACCCACCAGCGGCAGACGTCGGCGCCGTAGTTCTTCATGAGCGCCTCGACCTCGAGCGTGTTGCCCAGGGACTTGCTCATCTTCCGGCCGTCCTTGTCCACGATGAAGCCGTGGGTGAGGAGAGTCTTGAAGGGGGCTTTGCCCGTCGCGCCGAGCGCGGTGAGGAGCGAGAGCTGGAACCAGCCGCGGTGCTGGTCGGAGCCTTCGAGGTAGAGGTCGGTGGGGAAATCCTTGGAGTTCTTGCCGCCGGAGCGCTCGCGGATCACCGCGTTCCACGACGAGCCGCTCTCGAACCACACGTCGAAGATGTCCTGCGACTTCTTGACCGATCCGAGGTCGAGCCCTTTGGGCGCGTCCTTGTCCGCGGCGTAGTCGTAGTGCTTGAGGAGCTGTGCCGGCGCCTCCGTGAACCACGCATCGGAGCCCTTTTCGCGGAAGACCTTCGCCACCGCGCGAACGCTCGCCGGGGTGAGGAGACAGGTCTTGCCGTCGGGCGCGTAGAAAGCGGGGATGGGGAGGCCCCAGGCGCGTTGGCGGCTGATGCACCAGTCGGGGCGGGATTCGAGCATGCCGCGCATGCGGTTGCGGCCCCAGTCGGGGATGAAGGCGACGTCCCGCTCGGTTGTTGAAAGCGACAGATCGCGGATCGACTTACCGTCGCGCTTGGTGGGTACCTCGACGCCCACGAACCACTGTTCGGTGGCGCGGAAGATGACGGGCGTCTTGCCGCGCCAGTCGTGGGGGTAGCTGTGGGTGAACTTGTGGTCGAAGAAGAGATGCCCGCTGGCGCGGAGCGCTTCGACGACTTGGGGATTGGCGTCCCAGATGAGCAAGCCGCGGTACTGCGGCGGCACGGAGTCGTCGTACTTCCCGTTGCCAAGGACGGGGCAGTAGATGGGCAGGTGTTCGCGGAGGCCGGTGCGGTAGTCGTCCTCGCCGTGGCCGGGGGCGGTGTGGACGAGGCCGGTGCCGTCGTCGAGCGTGACGTAATCGGCGCCGACAATGCGATAGACCCCCTCGGGATTGGCGTGGCGCATCGCCTCGGCGGGGAGTTTCGAGAAATCGGGTTTTGAAGGCGCGCCCTTGCTGTCGGTGTAGAGCGGGTGACGGTAGCGCAAGCCCAGCAGCTTCGCGCCCTTCGTCACGGCGAGAATGCGGACTTCCTCGGCTTTCGCGGCTTTCGTGACCTTGTCGAGCAACTCCTTCGCGACGACGGTGTAGTTGCCGTCGATGTGCGCGAGGGCGTAGTCGAAGTCGGGGTTCACGGCGATCGCGACGTTCGCCGGGAGCGTCCACGGCGTCGTGGTCCAGATCATGAAGGATGGGCGCTGGTGCGGCCGCCCTGATTCAGCTTCTTCACCATCTTCCCCCTCTGTGTCCTCTGTGCTCTCGGTGGTGAGTTCTTCTTTCGGCAGTCCGAACGCGTCGTACACGGCGCCGGCATCGTCCGCCTCGAAATCGACGTAGACCGACAAATCCTCGCGGTCGTAATACTCGAGTTCCGCGTCGGCGAGGGCCGTCTCGTTCGCGATCGACCAGTGGACGCTCTTGAGCTGCCGGTAAACCAGGCCCTGCTCGACGAGATCGGCGAAGACTTCGAGCGTCGCGCCTTCGTACTCGGCGCTCATCGTGAGATACGGGTGCTCGTAGTCCGCAAGCGTGAGCAAGCGCTTCATCGCGTCGGCCTGGATCTTCTGGTACTTCTCGGCGTGCTTGCGGCACTCGCGCCGGATCGCCATGCGGCGGGTGTCCTCGTCGAGGGTCGCGAGCTTGTCCGCCTTGCCCGCGGCGGCGAGGTCGGTAAGGACCTTGTGCTCGATCGGAAGGCCGTGGCAGTCCCAGCCCGGGATGTAGGGGCAGGCGAGGCCGGCCATGGTGCGGGTGCGGACGACGATGTCCTTGAGGCACTTGTTGAGCAGGTGGCCCAGGTGAATCGGGCCGTTGGCGTAGGGCGGGCCGTCGTGGAAAACGTAACGGCCGGTGTTGGACTTGGCGCGTTCGTCCTGGACGCGGCCGTAGAGGCCGATGGATTCCCAGCGCTTCATCGAGGCAGGCTCGTTCTGGACGAGGTTCGCCTTCATGGGGAAGTCGGTCTTGGGCAGGTTGAGGGTCGCCTTGTACTTCGCGGCGTTGGGCGACTCGGTGGGCTGGGACATCGGAAAAATCCTGACTCACCGCGGAGACGCGGAGATCGCAGAGAAAATCACGGAGAAAACAGCTGAAAGATGGTACAGGAAATAGAACCTGAAACGAGAACCGGGATGATCGAAATCATTCACCGTTTCCCGGCCAAACCACCTGATTCCTCACACGAGTTGCTGTTTGTTCGCTTCTCCGCGCTCTCCGCGTCTCCGCGGTGAATGTCTGAAATAAAAAACCCCGGACCAACCGGGGCTTGCGTTGCGTTTGATGAATCGCGGCGCCTCGGCAGGTCTTATTCCGAGTGCTCGAAAATGGACTGCGTCCGGAGGACGAGGCCGCCCTGCGCCATGAGGTGGTACGCCTGGGCGTGGATCTCGCGCCGGTAGCGCTGGACGTCGAGGATGGTGGCGCACTTGCCGCCGTCCTCGTCCTTCCAAGTGTACATGAGGGCGTCGTTTTCCTTGCCGAACGCGGTGAGTTCGTCGTAGGTGGCGGTGTAGAGGTTGTCCGGGAGGGTCTCGGTCTGCATGGTGCAGGTGAACGTGACCTTCTCGCCGAAGTCCTGATCGTGGTCGCGCTCGCCGGCACAGGGAATGACGGCGATGACGCCCCGGTCGGGGATGCCATCTTCCTGATCAGTGATGAGCTCGGTGGCGCAGACGCCGTCGTGCTGGAAGCGCATCAGATGGCTGCCCGGCATGATCCAGGCTTCAAAGTCATAGCCATCGTGGTTGAATGCCCGACGGCCCTTGACCTTGAAGAGCTCGGGGTGCAGAGCACGACGGTACAGAATCAGGCGGTAGGCCTGCAGACTTGTGGATTTCGTAGGCGGGTTCATGGATTCACCTGTGAAACCACGGTTGGGAGGGGTGTTTGACTTCATGGTCTGAGCGGTCCCACAGGAGCCGGGAGTGTAGGCCTCGTAAAGATCGTTTCAAGGATTTTTTTCGGAACGTGGAAGGATAGGGGGTCCGTCGACATCTTGTCCACAATTGGGCATATTTTGCGCTTTACCCCATGAAAGTCACAAGTCCTTGTGGTGTTGGGCGTTTATGTGTTGGTTCGGGGGTTATTGGACCGAATTTCATAAGGACGGGGGTGGAACCCCCGAGGCCGGAGTGACGGGACGATGCCGACGCTTGAGGAGCGACTCCGATTAGCGGCGAGTCTAGGGCCGCGCGCAGGCGTGGCGGCGCTATCGGCGGCGCTCGTCGCGGCACACGAAACGGAGCGCCCGGCGATCACGCGGATGCTGCTGGCTGCTGCGCATGCGGGGCCGGACGATCCTGGGCTGCGCGCGTTGGTTCGCGAATGGGCGTTGCTCGATCACGAAGGGCGCCTCGGTGTGATGCGGCTGTTCGAGGCCGCGCCGGCGGGGGCATTGCGGCAACTGCTGGCCAAGACGGATGCGGAGGATCAGCGCGCGGCGGCGCTGGTGGCGGTGGTATTCGTTCAGGACCGTGCGGGCGCGAGATCGTTCGGCGCCGGCGTTCGATGGGCGGGCCGCGATGCGGTCGGCGAGCGGGCACTGATGCGCGCGGCGGACGGCGCGCTGGCGCATGCGGCGGGCGAATATCCCGGCCATCGACTGCCGGGGCTGATCGAGT
>DASZQL010000152.1:0-9252 GCA_035549675.1 Phycisphaerales bacterium | reverse complement strand
GGAAGTGAACCTGCGCGGACTCAATCCCAAGATCATGGAAGCGATGGGCCGCCTCCACTACCGCACGAGCTTCGGCCAGAACATCCTCCGCCACTCGATCGAGGTCGCGTATCTGTGCCAGATCATCGCCGATCAGCTCGGCCTCAATGGCACGATCGCCCGGCGCTGCGGCTTCCTCCACGACATCGGCAAGGCCATGGACCACGAGATGGAGGGCGGCCATCCCAAGATCGGCATGGAGTTCGCCAAGCAGTACGGCGAGAAGGAGCCGGTGCTCAACGCCATCGGCGGCCACCACGCCGATATCCCCGCGACGAGCTTCTACACGCCGATCGTCATGGCCGCCGACGCCGTCAGCGGCGCCCGACCCGGCGCCCGGCGCGAATCGCTCGAGAAATACATCCAGCGCCTCGAGCAGCTCCAGGAGATTGCCCTCTCGCACGAGGGCGTGGATGAGGCCTATGCGATCCAGGCCGGCCGCGAGGTGCGCGTGATGGTGGACGCCAAGAAGATCAACGACGACGACGCGTTCCTCGTGGCCAAGAAGATCGCGGATCGCGTGAGCGCCGAGATGACCTTCCCGGGCGAGATCAAAGTGACGGTGCTGCGGGAGACGAGGGCGGTGGAAGTGGCGAGGTAAGCACCGGACTCACCACAGAGACACAGAGGCACGAGTCAGATAGACCAAGATTGGACAGCGCGGCTGGTGAACGATGCAGGGGGGAGCGGTTCCACCGTTGATTCAATGGCTTCTGTTGAAACCACTCTGACGATCGGCGAAGACGTCGTGCTGAAGAAGCACGAAGCTGGCCTGTGCGCCGCCGTGCGCGGCGAAGTCCGGCTCGGCAAGCACGACCGGATGCTCTACGCCACCGATGCGAGCATCTACCAGGTCGAGCCGCTGGGGGTCGTGATCCCGGCGGACATTGAAGACGCGTGCGCGGCCGTTCGGTATTGCGCCGAGCATGGATTACCGATCCTGCCGCGGGGTGGGGGCACGAGTCTCGCTGGGCAGTGCGTCAATCGCGCAGTGGTGATCGATTTCTCGGCGAACTGCCGCGGTGTCGAGCCCGTGGACGCCGCGCAACGAACGTGCCGCGCGGAGCCCGGCCTTTCTATTGATGACTTGAATGATGCGATCCGCTCGACAGGGCTCTTTTTCGCTCCCGATCCCGCGACAAGCCGCCAGTGCAACATCGGCGGCGCGATCGGGAACAACGCGGCGGGGACGCGGTCGATCCTGTATGGACGAACCGCTGAAAGTCTTCTGGGCGTCGATGCCCTGCTCGTGTCGGGCGAGCGGGTGCGCTTCGATGCGGGGGCGTGTGCGCGCGATCCCGTCGCGCGCCGGCTGGGTCAGGGCGTCATCGGCATCGTGCGACGTCATGAGCGGCTCATCCGCGAGCGGTTCCCGAGGACGATCCGCCGCAACGCGGGCTACGCCCTCGACATGATGCTCGAGGACATCGACGAAGCCGACCGCGCCGGGCGCGATCCGCTGGAATCGCTCAACCTCGCTCATCTCATCTGCGGCAGCGAGGGCACGCTCGCCGTTACGCTCGGCGCGGAGCTCAAGCTGCACCCGATCCCGAAGGCGAAGGGCCTTGCCGTGCTCGGATTCACCTCAGTGGATGCCGCGATCGCGGCGGTGCTGCCGATCCTGGCGCTCAAGCCCAGCGCGGTCGAGCTTCTCGATGATCTGGTGATCGGCCTCGCGCGGCAGAACGCGGAATACTCGAAATATGTTGAGCTGATGCCGCAGCCTGATCGTGGTGAGCTGATGGCTGTGCTCTATGTCGAGTTCTTCGGCGCGAGCTCCGACGAAATCACCCGCAAGTTCGGCGAGCTGAAACAGATTGTGGCAGGCGTTTCGTCCGGCATTCAAGGCGAGCGGCCCGGGGCCGCGTACTACACCGATGCGCCGTCCATGGCGAATGCGCTGAAGCTGCGGAAGGCGGGTGAGCCGCTGCTGCACGGGATCCCGGGGAAGCGGAAGCCGCTGGGGTTCGTCGAGGACAACGCTGTTCCCGTCGAGCATCTCGCGGAGTTCGTGCGCGAGTTTCGGGCGATCGTCGAGAAGCGGGGGACGCGCGCGGCGTTCTGGGCGCACGCGTCAGTCGGCGTGCTGCATGTCCGGCCGCTCCTCGACCTGCGCGATGAACGGGACCGCCGGGCGATGGAGGAGATCGCGGTCGAGGTTGCGGATCTTGCCAAGCGACTCGGCGGCGTGATGAGCGGCGAGCATGGTGATGGCCGCGCTCGTGGCCCGCTCCTCGAACGATTCTTTGGACCTGAACTGATGGGGGCCTTTCGCGAGATCAAGCACCTCTTCGACCCGCGCCATCTTCTCAACCCCGGCAACATGGTCGAGCCGGGTCCGATCAAGAGCATCCACGAAACGACGCGCGTTCGGCCGACAGGCTTCGACGTGCACGCCGAGGGAATAGAGACTTTCTTCGACTACTCCTCGGAGGACGGCATCGACCACGCGGTGGAGCTCTGCAACGGCTCGGGCGTCTGCCGCAAGAAAGTGGGGGGGACGATGTGCCCCTCGTACATGGCGACGCTGGATGAGCGGCATTCGACGAGAGGCCGCGGCAACGCCCTCCGCCTCGCCATCACCGGTCAACTCGGCCGTGCCACTACAGGCCGCGGCTCCGAGCGGACTGTAGTGCCTCAAGTCACACCGGGCACTGCAGTCATCGGTCAAAGCACCGATGCCTGCAGCGGCACGGGGCCGTTCTGGGGCGATCCCGAAACGCTCGAAACACTCGACCTCTGCCTTTCGTGCAAGGCGTGCAAGACGGAGTGCCCGAGCAACGTTGATATCGCGAAGTACAAAGCGGAGTACCTCGCCCAGACGTACCGCGCATCGAGCAACATCCCTTTGAAGGCCCGCGCGCTGGGCAATGTCCGCGCGCTGAACCGCCTCGGGTCCATGTTCGCGCCCATCGCCAACGCCCTCGTCAACAACCCGTTGTTGCGCGCCCTGCCCAACCGCGTCCTCGGACTCGCGCCGCGCCGCTCGCTCCCGCGCTATGAGCGAAGCCTCTATCGACTACTCGGCATCAGCGCGACCCGCGGCGGCGACCAGACCAAGCCGGCGCCCTCCGCCGGAAGAGATGCCCCGACGGTCGTCCTGTACGCCGATTGCTTCACGACGTACAACGAGCCGGCGATCGGCGTGGCCGCGGCGCGCGTCCTCAGCGCCTGCGGCTACCGCGTGGTGATGCCGCGTGAGTCCAATGGTTGTTGCGGGCGCGCCGCCGTCTCGATGGGTCTCCTCGAGGACGCCCGCCGCACCGCGGCGGAATCTGCGCGGACTCTTCTCGAAACCATCGAGCAGTGGGGGGCCAGCGCTGTCGTGGTCTGCGAGCCGAGTTGCCTCTCCGCCATCAAGGACGAATGGCGCACGCTCAAGCTCGCGGTGGATCAACGCTCGCTCGACAAGCTCGCTGCGATGTCGCATCTCGTCGAAGACTTCATTTCAAAGCGGTGGGAGTCACACCCGGTCAAGCCGAAGTTCCGTGCCCTGTCGGGCGACATCGTCCTCCACGGCCATTGCCACCAGAAGGCCCTCTGGGGCGCGGAGACCAGCGCGGGCCTTCTCCGCCGCATGGCGGGCGACAATCCCGGGCGCGTCCGCGTTCTCGACTCGGGCTGCTGCGGCATGGCCGGCTCTTTCGGCTACATGGCCGACAAGTACGACCTCTCGATGAAGATCGGCGAGCTCGTCCTCTTCCCCGAGGCCCGCAAGCTCGCGCCGAACGATGTTCTGATTGCCCCCGGCACGAGCTGCCGCCATCAGATCAAGGACGGCGCCGCCCGTCGCGCCTTGCATCCGATCGAGTTCGCGGCGTATCTGCTTGTCGGATCTTCAGCGTCAGATGCCGCCTCGGTTTGACATCCCCCCGCACCCCGTTACGATCCCGCCACAGATTGCGGGGTAGAGCAGCCTGGTAGCTCGTCGGGCTCATAACCCGGAGGTCGCAGGTTCAAATCCTGCCCCCGCTATTACAAAGAGAACAAGGCCCGAGCACCAGCTTGGGCCTTGTTCGTTTTTTGAGTGAAGATGAGCCATGCGTGCCTTCGCATTCCGACGCGCATTCGATCGGATCGTCTGCCATTCAGGCATGCTGCCTTTCCGCAGCATCAGCCTTTCCGGCGAGCGTCCAAACTGGGGAACTTGGGGTTAGGGGCTGCGTATAGCTCGGGTCTCCGCCCGTCCAATTCCCGACCTTTCCTACGACATTGCCGCACCGGTCGTGGCACACTACATTGGGCGGAAATTCGGACAACCAGGGCCTTGCCCCCTTGGCCACGAAAGGCAAGAGACGGTTCGGGGATGAAGCGCATGCGGCGTGCCGCCATCCAAAACATGTTCGAACTCCGGGGCGCGTGTCACCGCACGCGTCGCTCGTTCCGGGTACTAACGGTGCTGACAGATCGAAACAAACTCGGAACGAAGTGAATCGCGGTGACCGGACCCCACGGAGGGGGCGCACGAAGACAGGAGTCCAGCGACGATGCAGATTTCTCACAAGACGTTGCGGATGTGCGGCAAGGTCTCATTGGGCGTGCTGACGCTGTGGACGCTCAGCACCGCCAACGGCGGGGCGACGAATCACACGCTGACCAGCAGCGCCGGCAACGCATCCGGTATCACGCCGGTCGCGAAGACCCAGGCCGGGCCCGCGATCGAACGGTTCGAGCAACCGCCGGTCGGCCAGACGTGGTCGGGAACTCCCGGCAAGCCGCCAACGTTCACGCTTACGTACAGCTTTGTTCCAGACGGAACGAGCATTCCGGATCTCACCGCCTGCGACATCCCCGGTGCCGCCGGCGCGAGCGATCTCTACGCGACCCTCAACGCGATCTTTCCCGATGGACCCGGGGAAGACCCCGAAAATCCAGGACGGCCGCTCGACGCCAACGGCGTGTGGGCCATCCTGTTCGACCGCGCGCTGAACAGCGAGCGCCCGGAAATTATCGGCGAGCCGGCGCACTACCCCGCCATCAACGGCTGGAATGCGATGAGCGCCGCCCAGGTTGTCCTGTTGTCCGATCCGTCGCCGCCGAATGATGACCCCTCGGTCTTGTCCGAGCAGAATGTGCCGCTCGTCGCCATTGGCAACGCTGGCGCGGGCGACCAAAACGACCTCGCGGGCCGAGGCCATTTCAGAATTTCTGCTCGCGCCGTTCCTTCACAGATCAACATTCTGGCGTGGGCTGTCCCGCCGGGCACGACCTGCCTGGGCGGCGGCAACACCGCCATCTGGGGCGACATCATCCTCAACTCCGCGGCGGTCCAGGCGAATCCTTCGCCCAACACCATCCGCCGCATCGCCGCCTTCGTCATGGGCCGCGCCCTCGGCCTGCAGGAAACCTGCGTCACCTGCGAGGACGGCTCCGACGTCGGCTCCGCGATGGAGCCCTGCAAGACGCCCATCATCCCCGAGCAGTTGCTCCCGCAGCTCGACGACCGCCTCGCGCTCCAGCGACTCTACGGCGACTTCTCTGAGGGATCCGTCGGCCCATTCAATATCACCGACATTCTCAATAGCGTTCCCCTTAGTCCGACCGGGCAGTCGATCGTCCGCCTGAGCTACTTGAGCATCGATAACGCGACAGACGAGGATGTTTTCTTAGTCCAAATTCCAATCGGTGACATCCCGCAAGAGATCATCCTCAACATGTTGCAGGAAGTCGGCTCCGACCAGAGCTACATCACCTGCCCCGGCGTCGGTCTGGGCGGCGGCCGCTACAGCTACGCCGCTCCCGTCGCGGGCGTCTGCCCCGTCTCCGGCACGATTCAGGACACCGGCATCGTCCAGGACCTCAAGATCTGGGTCACCGACGAAGCCGGCACGATCCTTCCGGTGCGCGCCTTGTGCACCACGATCCCCGGCACGCCGGAAGCCATCATCGTCAACTGCGGCCAGCCCAGCCGCGACCCGCTGGGCGGCTTCCAGGAATCACTCTCGTGTGTTCTCCCGGACACCGGCGCCAACTACCTGATCCACGTCTCCGGTGACGGCGTTACCGACGCCATCCAGCCGTACTACCTCGATGTGCAGGTCGGTCCTTCCGCCGCGGCCGGCGCCGAGCCGGTCAGGCCCATCCTCGTCAACCTCAACATCGATCAGTTCTGGATGCGCGACATCCGCGGCCAGGGCATGGAGTTCTACAACCTTGAAGGCGGTTGGCCGCGCCCCGACCACGTCGTCTTCGAGCAGGGTGTTCGTCCCGACTTCGCCTTCTTCCAGTGGGACGGCGTCAATCCCAACGTCCGTCGCGATAGCGCCGAAGCGATCGCGCAGCAGGCCCACCCCACCGGGGTGACCGCGATGGCCGCTGGTTCCGACTTCGGTCAGTTCCGCGGTGTCGCCGATCGGGCGCGCATCGCCGCGGGCAGCGTCGCGACGCGCTTCGGCGCTGGCGGCGGCTTCCTCACCGCTCTCGAGCCGATCTACTACAACCTCTGGGGTTCCGTTGATCCCACGATCTACGGGCCGGCGGGCATGATCTCACGAGCCCGAGTCATGAACCTGTCCTGGGGCTCCCTCTCCGACGCGATCGGCGAATCGTCCCGCGCCCATGCGCTCGACGCCGCCGCGATTCAGAACGACATCCTGTTTGTCGTTTCCGCCGGCAACTCCGGCCGCATCGACAACACCGCCACGTGCGAAGGCACCGGCGGCAACACCCCCGGCGGCCTCTTCATCGGCTCACGCACCGTCGGCAGCCCGGCCAGCGGCTGGAACTCCATCTCCATCGGTGCTTCCGCGTCGAGCACCGTGGGCGACCCGGACGAGACGACGCCCCCGGCGCCGGGCACCTTCCGCAATCCCAAGAACATCATCGCGCCCTTCTCCAGCCGCGGGCCCCTCGACGCCTTCGACTGGGAGGCCGAGACCGTTGTGAACAACGTCCGCACCGGCGTCTCCATGTGCGCACCGGGCACCGGCATTATCCGCTTCCCGCAGTCCCAGCTCCCCGGCGGCCAGCCCCAGTGCCCCTTCAACGGCTTTACGAACGTCTCCTTCCTCAACTTGCCGTGGCAGGACGACGAGGACCCGGCGAGCAACGATGAGTTCCTGCCCGTCCAGGGCACGAGCTTCTCGGCGCCGATGATCGCCGGCGTCGCGCTCCTGGGCGTGCAGTCCGCGATCCAGCAGCAGTTGAGTGTTGACCCGCTCGTGCTCAAGGCCTGCCTGATGAACTCCGCCGTTCACCAGACGGGATGGTCGAACACCGGCAATCCCGGCAAGCCGCAGGACCTCCGCGACGGTCGTACCGACGACCTCACGACCGAGATCTCCGCCCAGCCTCTCGACGTCGCGCAGGGATCGGGCATCCTCGACATCGGCCGCTTCTATCTGCAGTACCTCCACGTGCAGGGAGAAGTCGACCCGACAACCGGTCTCGCCTATCCCGAGCCGCACCTCTCGAACGGCGCCACGCGTGATGTCGCCGCTACCAATCCGGCCAGCCCGACCGTTCGCTTTATCCCCACCCCGCCCATCATCATCGGCGGAGCGGTTGATGGATCGCTCCCCGCTGATGGTTCGCAGCAGCCCGAACTGGCCGGTGGCGGGGAATCCGGTCCCGCGATGCGGAGCCTGGACCAACTCCCGCTCTCCGCGATCGAGGTCGCCGAGCGAGTCCAGAAGGCCCGCCGTCTCTCCAACGAGACGGACCTCGCCTACGTCAATCGTCCGGACACGCTGGACCCCAACCCCCGTCGCGGCGACAACCCGCTCCCCACTCCTGATGCGCCGACCACCGGCAGCCCGCAGCTGCCGACGGACACCCAGATTCCGGACATCAACACGCCCCCCGGCCCGCAACTCCGTTTCGTCCCCGGCGCACTGGTCGTAAACGACATCGGCTGGGACCACGCCATGCTGGGCGTCCGCACCGTCACGAATCCTCCGCCCGGCATGGATGCCGGCAATGTCGGCTACATCGACTACGTCGTCGGTCCCGCGTTCTGCGGCGACGTGATCACCGCCACGCTCGTCTGGAACCGCACCGTCCGGATCACCACCCCGGCGCTCCGCAACCTCGCCAATCCCGGCGTGGACCGGCTCACCGCCCTTGAGTTCGAGGACATCGATCTCGAGATCTACCAGTCAGACCAGAGCGGCGAGTTCCCCTTCGATACCGACCCGATCTTTGCCTCGCGTTCCCGCTGGAACAACGTCGAGCACGTCTGGCACGACTTCAACGCCTCTGACTGCCCCAACGAAGGCTTCGGCACCTTCCTCACCATCCGCGTCAAGTGGGACTCGCGCGCCTACGACACCTTCCGCAACCAGCGCAACGGCGATATCGAGTACGCCATCGCGTGGCGACTCGAGCGCAACCCCAACCGTGCCGGCGCCTGCACCGCCTGCCAGTGCCCCGTCTATTGCGACACCAGCCTCACGACCCTGGGCGGCGTGATCCAGCGCTACAACACCCACGCCGGCCAGCCCGCCTACTCGTTCGACTACGACATGACCCGCGACGGTCGGATCAACCTGAGCGATATCGGCTGGCTGATCCAGCACTGGAACGACTGAGCCGTTCCGGCGGTTCTTCTCGAATCGAACCACACGCCCGGCTTCGGCCGGGCGTTTTTCATTTTGCAACGAGACCTACGCGCCGGTTTCGTCCAGTGCCGTGCCGACAGCGAGCTTCTCGCGCCCGCCCATGTAGGGCCTCAGTGCCGCCGGGATATTCACCGACCCGTCCTGATTCTGATTCATCTCCAGGATCGGGATCAGCACCCGTGGCGAAGCGAGCACGGTGTTGTTCAACGAGTGACAGAAGACGGTCCGTCCCTTCGCCGCTCCCCCTGCGCCGTCGCCTGTCTCGCGGTACCGCATGTTCAATCGCCGGCACTGGAAGTCGTACAGCCGCGAAGCGCTGTGCGTCTCGCCGTACGCGCCTCTGGGCGTGCCCTTGTCGTCCACCTCGCCCCGGCCCGGCATCCACGACTCGATGTCCACCATGTCCGCGTTCTTGGGGCCGAGGTCGCCGGTGCAGCACTGCAGCAGGCGATAGGGAAGCCCGAGGCTCTGGAGAAGCTCCTCGACGATTGCGACCATCTTCTTGTGCCACGCCCGGCTCTCCGCCTCGTCCGCCTTGCAGATGACCACCTGCTCCACCTTGTCGAACTGGTGGATGCGGTACAGCCCGGCGGTGTCGCGCCCCGCGGCGCCGGCCTCGCGCCGGAAGCACGTGCTCACCGTCGCGCACTGCAGG
>DASZQL010000151.1:0-3988 GCA_035549675.1 Phycisphaerales bacterium | reverse complement strand
GACGCGCCCGGCGAACGCGCGGATCGTCTCGAGCGTGATCCCCGCGCTCTCGGGCCGGCCCGGACCCGGCGAGACGAGGACGGCGTCCGGCTGCTCCGACGCGAGGCCCGAGACGTCGATCGCGTCGTTGCGGTGCACGCGCACGTCCGCACCGAGCTCGAGCAGGTACTGCACGAGGTTGAACGTGAACGAGTCGTAGTTGTCGAGGAGGAGGACGGTCATCGGGGCGGATTTTACGCCGCGATGCCTTCGGTGCCGGCGACGCCGTCACGGGTGACGTAGAAGAGCTTGGGCGTGATGGGGTAGGGCAGGCGTGAGAAATCGTGCCCGACGCGCGTGACGACGCGTTTGACGAAGATGTCGGGATCCGGGCTGATGGCGAGGAACATGTCGCGCGAAGGGGTGGCGACGAGGAAGTCGCCGCCCATGTGGGGCGCGAGGCTCGGGAAGAGCGTGTCGAGGAGGATGCGCGCGGCGTCGTAGCCGTCCTGGATCGAGAGGACCATCGCGCGGCCGCCCTCCTGGGAGTCCATGGAGCGGAACTCGAGCTCGGGGGTGTACTCGGAGAGGTTGTGGCGGGCGAGTTCGTCGAGGTCCTCGGCGGTCTTGCCCCAGCGGACGAGCTGCTCGGTGGTGACGCTGACGGTCATGTGGGGCAGATCGATGACGAAGACGATGACGGTGTTGTTGACGTACGGCACGTGCGCGACGAGTTCGCGCGAGAGGTGCTGGAAGATCGAGACGGGCTGGATGCGCGGCATCACGCGGTGGCGGGCGAGGTCCCAGGGCATCGAGGCGACGGAGAAAGTTTCCGCGTCGAAGAGGTGGTCGAGGTACTGCTCGACGATTTCCACGCCGCGCGTTTCGTCGGTGGCGACGAGACGGTGGAGGTTCTCGAGGTCGAGGCGACGGCCGTTGACGACCAGCTCGCGCGGACCGGTGAGCGACACCTCGAGCTCCGGCTTCAGCCGCTTGAGCATGTCCGCGACAATCTCTGCGAACGCTTCGGGTTCGCTCGGCATCGACGCCATGGTCCCCTCCAACACTTTCGGGTCTGACTCGCCCCTGCGGCGTGTGGCGTGCCTTGCGTTATCGACTAGCCGATACGGGGCGTGAACGGAAGTGTTGCATCCACGCGATCGGAAGGAACGGCTAGGATGGGTCCACCCGGCAGGCCGATGGCAAACCGGTCAAGACCGGCGCCGGCCCGCCATAAGGAATCGATCGATGACCCGCCGGTGCGTCGTTCCCGGACCCAGCCAGAGCATCGAAATCGGGACCGGCAGGCCGCTGGCGATCATTGCCGGGCCGTGCGTTCTGGAAGACCCGGCGATGGCGGAACTCGTCGCCCGGACGGTGCGGGATGCCTGCAGGGAGTTCGGGCTTCAATACATCTTCAAGGCGAGTTTCGATAAAGCCAACCGGACGAGCATTTCGTCGTCGCGTGGACCTGGAATCAGCGATGGGCTCGAGCAACTCGCCCGCATTCGCCACGACTTCGGCGTGCCGGTGACGACGGACATTCACGATCCGGCGCAGGCTGCTGCCGCGGCGGAGGTGGTTGATCTCTTGCAGATCCCGGCGTTCCTCTGCCGGCAGACGGATCTGCTCATCGCGGCGGGGCAGGCGGCGACGAAGCACCGGCGCGCGGTCAACATCAAGAAGGGGCAGTTCCTCTCCCCCGCCGAGATGATCGGACCTGTCCGCAAGGTCGAGTCGACGGGGTGCGCCAATGTGATGCTCACCGAGCGCGGCACGTTCTTCGGCTATCACCGGCTCGTCAACGACTTTATCGGCCTCGGCGACATGATGGAACTGAAGGCTGGTGAGCTCGGCGCGCCGCCGGTGTGTTTCGATGCGACTCACTCGGCGCAGCTTCCGGGGGAATCGACCACAACCGGGGGGCGGCGCGAGCGCGTGCCGCTGCTCGCGCGGGCGGCGGTCGCGGCGGGCGTGCAGGCGCTGTTCCTGGAATGCCATCCCTCGCCGGAGCGTGCACAGAGCGACGCGAGCACGATGCTCCCGCTCGACCTGGTGCCCGCTCTGCTCAGAACGGTTTCGGCGATCGCCCGCGTCCGGGACTGAGCGGGCGACTGGCGTGGTTCGGCGCTACACTGTCGGCATGAAGCGGCAATGCGACCGTTGCGAGCGCGAGGCGACCGTCCACGAGATGGTCATTCGCCATGGCAAGCAGGTCGAAAAGCACCTGTGCGAACGGTGCGCGCGGGAGGAAGGGATCGCCATCCCGGCGGCGCCGTCCATCCAGGATGTGGTGAAGCAGTTTGTGGTGGGGCAAGCGGCGGCGGCCGCGGCGGCCTCGGGCGCGGCGCCGGCGACGCCCGCTACTCAGACGAAGTCGCCGACGTGCGCGTCGTGCGGGCTGACCTTCGCCGAGTTCCGCCAGTCCGGCCTGCTCGGCTGTCCCGAGTGCTATAAAACATTTGAAGCCCAAATCGGGCCGCTCCTCGAACGGGCTCACGAGGGGGGCACCCATCACACCGGCAAGGTGCCGACTCGTGGAGGCACGGCGCCGGACCCGCACCAACGCATCGCGAAGTTGCGCAAGGAGCTGTTGGACGCGGTCGCGGCGGAGCAGTATGAACGGGCGGCGCGGCTGCGCGATCAGCTCCTGCATACCGAACCCGGTGCGGGCGAAGCCGAACGAGCGCGGGAGCCCAACGGGTGATCGGACTGGGCGAGCATTCCGAGTGGCTGCGTCCTGATGCGCCGGCGTCGGATGTCGTGGTGTCGTCGCGGGTGCGGCTGGCTCGCAACTTCGCGGGGTTTCCGTTCCCCAACCGGGCGAAGCGAGAGGACAAGCGGCAGATCATGGATCTGGCCGAGCGTCATCTCATGCGTGCGGGGCTGGCCCCGCGGATGGCGTGGATCGAACTGTCGGACGTTTCGTCGCTCGAGCGCGGCGTGCTGGTGGAGCGGCACCTGATTTCGAAGCAGCTCGCGAAGGGCGATGAGCCGCGGGCGGTGGCGGTTTCGACGCCCGATGAGCGCCTCGCCGTGATGGTGAACGAGGAGGACCACCTGCGCATCCAGGTGATGCGCGCTGGACTGGCGCTCTCCGACGCGTTTGCCCAGATCAACGACATCGACGACCGTGTGGAAGCACATGCGGATATTGCATACCACCAGCGGTTCGGATACCTGACGGCCTGCCCGACGAACGTGGGCACGGGGATCCGGGTGTCGGTGATGATGCACCTGCCGGGTCTCAAGCTCACCGGCGAGATTGAAAAAGTCAGACGCGCGGCCAAGGGCATGAGCCTTGCGGTTCGCGGGTTCTACGGCGAGGGCTCGGAAGCCGTCGGGGATTTCTTCCAGATCAGCAACCAGACGACGTTTGGCAAGAGCGAGCTCGAAATCCTGCAGGAGTTCGAGGGGCAGATCATCCCAAAGGTGATCGAGTACGAGCGGATCGCCCGGCGGAATCTGCTCGAGCGGCGGAAGGTGCTCGTGGAAGACCGCGTCTTCCGGGCGCTCGGGACGCTGCGGCATGCGCGGTTGTTGAAATCGGACGAGGCCCTTGAACTGCTCAGTTCGGTGCGGCTCGGCGTGACGCTCGGGCTGTTGTGCGGCATCGATCCGGTACGGGTGGGCCGGCTCCTCCTGCTCACCCAGCCTGCCCACCTTCAGAAACAATCCGGCCGGGAGCTCGACCAGGCGGCCCGGCGGGTGGAGCGGGCGACGCTGGTTCGGTCCATGCTTTCCTGACCGGGCGGCTTGCCTGCCACTTCCTTATTTTTCATAGTAGAGTGTGAGCGGAGTGGCGCGCCGGGCTGTTCGCGGCGCGGGAAGAAGGGCCAGGGATTCATGCGCCGCCTGAGCACGGTGCTGCCCATCGGGTTCGAGTTCGAGCCGTCGCGTTTTCTTGCTGCGTATCTGCGGCTGGGATGTGGCTCGGCGCAGCTGTACCGCAACGTGCAATCCCCCCCCACTACGGCGCAGATGCTCGCGTACGTGCGCGAGGCGGGTA
>DASZQL010000150.1:0-20611 GCA_035549675.1 Phycisphaerales bacterium | reverse complement strand
AGAAGAGAGGACAGAAGAGAGAAAGGATGAGAGAAAAGAGAAGAGGTACAAGGGGAGTGGGAAAGAAAAAAGGGAAGAGGGAAATGGGAAGAGGGAAATGGGAAGAGGGAAATGGGAAGGGGGAAATGGGAAGGGGGAAGGGGGAAGGGGGAAAAGGGAAGAGGGAAAAGGGAAGTGGGAAGAAAGGACATTGTGCGGGAGGTTTACTGGGGTCGTGCGAAGCCGGACCGCGGCTAACTGGCGATCAGGTCTTCGGCCTGCGAGGCGACGTCGAAAAGCTCCGGGAGTCGCGGCCATCGTGGACGTGGTTGCGCGACGATTTGTTCTTCTTGGTTCGTCTCCTTCGCAGCCCGAAGGGCTGCACGTCAGTAGCCGGTGGTCGAGCGAGTCTTCGAGCGCGGACCCCCGGAAGCCGCGCCGCCCTCAATTCTCCTTTTTGTCGACAGCACCCCGACGGGGTGCTCGTGTTGGCCGTTCAATCCCAGGCGTACCGGTCGTCCCATTCGATGCTGTACTTGCGCAACAGGGCGCGGACTTCGTCCTGAAAAGTCACATGACGATGATGGTCTTTCTGTTTTGCAATGTAAGACCGCAGCGCCTCCACACCCGATTCACCGATCGAGAAGGCGAAGTAGCCGTCCTGCCAGCCGGTCCACTTCTGTGACGGATCGTGTTCGGACAACCAGATGGATGAATCGCGCTTGAGGGTGAGCATGAGGTCCGAGAGAGCGATGGTCTTGGCAAGGCTGACGAGCAGATGAACGTGATCGGCCGTGCCGCCCATGGTGAGAAGAGCGGAGCCTGTGTTGCGGCAGATGCCGCCGATGTAGGCGTAAAGGTCCGGCTCTATTGATTCGGGGATACGTGCGGCGCGGTCCTTCGTCGAGAAGGTGATGTGGACGAGGAGTTTCGTCAGGGTCGAGGCCATGCGATCACCGTCGGGACGAGCAGCCCTTCGGGCTGCGGAAAGGAGAAAAAAGGAAGGGGATTGCGGGCGTGAGCCGGGGGTGCGGCGAGCCGCACCCCCGGCTATTAACGACCAGGCCTTCGGCCTGTCAGACAAGGCAGCCCGACGTTGGCCTGCTACTCAGAGAGCGGAAGTACTCTTCGAAAGATGCATCGCATTACTTCCCGATCGTGTCCTTGAGGAACTTGACCATGCGCTCGACATAGACGAGTTGGTTCTCGACCTTGGCGAAGCCGTGGCCCTCGTCGGGGAAGTAGCACTCCACCGGATCAAGCCCGCGCTTCTTGAGGCCGACGGCGAGCTGCATCGCCTCGCCCACGGGCACGCGCGGGTCGTTCAGGCCGTGCGCGATGAACATCGGGACATTGATCTTGTCGATCTTGTTGATCGTCGAGACCTCCATCAGGAAGTCCGGGTCCGTGAGCGGCCCGTACTCGACCTCGCGGAGCTTGCGGCGGTAGCCGCTGGTCTGCTCGAGGAAGGTCTTCATGTTCACGATGCCCACCACGTCGATCGACGCCCCAAACACCCGGTTCGGACGCTTGCCCTCGTCGACCCGGTTCTGGTCCTCGACAATCGTCGCGACGGACATGTACCCGCCGTAGCTCCCGCCGAACGCCGCGATCTGGCCCGGCTTCGCGAGCTTCTGCGCCACGAGCCACTCCGCAGCGTCGACGCCGTCGCGCACGCTCGCCCAGCGGTTCTTGTAATCGTCCATCCGGTGGAACGAGCGGCCGTAGCCGGTGGACCCGCGAACGTTCGGCTGCATCACGCCGAAACCTTGGCTCAGGAGGTACTGGATGTTGCTGCTATACGTCGGGCGGCTCTGACCCTCGGGGCCGCCGTGGTAGTTCACGACGAACGGCACCGTCTCGCCCCGCTTGTAGTTCGTGGGGTAGTAGATGAACGCCGAAATCTCCGTCCCATCGAACGCCTTGTACTTCACAAGGTCGGGCAGCGTGAACTTCGAAAGGTCAACCCCCTGGTCGTCGGCAAAGGTGATCTGGCGGGGGGGCGATCCGCCGGTCGCGTTCGCCTTGGGCACTTCCCACAGATAGGAAACGCCCGGGGTGCGCGCGTTGGAGAGGCCGTAGATGAGCTTGTCGCCGCGGAGCTCGCGGACGCCGACAACACCCTTTTCCATCATCGGAAGCGAGACCTCTTCGAACCCCGGCAGACGGTAGAGGTGGAGCGTGCCGTATCCGTCCTCGTTGGTGACAACGGTGAGAAGCGTGCGCTCGCGGTTCATCCCCGCGTCGTCCACCTCGTAGTTGTCGATCGACGTCAGCGGCCGCGTCACCTTTCCCGTCGCGATGTCGCGCAGGTGCACCTTGGGCTTGCCGTCGTCCACATCGCTCAGCATCAGCACGGTCTTCTCGCCGGGCATGTAGCCGACGATCTCGTTCGCCGAGGTGGAGCCATCCGAGGGCTTGATCGTGAGCTCGTTGAGCTCGCCGCTGGCCGCGTTCAGCTCGAACACGCTGGAATCGGAGATCGACGTGTAGTGGGAGACGAGGATGCGCGAGGCGTCGCCCGTGCAATCCGGCGCGCCCCACGTGCCCTCCTTCGCGAGGATCTTCGTCGTCTTGCCCTTGCCATCGGGCGTGAAGTCGTAGCGGTAGATGTAGAAGTCGGAAGGACTCTCATCGTTGCCCGTGTAGAAGAACCCGCTGCTATCGTCGAGCCAGTTGTTGACGGCGTACTGCACCTTGGGGTTCGCGAGCACGGGCGTGATCGCGCCCTTGCCGCTGTTCGCCTTGTAGTCGAGAACGGAGACCTGCGTGTTCTCGTTCCCGCCCGCGGCAAAGGACACAAGAATCTTCTTCCCGTCCGGCGAGAGCGAGTAGCCGCTCGTGCCGTCCTTGAAGCATGTCAGCTGCGTGCTCTTGGAATCCGTTCGCGCCACCGGCACCGCCCCACCCTCATCGATCCTGAAAAGCTGCACCACGCCCTCGGGCCGGTCGAGGACGAAGAGCGTTCCGTCGGGCGACAGCTTCGGCGCCGCCGGCGAGCGGATGTTCAGGAACTTCTCGAGAAGGGTCTTCTCCTTTTCCACGGTCAGCGCCGCCGGCGAAGTCCTCTCCATCCCCCCCGCCTTGCCGGCGTTCTTCGACGGCTCCGCCCCCCACACGCTCAGCGATACCACCCCAACAACCGCGGCCCCCGCGAATATCCGAACCCAGTGAGCTGCACGACCGCTGGAAACCAGTGACGAGCCGTTGGACATGGGAAACTCCGTGAATAATGGGCGACACCACCGCGCGGACAAGCCCCGAGTGTACCGCCGAGCCGCCCAAATGAAGCGGCAACAGACTTCCGCGCGCCTATCATTCACGCGGAGTCAGCCATGAACACAACGCTGGCCATCACCGGCATGCACTGCGCGGCGTGCGTGGACCGGCTCACACGAGCATTCGAGCGTGTGCCGGTCGTCCGAAGCGCCACGGTCACACTCGACCCGCCCCGCGCGGATATCGAGTCCGAGGGACATATCGCCGTCGACGCCCTCCAGCGGGCCGCCCACGATGCGGGCACCTACGACGTGAGCGTGCTCCGCACCGACGCCGCCCAGGTTTCGACCACCACACGCGGCCATCCGCACGAACACCACACCGCGGACACCGCCGCTCCCACGTCGAAAACCAGCCTCTATCCCCTCATCCTCATCGTCGCCTACATCGCCGGGACCGTTGCCCTCATCGGCTTCGCCCAAGCCGGGTGGACCTTCGCCAACTGGTCCTGGCGCAATGCCATGAACAACTTCATGGCCGGCTTCTTCCTTGTCTTCTCCTTCTTCAAGCTCCTCGACCTCCGCGGCTTCGCGAGTGCGTACCGCATGTACGACGTCGTCGCGAAAACGATCCCCGCATGGGCCTTTATCTATCCCTTCGTGGAACTCGCGCTGGGTGTGGCGTACGCCGCGCGCTGGCAACCCGCCATCACCAACTGGCTCACCCTCGCGCTTATGCTCCTCGGCTCCGTCGGCGTGCTCCGGGCGCTCCTGGCCAGACACCAGATCCGCTGCGCCTGCCTCGGCACGGTGCTCAACCTGCCGATGACCACCGTGACCCTCGTCGAAGACCTCGCCATGGCGGCGATGGCGGGGGCGATGCTCGCGTGGGGCGGATGACACGAAGAGAAATCAGCCACAGATGAACCCAGATAGGCCCAGATTCGACGAGGCGCCGCCAGACTTGTTTTGCTTCTCCCCCGAAGAATGTTTTCTGAATCCATCTGGGTTCCATCTGGGCGATCTGTGGCTGCTTTGCGGCTCTGAAATGAAGGCCGATTCACGCCATCTCGACAGGGGTTTCACGCCTCCAAGCACATAATCCATCGTGCTCGAAACGGCGAGCACCGCGGCGGCACTGGCGCCGCCCGACAGAAACACATTGGGAGGCTCACCATGAACCGACTCATCCGAACAGGCATCGCCGGATTCGCCGCCTGGAAATGGGGCGGCGGGATCTTCGGCACCATCATTCTCTTCCTCATCGTCTTCTACCTGCTCGGGAAACTCTGATCCACACGGACTGCCACGCACGCGGCGGGACGGCGCGCACCAACCACCTTAAACCTGCGCGCCGTCCCAAGCGATCAGATGGCATTCCGCCGCTTCAACTGACAGGAGACTCAACCATGAAACTTCCGGTTGGACTCGCCCTTCTCGCCGTCGGCGTCGTGCTCCTTATCTTCGGCATCAACGCCGCGGATTCCGTGGCCTCGCACGTTAAAGACTTCTTCACCGGAAACCCGACCGACAAGAGCATCTGGCTGCTTCTCTTCGGCGTGGCCGGCATCATCGCCGGCGCCGCGACACTCTTCTATCCGGGTCGCCGACTGCCCCGCGCGTAACGCTCCGCGTCGGAAATAACCCAAGAGATGCAACAACAACGGATCCCGAGCCTCGGCTGGCAACAGTCCGAGACTCGGGATTCTTCTGTTGGTCACGCCGAAACATCTCGATGCGCGCCTATAGCGCCTCAGGCCTTCAGATCGTGTGCCCGCCGTTGCCCAGAGTCTTCTCGACCTTCTGGCGCCACTCGGCGTACCCATCGCGCCCCATGAGCCCGAAGGTCGCGACCTTCCCCGTCTCGACGGCGGGCTGGTCGTACGCGTCGATGCCGAGCATGAGGCCGACGTAGCTTGTCGTGATCTCCCACATCTGGATGAACTGGCCGACGTGCTGCGCGTCGATGCGCGGAAACTCGATGGTGAAGTTCGGGCGCTGGCTCTCGACCAGGGCATACTCCGTCGCCTTCTTCTCGGCGTTGAGGAGCTTGCCGAAGGTGGAGCCTTCGAGGTACTTGATGGCTTCCACGCCGAGGCCGGTCGGGATGGAGAGCTCCTCGCGTCCGAAGTCCATGACCTCGACGAGGCCGAAGACCTTGTCGTTGGGCCCCTCGCGGTAGAGCTGCACCTGCGAGTGCTGGTCGGTCGTGCCGAGCGCCTTGACGGGCGTGAAGCCGGCGAAGACTTCCTTGCCGGCCTTGTTGACGCGCTTGCCCAGCGACTCGGCCCACAGCTGGCGGAACCAGTCGGCGAGCAGGTAAAGCTGGTTGGAGTAGGGCATCATCACGTGGACGGTCTTGCCCTTCTCGGTGCCGAGGCGGCACAGGAGCGTCGCGAGCATCGCGGCGGGGTTTTCGGTGAGCTTCTGCGATGAGCAGCGCTTGTCCATCTCCGCGGCCCCGTTGAGCAGACCCTCAATATCAATCCCCGCCATCGCGGCGGAGAAGAGGCCGACGGGCGAGAGGACGCTGAAGCGGCCGCCCACGCCGTCGGGGACGGGGAGGGTGGTGTAGCCGTTGTCGTTGCAGATGCGGCGCATCGTGCCGCGCTCGGGATCTGTCACCGCGACGATGTTCTCCGCATGCTTCTCGCGCCCCAGCGCGTCGATCAGCATCTTGCGGATCGTCATGAACTGCGCTGCCGTCTCCGCCGTCTCCCCAGACTTACTGACTACATTGAACAGCGTCCGCGGCAACCCGCCGTTCGCCTGGCACAGCTTCAGCACGCCGCCGAAGTACGCCGGATCGACGTTGTCCACGACGAAGACGCGCGGGCGACCGTGGCGCTCCTCGGAGGACATCAGGTTCCAGGCGGAGGGGTTGAGCGCGGACTGCAGGGCGATGTTGCCGAGGGCGCTGCCGCCGATGCCGAGGACGACCATGTTGTCGAACCGTCCCTTGCACTTCGCGACCGCGGCGTTCACGCCCGCGAGGTGCGCGGCGCGCATGGGGTCAAAGGGCAGGCCGCGCCAGCGCTCCCAGCCCGTGCCGCGGGTCTTCTCGAGTGACGCGGTGTAGTCCGCGGCGGCCTTCGCGGCGGGCGAGCTCGCGCCGATGGAAGCGGCGTCCAGGCCGTGCGGGCCGACACGATCCGACAGGCAGTTGGCGAAGTGGAGTTTCAGCATGGTGGAAAGGTTATCGGAGGAATCCTTACCTGAAATAAGCGTGACCCACCGACACCCGCAAGACACGGGCTGCCCCGATCGCTCGCGGCGTCAAACCGCCGAACCACACCGGCTCCGCACGAATCAGCGCCCAGTGAAGCGTCGTAAACTGCTTGCATGCCGACGACGTCTCCAGGCCGCGTGCTCATCCCCAAGGCGCAGATCCTCGCGCGCGTCGGCGAGATCGGGCGGCGGCTTTCCGCTGATCTCGAGGCGGAGCTCGCGCGCGAAGGGCTCCGGCCCGACAAGCACCCCGACCGCATCGTGATGGTGCCGATCCTGACGGGGGCGGTGATCTTCGTGGCGGACCTGATCCGCGAGATGCCGCTGATGCTCTCGATGCGCGTCGTGACGGTCAGCAGTTATCCCGGGCGGAGCACGCTCTCGAAAGGGGCCGCGATTCGGGGCGCGCTCCCCGACGACCTCGCCGGCCGGCATGTCGTGGTCGTCGATGACATCCTCGACACCGGCCAGACGCTCGCGCTGGTGCGCGACCTGATCCTCGAGCAGAAGCCCGCCTCGCTCCGGATCTGCGCGTTCCTGCGGAAAGAGGTCAAGCGTGCCCGCGAAGTCGAGCTCGACTACTTCGGCTTTGATATTCCCGATGAGTTCGTTGTGGGGTACGGCCTCGACTACAACGGGCTGTACCGCAATGTGCCCGACATCGTGGCGCTGGCGCCCGAACTCCGCTAGTCGAGCACGGCGGCGTCGCGAGTCACGGGCTCTCAACAAACAAGCTCTGCTCTTCTCTGCGTCCTCTGCGGCTCTGCGGTGAATGTCTTTCTTCTTGCTCAGCCGTCATAGAAGCCTCGCAACTGCGCGAAAAGCTCGGGGTGCAGCGCACGAAGCTCCATCGGCCGCTCGAAATACGCCTCCGTCGCGACGGCAAAGAACTCGGCCGGGCTCGTCGCCCCGTACTTGTTCAGCAGGGTCGGTTCGCCCCACGCCGCGGCCCTTCGCAGCCGCTCGAACTCCCCGCCGAGCACGCGCGCCCAAGCGATGTAGCTGCTGCGGTGCTCGAGCTGTGGCGCGCCCTCCATCCCGCCCGACTGCCCGTCGAGCTGGTGCGCGAACTCGTGGAACACCACGTTTTCCCCATCGTTGATGTCCGTCGCACCCCGCCGCACCGCGTCCCACGCCAGCACCACCGGCCCCGCGACCGAGCTGCCCCAGCTCGTGTGGTGGTTCCAGCTTTCGCCCGCGCGCATTGTCGCACCCTCGGTGACGAGCCCGCCCGGACCGATCTGTTTGCCGTGCGCGACATACGCAGTCGGGTACACGAGCACACTTGTGAGCCCCGGGTACACATCGTCGTCCGGCCGGTGCAGCAGCAGCATGCACGCCTGGGCCGCGATGGTCACGCGGATTTCATCCGTCATCGTCAGCCCGCCGAGACCCTCGAAGTATTTCTCGGCCATGAAGACGCGCACCAGCTCGCGCAGCCGCCTCTGCTCCCAATCATTCAATCGTGCCATGTAAGGCACGTTCGCGCGCAGGATCGCTTCCCATTCCTTCGGGAAGGGCTTCCTCAGCAAGCGCTCCCGCCGCCACCGTCGAAGCAGGCCCGCCATCTCACTCTCGCCTCATGAACCGGCTCACCGGGCATCCTCAGCGTGCTCGCTCATCGGTGCGAACAAACACCCGCCGCGCCTCACGCAGCACAAAGAATGGCAGCACACCCGATGCCATCGGCGACAACGACCTCCGCCCGTCCGCACCCCGAAAAAATGATCGCGCCGCGGCACGGCACGTTCCCTGAACGCGTCCCGCCTGTCGGAATGGCAGACCGAACGCTGCTTACTTTGCCTTCTGCTTCTGCAACCGCTTCACCGCCGAGTTCGCCTGCTTCGCGCGGTCGTCATCCGGAAATCGCTTGGCGAACTCACTGTAGTGCGTGATCGCCCCGTCGATGTCCCCGAGCTTCTCGCAGCACTCCGCCAGCACAAACCGCGAGTTCTTCGCGTCCGCCTTGACGTTGATGACCTTGACCAGCGCCTCTTTCGCGCCCGCCCAGTCCTTGAGCTTCCGCTTCGCGTCGCCCAGCAGGTAGAACAGCATGACCTCTTCCGGCTTCGGCTCGCCCGTCGTCAGCGGCCCGAGCACCTCGATCGCCGCTTGAGGGTCTTCCTTCTTGTTGAGGAGACCGTTGGCGTGGACGTAGTGCGCCGTCGCCAAATCCTCGGGCGTCTCCGCCGCCTTCACCGCCGCGGCACACGCCGACGCCAGCTCGTCCCATTTCTCGTCGTACGCCGCGCACTGCGCGAGGCAGCACTGCCCGGTGAACGGCCCCCGCCCCGGGAGCGAGCACATCGCCTTCGCCTGCTCGCGCGCCTTCCTGATGCTCCCGCCCGCGATCCCCGGCGCGTTGTAATAGAACTGAAACAGCCCGACCCTCGGGTCGATGTAGTTGGGGTCCAGCTTGACGGCTTTTTCGTACGCCGCGAACCCTTCGTTGGCGAGGCTCATCTTCTCGAAGAAACCCGCCTGATCAATGGACTGGAAGACGGCGTTCCCGAGCCAGCACTGCGCGACGGCGGACTCCGGCGCGAGCTTCGCCGCTTCGCGGGCCGTGTCGCGCGCCTTGACCGGTTCGTTGCGGGACATCAGGACGAAGGCGCGCCCGAGCGTCCAGCGGTAGTCCTTCGGCTGGTCCTTCGCGGCCTTGTTGAACAGCTCGTCCGCGCTGGACAGGAACTCGGGGGTGATCTCTTTGCTCTTGGAGAGGAACCGATCGAGCGCGGCTTCGGCGGTGAGCGTGCTCTCGCCCCCGGACCCATCCGCGACGGCCGCTGAGTTCGTTTGACCCGCCGCGGGCTCGTCCGCGCGGGCGACTGCGCCAGCCGCCCCCGACATCGCGCCGAGCAGCAACGCCAATGGCAAACGGCTCGAACGCGCTTTGAACGATCGCTTCATTGCTGATCCTCCACGCGGGGCTACGCGGCTTTTGGGGCCATGGGTCCAGGACACCATCAAAGCCCTGCCGTTATACGGGAAGCCACCGCCCCGGTTACACCACGCCGCCGCACCAGATCATGGGTAACGCGGAGCGAACGGATGGCGCGAACCGCGCCCCGCAGTCGATCCGTAAGCTTCAGATGATGCTCAGCGGCGGTTGGGCCTGGTGGATCGGCGCCTCGATCGGCGTGGCCGCGGGTCTGTGGCTGCTGTGGTCGGGGTTCTTCAGTGATCCGGGGCGGGGTCGCCGGCGGTGCCGCGGGTGCTGGTACGACATGTCTGCCACTCCCGCGGCCCGTGACGCGGCGAGCGGCGAAGAGGATGCACGCGAACAGCACGGGTGGAAGTGCCCCGAGTGCGGCCGGGTCACGACTCGCGAGCGCGACCTGCTCCGTGCACGGAGGCGTTGGAGCCGCATCGTCGGCGGCGTGCTCGCGCTGCTCATCGCGGCGGGGCTGATCGGTGCGGAGCGCGTCGTGCGTTACGGTTGGGTTCGCGCGGCGCCGACGTGGTCGCTGATCGTCGCGCTCGCAAGAATCGACGATCCGGCGATCGAAACCGAACTGCAGAAGCGGGTCCGTGTCGGCACGCTCGGCGATCGCCAGACAGAGTGGCTCATGAACCGCTGCGCCGCAATCGTTGAGCAGGCGAGCGGCGTCCCGTCAATGCGGATAGCGATGCGCACGATGAGCATTATCGGCGACACCGCGTGCCTGCCTTGCCGGCGCGACCGCACACCGCCGCCCCGAATCCCCGGCGGGACGCGCGCGGTTCGCGCGCTCGCACAAGCGTTGGATCACAGCGACCAGCAGGTGCGCTCCTCGGCGGCGAGGTCCATCGGAGAATGCGGCGAGGATGGTTGCACCGCCGCCCCAGTACTCCTGGCGACTTTGGACAACACGGACCTCAAGCTGACCGAGGGAGCGCGCGTCGGGCTCACCCGGCTGTGCGGGCCACGCGGAACATTGCCTGTGTCGGATTTAGCTCTCGCGGTCTTGGGATTGTCAGCCGATGCGGCTCTGGGATTGTCAGGGGATACACCACCGGAGGAATGGACGGAGTTCACAAAGGCTATGCGCGACGCGCGGTTCGACCGCGGTCGGGCACTCCCGCCCCTGCGGGAAGCGCTGCTGAGCGACCGGCCCCAAATCCGAGTCGCCGCGACGCTCGCCCTCGTTGTGATGCGCGACGACGATCCGCTGACGCGAGATCGCTTGTTCGCGGCGCTGGAGCCACGCCCCTGGTGGATCTCCCAATATGTCGTTGACGCGCTAATCCTGCTGCTCGCGCAAGGGCCTCACGACGACCGCCTCGCCCGGGCGGTGGAGCAGAATCTCTCCCGATTCTGGAGCAAGACAACGGTGTTCACCGTCGTTTCGCAGTGGGACAAGGGAGCCGAGCGGTTCCTCCCCATCATGAAGGACGTGCTCGCGCCAAACGCTCTATTGTTAACCGACAGCCATTTCACAGAGCGGATCGAGACGTACCTCAGCGCGGGCGGCGATCGCGAGTTCGCCATCGCCTGCACCGCGGTCGCGCTGCGACGCGCGATCGAATCCTTTCGTGATCACTCGCCCAGCATGCTCGGCCCGTTTCGGGTGTGGAGAATCGTTGGCGACGCCAAGCGACTCGACATCATGGGCAACTCGTTTCGCAGTTCCATCGAGGAAATGCGGAAGGATGCCGACGAATCGCTCCAGCTGATACCGCGCTTTTTCGATGTCGTCTCGGAATCGAATGCCGACCGGGCCACCCGCCTCTTGCTCGATGCACGCCGGTTCGAGAAGGCGTCGCAGGAGCGGCGTAGCCCTTCGTACCGCGGCGTGGGATTGGCCGCCTATGTCGTCAACGACTTGAAAGAAGAAAACCGCCTTTCTTGCGATGTGCTGCTGAACGCGCTCCGCGAGGGCCGAGACGATGCAAACCTGATCTGCGAGGCACTCAGATCCCTCGGCGCGAGAGCCGAACCCGCTCTGCCCGATCTTAAGCACCTCGAAACGAGCAGCAACGACACCGAACTGATCGGTAGAGTTCGGGCGACGATCGTCTCCATCGAAGACGCCGTCCGTCTCGGCGAGCGGCCTTCGCCAGCCACGGTCCGCCGATAGCTCGGGTTTCTCCTTCAAAACATAATTTGGTAAATCAAGGGCAGCAGAGAAAACGTCACTTCCCCGCGCGCTGGTATTGAATGAACTTCCGCCGCTGCTCCGGCGTCAACTCCTTCATGATCTCGGCGAAGAACTTGGCGCGCTGCGCCTGCGTCGGGTTCTGCTTTGATTCGAGCGCGTAGTTCGCCGCGAGCTGGCGGATCTTGCCGTCCTGCTCCGGCGTGAGGTCGAGCTCCTTGGCGATCTCGTCGAGTCGGCGCTTGCCGTCGGCGATGATCCGCTCGTAGCTGCGGCGCACTTCGCGCGTGAACTCGTTGATCATGAACTGCGCGACGAGTTTCGCCCGGTCCGCGCGCCCCGCCGCGCCCGGCTTCGGCGGGCTCGCCGGCGGCTCGTCCATCATGTCGTCGGGCGCGGGCTCCTTCGCCTCGTCCGGCTTCTTCGGCTCGTCCGGTTTCTCCGATTCTTCCGCTTTCTTCGACTCGTCATCGGCCTTCCGCGGCTCGTCGGCTTTCTTGTCCTTGTCGGTCGGTGCTGCCACTGCCCGGCGATGGATCTCCTCCTCGATCGACGCCCGCATGTACTGCTGCACCATGGAGCGGAGCTGGTCCGCCTTTTCACTCGGCAGCGTGTCCGCGATCGAGTCGAGCAACCCCCGGCGCGGCAGGTCGCCGAACTTCTCGCGCATCTGCTTGAGGTTTTCGCGGATCGCCTCGCGGTCCCCCGCCTGCCGCGCGGCGGCACCCTTCACCAGCAGCTCGAAGTTCTCGCGCACGACGCCGTCGATCTTCGCCGCCCGCTCGTCGAGCACCTTCTGCACGGCGGCGCGCTGCTCGCTCGTCAGGTCGAGCTTGCTCGCCGCCGCCTCTTCGATGCGCTCCTCGTACCGCTTGAGCTTCCCCTCAAAGTTCCGCTCGACCAGCGACGGCGCGCCCGCCGCCGGATCATTGATCCGCGGCCCCGACATCGGGTCCGCCGGCGTCGTCTTGATCTGCCCACACGCCAAGCCGGCCGCACCCGCGACAAGCGCAGCGCACACAACCGTCATCATTCGTCCACGCGCCATATCAGCCTCCCCTAATCCACAAGGCCAAACGCTCTAACCTGTTCGCCATTGCTCGCCCTTAGCTTCACATCGACCCGACCCGCTGGCGAACACCCGCGAGCAACTGCTTTGTCACATCATCGGCATCCTTGGAGGCGTCGACAACCAGATACCGCTCGGGCCATCGCTTCGCCTGCTCCAGGTATCCCGCGCGGACCTTGCGATGGAACTCCAGCCCCTTCTGCTCCATCCGGTCGAGCAGCGGGTTGAGCCGCCCCGCCGCGGTCCGTTCATCGACATCAAAGATGACCACAAGCTCGGGCCACGCGCCCACCAGCCCCTGTTCCGCGTTCCGACTTCCGCGTTCCGCGTTTCCCGCTCCCCACGTCAATCGCCCGCACGCGGCCTGGGCCACCGCCATGATCTCGTCGAAGGGCAGCCCGCCCGCCGAGCCCTGGTACGCCAGCGTGCTCGTCACGTACCGGTCCGCGAGCACCAGCTCGCCGCGTGACAGTGCCGGCCGGATCCGCTCCTCGACGAGCTGCGCCCGGCTCGCCATGTAGAGCATCATCTCGCACCGGAGCGACATCTCCGCGTGCACGGGGTCGAGCAGGATCTCGCGGACGCGCTCGCCGACGTGCGTCCCGCCCGGCTCGCGCACCTCGCACACCGTCATGTCCGTCTCGCGGCACAGCGCGGCGAACCGCCTGAACTGCGTGGACTTCCCCGACCCGTCCGGCCCGTCGAACACGACGAACCGCCCGCGCAGCGCCGCGAGGAACGACACGTCACCCCAATGCGATGGCGGAGGATCGGTCACGCGCCGCGATTGTACGCGCCGCAATAGACTCCCCACTCGCACGGCGGGAGGTCCCACATGATTCGCAGCCTGCTCCGTCCACGATCCGCACCCACCTCTCTGCTCTTTATCGCGCTGCTGGCGCTCGCCGCCTGCACCACCCCGCTGATCGAAACCCCGTACGTCATGGTCGGCCCCAAAGGGCGCGAAATCTTCGCCCAGACCGACCCCGCCTTTCGTACTTCCGACATCCCCATCCTCTACGTCACCGACCGCGCCGTCGACCGTGAAACCGAGCGCGGCCCCTACTACGGCTACAAGCGCAGCAAGACCATCGATTTCGGTGTCGCCACCGTCGGTCTTTCGCCCGAGCCGACCTGGGACCAGCTCGTCGCCGACAGCACCTCGCTCAAGCGCTCCAGGGGCTACGACAAGAAACTGACCAAGGTCGAGAAGCTCGGCGAGTGGCAGAGCACTATCTCCTGGTTCCAGGTCCGTGACGGCGGCTTCGCCCCCAAGGAAGGCGTCACCCAGCACCTCGCCGAGGAGCAACGCAACTTCGAGGCCGCCCTCGACCGATGGCTCGAACACACCGACCGCAAGGAAGCCATCGTCTATGTCCACGGCTTCGCCAACTCCTTCCAGGACGCCATCTTCCGGCTCTCCGAATCCTGGCACTTCGGTGGGCGCAAGGCCGTCCCCATCGTCTTCACCTGGCCCGCCGGCTCCGGCGGCCTCCTCCGCGGCTACACCTACGACCGCGAGTCCGGCGAGTTCGCCGTCGTCCACCTCAAGATGCTCCTCTACGCTCTCGCCAAGTGCCCCAAAATCGAAAAGGTCCATCTCATCTCCCACTCGCGCGGCACCGACGTCGCCACCACCGCCCTCCGCGAGCTCAATGCCGAGATCCGAGGCATCACCGGGCGCTCACCCTTCGCCACGCTCCAGAAGGGCGTCGTCTTCGACCCCAGCGCCGAAGCCTTTGAGCAGGCCACACCACCCTGGAAGCTCCTCAAGCTCGAAACGCTCGTCCTTGCCTCGCCCGACCTCGACCTCGACGTCTTCATCCAGCGGTTCTTCGGCGAGAACGTCATCCGTGCCGCCCATCACGTCGCCATCTACTTCTCGAAAGAGGACAACGCCCTGTGGTGGGCAGAGTGGCTCTTCGAGGGCCGCCGGCGCCTCGGCGCGCTCCACGTGGATGACATCCCCCTCGAAAGCCGCGAGCTGCTCGCCAAAGTCAACGCCCTGCAACTCATCAACTGCGACGTTCACGCCGAATCGTCGCACAGCTACCTCTTCACCCACCCCGCCGCCTTCTCCGACCTCCTGCTGCTGATCCGGGATGACCGAGAGCCCGGCGCGGAGAACGGCCGCCCGCTCGGCAAAGCCGGCGAGGCGATCTGGGAACTGCCCAACGACTATCTCAAGAAGTACGCCGAGGAAGAATCGAAGAAGTAACCCGCTCGCTTCAAGGGCAGGTCGTGCTCCAGTGGCGACCATGGCCGCGATAAAAAGCTTCCGTGTCGGCTCGAGTGCCGCTGATAGTTGACCACGGGGTACAACCCCGCGTCGACGCAGTCCGGATGCGACAGGCGAGAGATAGTTCCATCAGCCGAAGGTGGAGATTTGGACTGCGAGGCACGACCCGATGGCGCCGCACGACGACGAGAAACTCGAACTCCGATCTGATATTGGCGTTCGCCCGCCGATGTTGTGGCTGCACTCGCGAGGGGAGAACAAGCCGATCGTCACGCTCGCTTCCGTCTTTGATGAGCTGTCGGGCGGCGTGACTTCGGTCGATCTCGTGCCCTTGATCGGACGATCTGACATCAAGATCCGCCGCTTTGTTCTTCTGCTTGCCGATGACGATCCCGGCACACAGGAAGGCGGCGCGGCATGCCGGCTCGAAAGTTCCGAGTTGGACGTGCTTTGGCAGCGCACACCACAGCAGTGGGCCGAACGCGCCGCCATCTGCCGCAACCTGCTGCGGCCTGAGGCTACCTATGATTTTTTGGAGTTTGGGCAAAAACCGGCAAGAGCGATGATCAAGATCGATTAGTACACCGCAACAATCCCGCGCCGCGGAGGCCGAGCGAACGGTTTGCGCGGCAGGTCCGTCGCACGCCGCACCGTCGGCTATCTTTTCCCCAATATGCCCATGCGCCTCTACAACACCCTCAGCGGCGAGGTCGAAACCTTCCTCCCGATCGACCCCGCGCGCGTCACCTTCTACTCCTGCGGCCCGACCGTCTACGACTTCGCCCACATCGGGAACTTCCGCGCCTTCCTCTGCGCCGACGTGCTCCGGCGCTGGATTGAATCGCCGTTGTGCACGATTGGCGATGGGGAGGGCACGCCCGGCCCGCGCAGCGTCCGGCAGGTCATGAACATGACCGACGTCGGCCACATGGTGGACGACGATCTCGCCGACGGCGGCGGCGAGGACAAAATGGAAGCCGCCGCCAAACGCCTCGCCGAAGCCAAGAAATCCGGCAAGCTCCCCGCCGGCGCGAATGTTGATCCCGCCAACCCCTACGCCATCGCCGACTTCTACGCCAGCGCCTTCCTCGAAGACGCCCGTCTCGTGGGCCTCAAAGTCGTCGCCGACGCGGACGAAGCCGTGAAGCGCGCGGGTAACAACGAACAAGCCCGCGACGAGTTCATGCCGCGACCCACGCGGATGGTCCGCGAGCAGCTCGAGCTCGTCATGACGCTGCTGAAAAAAGGCTGCGCCTACGTCGCCGCCGACGGCGTCTGCTACTTCGACACGCAGAAGTTCACCGACTACGGCCAACTCTCCGGCAACACCCTCGACAAGATCCGGAGCGGGGCGGGGGGGCGCGTGGCGGCGGCGACACAGTCCGTCAAGAAACACCCCGCCGACTTCATGCTCTGGAAGCCGGACCCCTCGCACCTCATGCGCTGGGACCCCAAGAAAATCCTGAACGATCCCTCGTGCCCGCTCGGCGAGGGGTACCCCGGCTGGCACCTCGAGTGCAGCGCCATGGCCCGCGCCCGCCTGGGCGACGAGATCGACCTTCACTCGGGTGGCGAGGACAACATCTTCCCCCACCACGAGTGCGAGATCGCGCAGTCCCGCTGCGCGACGGGCAAGCCCTTCTTCGCCCGCTATTGGTTCCACGCCCGCTTCCTGATGGTCGAGGGCGAGAAGATGTCCAAGAGCAAGGGCAACTTCTTCACCGTGCGAGAGCTCGTCGCCAAAGGCTTCGACCCCGCCGCGATCCGCCTTGAGCTCATCAAGACGCACTACCGCTCGAACGCGAACTTCACCGAGCAGGGGTTGAAGGACTCCGCGCGCATGGTGGATCGCTGGCGCGAGTTCCTCTCACGCGCCGAGAGCGGGGGGGATACGCCCGGTGCCGCGGGTCTTTCGGAGCAGGCCAAACAGTCTTCCGCCGCCTTCGCCGATTCGATGAGCGAAGACGTGAACGTCGCCGGCGCGATCGGCGCGATCAATACGTGGATCAACCGCACGGAGAAGCCATCAAAGGGCGACGCGGGGCTGATGCGCACCTTCGACGCCGTGCTCGGCGTGCTCTCGCTGCCCAAGCCCAACGCGTTGGCGAGCGGCAACGCGAGCGCCCGGTCGGAAGAGGACGCCCGCATCGACGACCTCGTCCGGCGCCGCACCGAGGCGCGCCAGACGAAAAACTGGGCGGAGGCGGACAAGATCCGCGACGAGCTCAACGCCCTGAAAATCGTCGTCGAGGACACGCCCTCCGGCCCGAAGTGGTCACGGAAGGTCGGGTTGTGACTCACTGCGCCGCACGCTTCGCGTCGTAATTTCCCCCGACTTTCCGATCTCCACCGTCACCGCCCCGTCCACGGCCGTGCACCACCACGTGCGCCCTTCGCGCACGTCTTCCCATCGGTCATCGTTCGCCCGCCGCGGCCCTGTGGACTGCACCACCACCGGCGGATCCAGCCGCTCGACAAAGTCAATCGCCGCCGGGCGCGCCGAGCCGTGGTGCGGCGCCTCCATCACGTCCGGGCGCGTGAGCGCGCCGCTCTCTTCCAGCAATTCAATCGCCCGGTCCTGGATGTCCCCGCACAGCAGCACGCGCCGCTCGCCCGACTCCGTCGGCACCGTGATCATCAGCACGAGCGAGCTGTCGTTGCTCAGCCGGAATTGCTCATCCGCCTGCGGCGAGAGCACGCGCACCGCCGCGTCACCGACCGCGAACGCATCCCCTGCCGCGAGCGTCGTCACCACGATCCCCTGCGCCTTCAACTCCCGCGACAATAATCCAATCCGATCCCCTTTGGTCTCATCAGTCCCAGCCGTCTCTCCTCTGTGTCTCTGTGCCCCTGTGGTGAGGCTGGAATCCGATTCCGCGTGCCGCCCCAGCGCCCCCGCGAACCGCCGGTTCACAGTCACCTCGCGAAGCCCAACCCGCTCCGCCACATCCGGGATCGCATCAAAATGATCCAGGTCCGGATGCGAAACAATCGCCCTCGGCACGCGCCACCCCCCAACCTCCCGAATCCCTCGCGGCAGGGTCTGCTCCCCGATCGCCGGGTACAGCGACCCGCAATCGAACAGCACCGCCTCCTTCCCCGATCGGATCAGCCAGCACGACCCGTCGCCAACATCAAACACATCGATCCGCATCGCCACATCGCGAGGCAGCGAATACGTCCCCAGATACCACGCGAGCCACGCCGCAAGCCCAAGCGTCGCGGCGACCCGCGCCACCATCAGCTTCCGCATCCGCGAGCGAAGTCTTTCCCATTCAACCGCCGACGCCTTCGCCCGCTCGATCCGCGCCAAGTCCCGCGGCCACATCCACCACACAATCACAACGACCACCCCCACCGTGAACCACAGCGGCAGCCGCGGCACATTGAAAAACGTCCCCGGCGCCGAATCCAGCACCCGCACCACCCACGCGATCAACGACGACTGCGCGAACATGACCGGCGCCACCACGCTCGCCGCCGTCGGCGCGATCAGTCCAACCACCAGCGTCAAATACCCGCTCGCCATCAACAGCGTCGCCAGCGGCGCCACAATCACCGTCGTTACCACCCCAAGCGGCGACACCATCCCCATGTGATGCGCCGCGATCGGCGTCGCCACCAGCCACGCCACCACGCTCGCCGCGACCGCTTCCTTCACCTGCTCGACGCACCACCGCACCGGCCCAATCGTGTCCCGCTCCGGCCGCGCGCCGAACATCCGCACCCGCATCGGATCCGCCAACACAATCAACGCCGCAACGATCGCGAAGCTCAACTGGAACCCCGCCGCCCACAACTCCAGGGGGCGCCAGAGCAGCGTGAGCAGCATCGTCCACGCCAGAACGTTCAGCCGGTCGTACCGCCGCCCCAGCGATTCCGCGACCAGGAACCCCAGCACCATGATCCCCGCGCGAATGATCGGCGCCTCGCCCGGCACGATCATCAAATAAACCACGACGCTCGCCGCGACCAACAGCGGCTCCAGGACCGGCCTTTCCCCAAGCAGCCGCACCGCGAGCAATACGGCCCACGCCAGGATCACGAGGTTCATCCCGCTCACCGCGATGATGTGCGCGATCCCGAGCCGCATGAACGACTGGTTGATCTCCCGAAGATCATCGCCGCGCTCCCCGATCAGCATCGCGCGGAGCAGCGCCGCCGGCTCACGCTCCCGCACCGTCGACTCCTCCCCCGCGTTCATCCATGCCCCCGCCCGCGCGCGAAGCCAACCCAGGACCCTCGACCACGCCGCGCCCATCTGGCTCGCAATGGATAGTCGCTCTTCACTCGCCATCCGCACAACCAGCTCGTTGTTCGTCACCCCCAACTGCCCGACGATCCCGCGCTGCCGCGCCAAGAGCGGCCGATCCATCTCCCCCGGGTTGCTCGCCGGCTCGATCGCCGAGGCATTCCCCGTGATCCGCAGCGCATCACCCGCGCGGATCGACTCGTCCGGCTGGTTCAGCCGCACCCACAGCCGCCCGCTCACCGTGCGCGAGACTTCGCGATCGGCTTCATCCCGCTCCACCACCTGCGCCACGCGAAACTCGAACCGCATCACCGGATCCGTCGCGTCCGGCCGCGCGAAGCGCGCGAACCGGCCGCGCAGCGCCGGGCCCACCGTCGGCGCCGAATCCACCACGCCCTCCACCGTCACGATCCGCGGCCGTTCCCCCAACTCCCGCGCCATCGAATCCGCCGGCAACTCCAGCGCGCGGAAACTCAACCACCCCGCCCCAGATGCGACCATCGCAACCGACAAAAGAACCCGCGCGCCCCAACCGCGCACAACCACCGCCACCACCGCGAGTACCGCCGCCCCACAGAACAACCACACGCTCGGAACCACAGACAGCTCGCGCCCGAGCACCATCCCCACCGCGAACAACCCCACCGCCCACACCCCGCGCCGCTTGGGCGACGGCGTATCCGACAAACGAGATCGAGCCGCCACCACCGCGGCGTGATCGCGCAGCATCACTTCCAAGACTATCGCAACAGCCTTCTAATGCTCCTGCGGTGCCTCATGCGGCTCCGCGTCCGCGTGCTCCGGCTGGTCCCCCGACCCGTGCCCGTCATGATCCGCCGGCTTTTCGGCGTGCTCCGCCTTCTCTCCGTGCGCACCCGAATCCGCGTGCGCCGCCTTGGCGTGACCATGCTCCTGCGGCATCACCAGCGTCACAGGCCCAGATGGATCGTGCGCGCCGTGCCCGCTATGCCCACCGGCATCATGCGCATCGCCATGCCCGCCTCCCGAGGCGCCCCCTTCATGAGACGACGCCGGATGCTCCTCGTGCTCCGACGTCACCGCCGGCGCCGCTTCGATCGACCCCGAAGAGCCCGTGGAGCGCAGCACCGCGAGCGTCAAAAGGCACACCCCATAGAACGCCGTCACCGCGCCGAAGTAACCGATGTAGTCCCGCGCGATGTTCGGCAGCGGCTTCAGCGGCAGCGCCACCAGGTCCAGCGCCGGACCCAGCAGCCGCGTCACGGCCGATCGCTTCGTCGCCTTCTCCACCACCGGCGTTAGACCTGCGCCCAAGCCGGCGACCATGGAGGGCGCCACTTCCTGAATCGGCGCCACCGCCGCCGGAGCCGCGACACCCCCAGCCGCCGCGGGTTTCGCCGGTGCCGGAGCCGCGCCGGGTGATGCAGGCTGCCCCACCACCGCCGCGCCGGAGAGCACCCCGTCCACCACGTCCTGCACCGACTCGAACCCCTCAGCCGGCGCCTGCCCCGCGCCGCCCGCGCTGCCACCAGTCGCCGTCCCGGGCGCCACCGCAGCATTCGCGTTCCG
>DASZQL010000149.1:0-4290 GCA_035549675.1 Phycisphaerales bacterium | reverse complement strand
TACTGCCACCTGCCGCTGGTGGTCGGTGAGGACGGCCGCCGGCTGGCGAAACGTCACGGCGACACGCGGATCGATCACTACCTCTCGGGCGGCGTCGCGCCGGAGCGGATCGTCGGTCTCATCGCGTGGTGGTCGGGAGTGAAAGATGCCGACGATGCGCCGCCGCGTGCCATGTCGAGCACGGAGTTCGCCGAGCGGTTTGATGTGAGCCGGGTGCCGCGTGAGAAGGTAGTCTTCCGTGCGGAGGATGACCGATGGCTGCTCTCCAAGGCCTGACCAGGCGCTCAAGGACGACCCGTTCTCTGCGAAGCTTTGGCGGATATATCGCGCCGTTGCTGCTCCTCACGAGCTCGACCATGCTCATTTCTTGCGAGCCCAAGGCGCCGGACGGAAAGACCACCGTCAAGATCGCGGGCAAGGCGTTCCAGCTCGACGAAGCATTGGACGAGCTGACGCGTATGAAGGGCTTGGGGGGGCGCGCGAGCATCCCCGATGACGGCGGGATGATTTTCGTGTTCCCCTCCATCCAGGTCATGCAGTTCGTGATGCGAGACTGCCCCGTCGCCATCGACGTCGCGTTCCTCGACAACTCGGGGCGTGTCCTCGTGTTCCACGAGATGACACCGGAGGATCCCCGCAAGCCCGGCGAATCCAAGCAGGCGTACGAGGACCGGTTGAAGCGGTATTCCAGCCGTTTTCCGGCTCGGATCGCGGTCGAAACTCAGGGCGGGATGATGAAAAAACTCGGCCTGAAGGCGGGCGACATCATCCAGTTCGACAAGGATTCCCTTCTGAAGCGCGCGAAGTAAAGAACGCGCGAAGGCGGCAAGAAAATCAGCGTCGCGGAGGCTCTTCCGCGCGCCCGATAACCGCTCGCCGGAATGATTCATCGGGTTCTCATCACTGAGTGATTTCCCGGAAAGAGTCGGCCCTTCGCCGCGCCGATACACACGGGGTTCCACGCACCCGCCCCGGCGGTCGCGCTCCCAGCGCAGCCGTCGGAGTATCGAGCAAACGACCCGCCATGACCGCCGCCTCGAACCAGCGCGAGTTCATCCCGATCGCGATGGACTCGCTCGACTATTGCGCGCTGGATATGGACCTGTACATGCGCGCGGGCCGCGACCCCACGATGACGCTCTACCGCACGCGCGGCCTTGAGTTCCTCCCCGAGGACGCGGCGCGTCTCACTTCGCAGGGCGTGCGGTTCCTCTACGTCAAAGTCACCCAGCACGGCGCGTACCGCAAGATGCTCGCCAACCGGCTCGAGCGCCTCGCCGCGGACCCCGCCGCGACCACCGCGCAGAAGACCAAGTCGGTCCGCGAATCGTGCGCGAAGATCATCGAGGAGGCGATGCTCCTCCCCGGCCAGCCCGACGCCTTCGACACCTTCGGCGAGATCGGCCGCCTCTTCACCACGTGGGCCAACAAGGACGGCGACGGCTTCACCTACCTCATGGACATGTCCTCGCACGACTACTACACCACCACGCACATGGTGAACGTCGGCGTCGGGTGCGGCCTGCTCCTGCGGGCGGTCAATCCCAGCGACGAAGCGGCCTTCTCCGCCATCACCATCGGCGGAATGCTCCACGACGTGGGCAAGCGCGGCGTGCCCGAGGAGATTCTCAACAAGGAAGGCAAGCTCACCGACGAGGAATGGTCGAAGATCAAGACCCATCCCGCGCTCGGCTACGACGAGCTCGTGAACAACAAGACGCTGCCGCCGGTCGTCGCGATCATGGCCCGCGACCACCACGAGCACATGAACGGCAAGGGGTACCCCAACGGCCGCACCGGCGAGGACCTCTCGCTCGAGGCCAAGATCTGCGCGATCGTCGACGTCTACGACGCGATCACCGCCGCCCGCCCGTACCGCGGCCCGATCGCGCCGCAGGACGCGCTCAAGATGATGAGCGAGAAGCGCGGGACGCAGTTCGATCCCGATCTTTTCGATGCCTGGCACAACCTGATCGAGCGCCTCATCAAGGACGACCCGAGCCGCGCGGTCAAGGAGTCCGCGCCGGGCGCCGTCAAACCGCTCGACGAAATGTCGGCGTCGGGCCACGAGACCAACGATGTGGTCGTCATCCAGCCCGCCCGCCGCGGCGGGCGCAGCATGACGAAGGAAAAGCGCCGCTTCGAGCGGACGCCTTTCCAGATGCCCGTCGAGGTGACTTTCATCCGTCAGGGCAAACCCATGCCCGTCGATCCCGGCCAGCCCTTCCGTGCCGAGACCATCGATCTCTCGCGGAGCGGCATCGGGCTGTGCACCGAGTGGCCGCTGAGCGTGGGCGACATCATCACGGTCAGCCTCACCGACAAGACCGGCAAAGTCGTGCTCAAGCACTGCGAGGTCGTGCGCGTGCGAGCGCTGAAACGCGGCTGGCTGGCCGGCGCGTGCTTCGTTGAGGCTCGGGCGCTCAAGGCCGCGTAACTCTGTCGCCCGCGCGGGCGGAATCGTCCCCGATTCGAGCGACCGCACGCCAAGTCTCAAGCACGGCGTGAGACTGTCCGATCCCCCCGGCATCCCACGCAGGAGTCTGTTGTGGCGCGGCCTCACTCTGTTCCGAACTTCTCGCTCGCCATCGTGACCTCCGGAGATCCGGAAGTCGCGCAAGCGCGGTACTGGCGACCGATATCGGACCATTGGCCGGCGTTCTCGACGCCGCCGCAGATCTACTTCGTGCGCTTCGATGACGACGCGATCGAAGAGAAGCTCACAGCCGCGGAGGCGGTGCTCATTCTCGACGCCCACGCCGAGCACCCCACGACGGTGCAGCTGCTGCTCGACCGCCTGGGCGACGGGCTGACTCCCGCCGTAATCATCGCCGACGAGCCCGGCCGATTCGCGCGGCAGAACTCCGAGAGCGCCTTCGCGCTGCACCCGGACACGCCGGCGCCGGTCGTCGCCGCGACGCTCGCCGCGGCGCTGTGCCGCCAGCACGCGGTCCGCTCGCTCGAAGATGAAGCCCGGCTTCTCCGCCGCTTCCAGGGCGGCATGCGCGTCGAGATGGAAAAACTCCAGGACGAACTCCAGCTCGCCTCCAGCGTCCAGCGCGAGTTCCTTCCCAAGACGCTCCCGGCGGTCCCCAACATCGACTTCCATGTCCTCTTCCGCCCGTGCGGCTACGTCAGCGGCGACATCTACGACGTCCAGCGCCTCGACGAACACCACGTCGGCTTCTTCCTCGCCGACGCCGTGGGCCACGGCGTCCCCGCCGCGCTCATGACCATGGTCATCGCCCGCGGCATCACCATGAAGGTCATCACCAACGACGGCTACCGCCTGCTCCGGCCCGCCGAGGTCCTCTCGCGCCTCAACGAGGAGATGATCGCCCGGCACGGCAACGGCTCGCGATTCTCAACCGCCGTGTACGGCATCATTGATTGCCGCACGCGCGAAGTCACGCTCGCCGGCGCCGGGCACCCCCCGCCGCTGCGTCTCGCCGTCTCCGATCATCCCGAGGACGCCTCGAACGTCGAGACGACGAAAGTCGAAACCTCCGGCGGCCTGCTCGGCATCTTTCCCGGCGCCGAGTACGACGAGGCCACCTTCACGCTGGGCGATAACGAGATGCTCCTCATCCACTCCGACGGCTTCGAAACCGCGTTCCCGGTCGTCGGCGTGGACGCCAAGCAGCGCCGCCTCCCCAACCACCACTTCGTCGATCACTTCACGCGCCTCGCCCGCGCCTGGAACCGCGGCGGGATGAACGGCGCGCTCCATGATCTCGCCAACGAAATCGACAAGCAGTCCGGCTCGCTCCATCAGCTCGACGACCTCACGGCGCTCGCGATCGTCCCCTCGCGCGTGAACGCGCTCGACCACCTCTTCACGGGCGCCGCCGACGAGAACGCCCCGGTCGAGTACCCGCACGAGCGGGCGCAGCAGATCTACGTCTGAGCATGTGCCGCCGACCTGTTCTCAGATCGGTGCCGCATGCATCGCACGCTCGAACCACTCCACCGTCACGGCTATACTCTCTCCTTCCACGCAGATTCCCGCGTGATGGGGGCGTTTTTCGATTCATCAGCCGTTCCGGAGCGAGCAGTTGAGCACCGCGTCCAGCGAGAGAGTTCACCCCACCGCCGAGATCGACCGCTCGGCCCGCATCGACCCCACCGCGACCATCGGCGAGGGTGTTCGCATCGGTCCCGATGTCATCGTCGGCCCACGCTGCGTGATCGGCGCTCGGACCGTGCTCCGCCCGCGCGCGATCATCGTCCAGGACACCACGCTCGGCGCCGACAACGAGGTGCACCCCTACGCCGTCCTCGGCGGCGACC
>DASZQL010000148.1:0-4580 GCA_035549675.1 Phycisphaerales bacterium | reverse complement strand
TGGGCAACAAGCAGGCATCCGAACGGAACGCCGAGGTCGACCACGACGCTGGCGTAGGCGCGCCACTTCGGGAAACCGACCTGGCGCGAGATCCGCCTCGAGGCGTCGGCGAAACCGATCGCGTACACCACGAAACCGACGGCCAGGATCGTGATGATCGGATAGAAGACGGACTCTTCGGAAGCGACCTTGTCGTTGAAGGTGCGGCGGAGCTCCCACACGCCGGCGAACAACAGCATGCACATCGCCATGAGCGCCAACCGCCAGCGCTCGGCTTCGAGAAGCCTCGCCTCGAAGGACTTCGTCGCGGTGATCGAGTCTTGCTTCGACGCCATGGGCGTGGATCATCCTACAACCCCTCGGGTTGCCTGCTTATGAACGCGCCGAAAAACCCGTCATTGCGCTCCTGAGGAGCTCGCCCGCGCGGATAATCCATGTATGTCGCGATTCGACCGCGCTCCGACCCCCCGCGGCGAGCAGGGTCCGTCTCTCGGTCGAATCGATCACCGCCTTCAGGCGCTCGCTTGCTTGCACCGGCGAGTCGAAATAAACGGACTCGATGTCCGGGCGCAACAGGTCGGCCATGCCCGGACGGGTGCGTTGCAGGGGCACGCAGCCTGACGCGGCGCATTCGAGGCCCTTGATGTTGGAGCCGATGTCGTCCTGGTAACGCATCACGTTCAGCCCCGCTGCACAGCGGCTGTAGTGGAGCGAGAGCTCGTGGTAAGGGACCGACCCGGCGCGGTCGCCGCGGACGTCCCAGCCGGCCTTTTCCCAGTCGGCGCCGCAGTGACCCACGAGAAGGCATTTGAAGCGGCGCGACAGGAACGCGGAGTAAAACGCGCGTTGCCATGAATCGACCGTGCGGACCAAAGCGCCGGCGATCGCCCAGTACTTGGTGCTACCGGGGAAGGCGACGAGGGCATCGGCGATGGGCTTGGAGTTCGCAGCATTCCCCGCCGCGGCGTGGAACTTTTCGAGCATCGGGCGATCGGGATCGTTCACCTGCTCGTTAAGCCATGCTTCGGCGAAGGCGGAGGCGTCGGCTTCGCTCGCCGAGATCGAAGCTTCGCGCATCAAGCCCGCAAGGCGCGCCCTGATGCGCTCGGCTTGGTCGCGGCGGATGGATTGCACATCGGGGACCTCCTTCGCGAGTTCCGCCTTCATCAACTCGGTGGGGGGCGGGTCGCCCGGCCCTGCGTTGATCAGCAGGTCGTACTGACGCTGCATGGGCCAGGGGCGGAAGATGGATTCATCGACGCCGTAGGGGATCGCATGGACGGACTTGAAGCCGAGAACACGACGCATCTCTTCAGCGGTGCCCGAGTTATTGATGATGTGATTGTGCAGCGGGGACGTCAGCCGATCTTTATCGAGCGCCGGGAGCAGGCGGCCTTCGTAGGCCCAGAAGGGTGCGTCGAGCCAGTAGTGGATGGTCGGGATACCGAGAATTTCGGTAAAGCTCGCGAAGTGCTCGACCTTAGGGTCGGGCTTCGCGAACGGGAGCGCCATGAGGGGGTCGACCCAAAGGGTGACGATCGCATCGCAGCCGCGGCGGGCGAAGAGGGCTTCGAGGTAGAGGACGAAGGTGGTCTGCAGGCCGCGGAGTGCATCTGTCGGTTTGCCACCGGACGCCTGGATCAGCTTCTGGCTTTCGGTGATGAAAAAAGAGATGTCCTCGAAAAAGACGGTGTGGCCACCGCTGCCGCTGGCCGCCAACTGCATGCCGCGGAGCATGTCCATGAAGATGGAGCGGGAGTTCGTGCCGGGGGGGATCAGAGCGAGAAGGCGCATATACGGGGAAGTATCGGCTCGACCGGCGCCCGGCACCCAAGACGGCGCCCGGACAAGAACGGGGCGGGGGCCGCAAGGTCGTGTAAGATGCTTCACCGTCCGACGGAGCACCGATCGGCGGGGTCAGATGAAGCCCGGCATTCGGCCGGGCACTCGAGTCAGCAGGAGTCCCGATGGGTGTTCCGATCAGCCAGATGTGGACCGTGGCGTCCTACGTTCTGGGGCAGCGAATCAAGGGCAACAAGCGGTACCCGCTCGTGCTGATGCTCGAGCCGTTGTTCCGTTGCAATCTCGCGTGCGCGGGGTGCGGGAAGATCCAGTACCCGGCGCACATTCTCAAGCGGGATTTGTCGGTCGCGGACTGCCTCCGGGCGGTCGATGAGTGCGGCGCGCCGATGGTTTCGATCCCCGGCGGCGAGCCGCTGCTGCACCCGCAGATGGGGGAACTGGTCCGCGAGTTGGTCAAGCGGAAGAAGTACATCTACCTGTGCACGAATGCGCTGCTGCTGAAGCAGAAGCTCGAAGAGGGGTTGTTCACGCCCAGCAAGTACCTGACGTTCAGCGTGCACATGGATGGTCAGGAGGACCATCATGACTTCGCGGTCTGCCGCGAGGGCACGTACGAGACGGCCGCGGCGGGGATCAGGCTGGCGGTCGAGATGGGTTTCCGCGTCACGACGAACACGACGCTATTTGACGGCGCGGATCCGAACTCGGTGCGGAAGTTCTTCGACGAGATGATGGACCTGGGGGTCGAGGGGATGATGGTCAGCCCGGGGTATGCGTACCCCAAGGCGCCGGACCAGACGCACTTCCTGGCGGAGCGGCGGAAGACGAATGATCTCTTCGAGATGATCCTCTCGAACCGCAAGAAGCGGTGGAAGTTCAACCAGTCGCCGTTGTTCCTCGAGTTCCTCATGGGCAAGCGCGAGTACGAGTGCACGCCGTGGGGCAACCCGACGTTCAATATTTTCGGGTGGCAGAAGCCGTGCTACCTGCTGCAGGACGGGTACGTCGATACGTTCCAGGAGCTGATCGAGGGGACGGACTGGGACAGCTACGGGCGCGCTTCGGGCAACGCCAAGTGCCAGCAGTGCATGGTGCACTGCGGCTACGAGCCGAGCGCGGTGAACCACACGTTCGCGAGCTTCGGCGGGTTGTGGGGGACGATCAAGGCGATCGTCTTCAACACGTACGCGAATCCGCGCGCGGCAAAGCGGCTGAAGGAAGAGGAAGCGAAGCCGCACGGGCCGCTGGCGATGCTGGGGATCAGCGTGGAAGGGAAGCCGCTGACGGAGGCGGCGAAGAGCGGGCACGAGGCGGCGTAAAGTTCCGCGAAATGCACACTTTTTCTGGCTGACTATTCAGCCGCCCATGCATCGCACGGATTTGCATATCCAGCAATCTTGTAAGTAGTGCGCGATGCGTGGTGGACGCGGCTTGCGTGCGTCGTTCTTGGGGTTACGTTTCTGTCGTAGGAAGGCGTGGGGCCACCCTTGCGACGGAGATGGACCCATGCGCTACTTGCTTCGCACCGGACGGTGTTCGAACGCGCTCCTGATTGGCGCGGCGCTGATGTTGTTGGTGTCGGCCTTGCCGGCGTTCGGCGTCACGCCTCTGCGTGCGGTGCAGGTCGTCACCAATATCCGCCGGCCGACGTGCCTCGTGCAGGGGCCGAACGACCCGACGCGGATGTACCTGTGCCAGCAGGAGGGGCAGATCCGGGTGATCAAGAACGGCGTGCTGCAGACGACGCCGTTCATCAACCTCGCTTCGCTGCTCCCGTCTGTCACGCTCGAGAAGGGCGTGCTGAGCATGGTCTTTGATCCGGGCTTCGCGACGAACGGTTTCTTCTACGTCTACTACACGGACAACGCGAGCCCGACGAACGCGGTGATCGCGCGGTTCCATGCGACGTCGCCGGACTCGGCGGACCTCGCGTCGCGCTTCACGATCCTGCGTTACGCGCAGAACCAGCACTACGGGAGCTGGATGGACTTCGGGCGCGACGGGTATTTCTACGTCAGCAACGGCGACGGCGCGGAGGGCGATTCGGCGGGACGGGCGCAGAACATCACGCTGCTGCAGGGCAAAATGCTGCGCCTCGACCTCGACGGACCCGACAACATTCTGGGTACGGCGGACGACGACGAGTTCCCCGCCGACGCGAACAAGAACTACGCGATCCCGCCGACGAACCCGCTGGTCGGGGTCGCGGGGGAGGACGAGATCTGGGCGATCGGGCTGCGCAACCCGTGGCGCTGCTCGTTCGATCGGGCGAACGGCAATCTGTGGATCGCCGACGTCGGCCAGACGATGCGTGAAGAGATCGATTTCCAGCTCGCCAACAACAGCGCGGCCCTCGCGCCGGGGGATTCTGCTTATCAGGGCGGGCGGAACTACGGCTGGAAGTGCCGCGAGGGCACGCTGTGCAACGACGCGACGTGCTGCAACAACCCCGCGTTCATCGACCCCGTCTACCAGTACACGCACTCGATGGGCATCTCGATCACGGGCGGGTACGTGTACCGCGGCTGCGCGATTCCCGATCTGGTGGGCACGTACGTCTTCGGCGATTGGTCGAGCGGCGTGTTTACGGGGCAAACTTCGCCCGGCGGCGCGGTCACGGGGGTCGTGAACCGGACTTCGGAGTTGAACTCCAGCGGCGCCTCGGTGGATTCGCCGGTTTCGTTTGCGGAGGACCTCTTGGGCGAGATCTACATCGTCGATGCGGGGGCGTCCTTCGACGCGGGCACGGTGTTCAAGATCGTGCCGGCCTCGTTCGT
>DASZQL010000147.1:0-5701 GCA_035549675.1 Phycisphaerales bacterium | reverse complement strand
GGATCTCGTGCTCCTTGGATTCACGGACCACGCTGCGGGCGGCGGCGAGATCGGCGAGGGGATCGTCGGTGAGCATGGTGAGGAGCGACTGGCGGGCGAGGGCGAGGCGGTCCTCGTCGGGGTCGCCGGTTTCGTTGGGCTCGAGCATGGCGGTGCGGTAGAGGCGATCCTCGCCGGTGGAAGGGGACTCGCCGCCGAAGGGGAGCTCCTCACGGATGCGCGCGCGGCAGACGCCCTGGAGCATGATGCGGTAGTTGCCGTCGGGGAGCTTGTCGTGATGGACGATCTGTCCGACGCAGACGGCGGGGTGGATGGGGGGGTTGCCGTGGTACTCGTGTTTCCAGTCGTCGCCCTTGAAGACGGCCATGGCGATCTGGCCGGAGGAGTCGAGGGCGTCGGCGACCATCTGGCGGTAGCGGGGCTCGAAAATGAAGAGGCGGAGGAGGGCGTGGGGGAGGATGACGACGCCGTCGAGGGGAAAGAGGGCGAAGGGGCGGGAGAAGTTGACGCGGACGGTGGAGGGCTCCGTGGGCATGGGTGCGAAATGCTAGGCGGGGGCACGGGCATCGGCTCAGAGTCCCGGCGTGCCGAGATGGCACGCGAACGGAATAAAAAACCCCGTCGGGGGTGTCACCCGACGGGGCGTGTGCGAACAAATACATCGAGAAGAGTTCGATGGATCAGGCGCGACGACGGCGGAGGCCGACGAGGCCGGCGCCGGCCATGAGGGCGAGCGCGCCGGGGGTCGGGATGAGGGTGCCGGCGACGACGACGTCATCGATACGGCTGGTGCCGCCGGAGGCGACGGTGCCGCCGTTAGCGGAAACGCTAGTGTTCATGGTGATGCGGATGCGGAGGTCGGCGAGGTTGGCGGCCGCGGCGCCGAGAGCGGTGGGGCCGTGGGTATCGATGCCGGTCGGGGTGCCGCTGGACCACGCGGGGCTGGCGTTGGCGCGCGAGATTTGATTGATGAGGACGTTGACGTAGTTCGCGCCGCCGTCGGTGCTGATCTGGAGGTTGAAGTCACGGGGGCCGGTGTTGCTGCTGACCTGATCCCACTGGAAGGTGATGGCGGTGTAGCCGAGGGTGTTGGTGCGGATCTCGTAGAAGTCGCCGATGGCCCAGTTGTTGGAGCTGAAGGACTCGACGGAGCCGTTGCCGACGGGGTTGTCGTAGACGGTGGCGCCGCTGACGTGGCTGCCGCGGATGTTGGAGGACGCGGCGAAGAGGCCGGCGTCAGCGGTGTGCGGGCCGGGGCCCGAGGGGGGGGAGAGCTCGAAGCTGAAGGCGGCGAGGTTCGCGGCCGAAGCAGCCCCGGCGAGCGCGACCACAGCCGCGGCGCCAAAAACAAAATTCCTCATGACGTGTTCCTTTCTTACTTCCCAACTACTGCACCGCGACGATCACCGGGTCCATATCACATACCCCGGACCGGGTGGCGGTGCGTTCGACGCAATGTGGTCGCGACTCTCTCCTACCTCGAGCGAGGCACAGACCATCCCCGTGATCGCCTCACGGGGCACCACAAGATACCTGCGTGCGCGACGGGGGCAATGGGGTTCGCGTGCGGATTCGGTGAATTGTCGGACTCTGAGCGCCATGGTCGGGTGTGGCCGAATCTGGCGTTCAGACGCCATTTATCGAATGATCATCTATGGAAAATGTGAAGGTGGGAAACCCCCTCCGTCACGACTTCGTCGTGACGCCTTCCCCGATGGAAATCGGGGGAGGCAACCGAGGCGTGCTCTGATGGGGTCGGGGGGGGAGACCTTAGGCCAGCGGGTCGGGGCGGAAGAGTTTGGTATCGAGGGCCCACTGCTTTTCGGTGAAGTTGCCGCCGAGGTCGAAGGGCTTTGCGCGGTCGGGGCGGGCGGCGTTGAGGGCGATGGTGGTCTTGGCGTCGACGTTGTCGAGGAGACTGACGAGGATGGCCTCGGGAGTGGCGGGGATCTTGGCGGCGCCGAACTCGGGGACGCCGTGGTGGGAGAGGATGATGTGCTGGAGGACGGTGATGGTGTTGCGCGGGAAGCGGAGGCCCTGGGAGCGCATGATGTTTTGCGCTTTGTCGTGGAGGATGATGGCGCCCTCGACGATGTGGCCGATGAGCTCGCCGCGGTCGGTGTAGGCGAAGGCGCCGTCGTAGGCGAGCTCGCGGGTCTTGCCGATGTCGTGGAGGAAGAGGCCCATCATGACGATGTCGCGGTTGATCTTGGGGTAGAGGGGGCAGACGACGTTGGCGAGCTTGAGGAGGGCGAGGGTGTGCTCGAGGAGGCCGCCGAGGTAGGCGTGGTGCATCATCTTGGCGGCGGGGGCCTGCTTGAACTGGGTGATGAGGACTTCGTCTTCGAGGTAGGCCTTGACGAGGGCTTTCATCGCGGGGTGCTGGACGGTGTCGAGGAGCGCGAGGAGCTCGGCGAACATGTCGTCGATGGGTCGCGGGGCGACGGGGAGGAGCTCCATGAGGACATCAGAGCTGGGCTGGATGCCCTCGATGCGCTCGATGATGAACTGGAGCTCGCCCTTGAAGGGCTGGGTGCGGCCCTCGGCGAAGACGAAGCCCTCGGTGGGGAGCTGCTTGAAGTGCTCGGGCGGCATGTTCCAGCGGCGCGCGGGGGCCTGGCCAGTGCGGTCGGAGAGGAGGCAGGCGAGGTAGGGCTCGCCGTTGCGGGTGACGGCGAGTTGGGCGTTGGCGATGCAGAAGTTGGCGCTGAACCACTCGTTGGGGCCGAGGTCGCGGATGAACTTGCGGAGGTTGGATTTCGATGCGGCGGCGGCGGGGCCGTTGCCGGCGGGAGGGGCGGTGACGTCGGACATGGGGCGATCGCTCCAGAGATTCATGCGGTAGAGAGGGGATATGGTACACGCCCTGTCGAACGAGGCGTGCATAAAAGTGTTTGATTATTCAGAGCGGCGGGCGCGGAGGACTTCGTCGAGGCGCTCGCGCATGAGTTTTTCGTGGCCCCGGTCGGAGGGGTGGAAGTAGCGTTTGTCGACGCCGAGGTAGTCCTGGGTGGTGACGCCGCCGAGGGAGGTCTTGGCGCCCTTGGTGTGGGCGTATTCGTAGCCGCTGCCGTCCTTGGGGGAGCCTTCGGACTTGGGCTTGTGCGAGTCGCGGAGGTAGATGGGCACGGGAACGGTGCGGCCTTCGCGGACGTCGTCGAGGGCGGCGTCGATCGCGGTATAGCTGGCGTTGCTCTTGGGCGCGAGGGCAAGGTAGGTCGTGCACTGCGCGAGGGTGATGCGGCCTTCGGGCATGCCGATGCGCTCGACGATCTCCCAGCATGACGCGGCGAGGGTGATCGCGTGGGGGTCGGCGTTGCCGATGTCCTCGCTGGCGAGGATGGAGAGGCGGCGGGCGATGAAGCGGGGGTCTTCGCCGGCTTCGATCATGAGGGCGAGCCAGTAGATGGCGGCGTCGGGATCGCTGCCGCGGACGGATTTGATGAAGGCGGAGATGGTGTCGTAGTGCTGGTCGCCGTCGCGGGAGTAGACGACGGCTTTCTGCTGGATGGATTGCTCGGCGGTGGGGAGGTCGATGAGGAGGGGAGGAGAAGAAGAAGACGGAGAAGAAGTCGATTTTGTAGAAGACAGGGAGCCCTCACCCTGCCCTCTCCCAGAGGGAGAGGGTGCGGAAGGCGATGTTGAAGATGCGCGATTCAAAGGCACGGCGGCCATCGCGGCCTGGACGGCGACTTCGAGGGCGTTGAGAGCGCGGCGGGCGTCGCCGTCGGCGATCTTCGACCAGTGGGCGATGGCTTCGTCGGTGACTTTCAAGGGAAGTTTGCCGAAGCCGATGTCGGGATCGGTGATGGCGCGGCGGACGAGGCGCTCGACGTCGCGCTCGGTCAGCGGTTCGAGGCGGAAGACGGTGCTCCGGCTGACGAGCGCGGAGTTGACGGCGAACATGGGGTTCTCGGTGGTCGCGCCGATGAGGATGATGCGGCCGCGCTCGACGTCTTCGAGGAGGACGTCCTGCTGGGCGCGGGTGAAGCGGTGGATCTCGTCGAGGAAGAGGATGGTGCGCTGGTTCTTGCTCGTGAGGCGCTGGACGGCTTCGTCGATGATCTCGCGGATGCGCTTGACCGAAACGTTGGCGGCGTTCTCGCGGACGAAGGCGCTGGAGGTGGAGTTGGCGATGACCTCGGCGAGGGAGGTTTTGCCGGTGCCCGGCGGGCCGTAGAGGAGGATCGAGGTGAGGGTGCGGCCCTCGATCATGCGCCGGAGCATGGGGCGCGAGTCGGGCTTGCGGCGGCCGGAGTCGTCGGTCGCGCCCAGGATGTGGTCCTGGCCGACGAAGTCTTCGATGGTTTTAGGGCGGAGGCGCGAGGCGAGGGGCTCGACCTTGCCGAGGGCGGCGGTGCGTTGGCCTGACCAGAGGTCGGACATCTTGGGAGATTGTAGGGATGAAGAGGAGAGGATTAACCACAGAGGCACAGAGACACAGAGAAGAATCGAGAATTACGGTGGTGGCAGCGAGGGCGTGCCGCCCGTCTGTGACTCCCTGGCTTGGAACAAGCACACTGGTGAAAGAGCCACCAGTGCCACACAAGCACCCTGGCGCGGGATGCCTGTGCTGCGGTCGGTGAAATCACCGATACTGGGAGGAGCCGGGCGGCGCGTGAACTGTTGGCGCATGGCCCGGCGCACGATGACAGCGGTTTTTCTTCCCAAGACGTTCACCGTCTTCCGTGATTACACGGGTCGGCAGTTGGTGCGTGACCTGATCGCGGGGGTGACGGTCGGGTTTGTGGCGCTGCCCTTGGCGCTCGCGCTGGGGATCGGGTCGTTGCCGACGAGCGTGGCGGACGCGGCGGGGATCTCGCCGCCGGTGGCGGGGCTCGTGACGGCGGTGGTGGCTGGGTTTCTGATCTCGGCGCTGGGCGGGTCGCGCGTGGCGATCGGGGGACCGACGGCGGCGTTCATCGTGATCGTCGCGACGATCGCGCAGAAGCACGGGTACGACGGGCTGGCGGTCGCGACGATTCTCGCCGGAGTGATCCTCATCGCGCTGGGGCTGAGCGGGATGGGAGCGATGATCAAGTACATCCCGTACCCGGTGACGACGGGGTTCACGACGGGGATCGGGGTGACGATCTTCGCGGGGCAGATCAAGGACTTCTTCGGGCTGCACAAGGCGACGCCGGATGATCCCTCCATCCCCGCCGAGTTCGTCGGCAAGATGCACTGGTACTTCACGCACGCGGGGACGATCCAATGGCCGACGGCGGCGATGGCGGCGGCGTGCGTGGCGGCAATTTTCCTGTGGCCCAAGTTCGTGACCAAGCGCGTGCCGGGGCCGATCGTGGTGCTCGTCGGCGCGACAGTGGTAACGCAGGTGTTCAAGCTCCCGCTGGAGACGATCCACGACCGGTTCGGTGATCTACCGGCGGGGTTGCCGATGCCGCGGATGCCGAGGTTTGAGTGGACGCAGATCGGGGAGCTCGTGGGGCCGGCGATCACGATCGCGCTGCTGGCGGCGATCGAATCGCTGCTGTGCGCGGTGGTGGCCGATGGGATGCTGGGGACGAAGCACCGCTCGAACACGGAGTTGGTGGCGCAGGGGGTGGCGAATATTGCCTCGCCGCTGTTTGGTGGGATCCCGGCGACGGGGGCGATCGCGCGGACGGCGACGAACGTTCAATCAGGGGGACGCACGCCCGCGGCGGGGATGATCCATGCGCTCGTGCTGCTGCTGGTGCTG
>DASZQL010000146.1:0-3975 GCA_035549675.1 Phycisphaerales bacterium | reverse complement strand
GAGCAGCCGAGCGAAAAACCGAACGCGGATAAGCCCGCGGAAGAGCCCGTCGTGAAGGAAGAGCACAAAGACGCGCCGAACGATGCGCCCGAAGGCGAAGCGGGCGAGAAAGCCAAAGTGCAGCCCGCTGAAGAGCCCGCTCGCCCACGCGGCCGCGGCGGGCGAGGTGGTCCGGGCGGCGGCGGGCGCGGCCCGCAGGGTGTCAGGGCGCAATCGACCAACCTTTCAGAGAACCGCCTCGCGATCCTCTTCGATGCCGAGAAGATCGGCATCAAGGACGCCCCAGGCATCGTCGCCCTCAGCGGACTCGTCGAGAAGAACACCATCACCGGCACCGGCGAACTACCGGACGGCAAATCCTTTAAATGGTCCGCCGAGAAAGTGCCCGGCGAGAACAAGCCCGCCGCACCGGAGGCCAAGAAGGAAGAGCTCGCGCACGCCGGTGATGAGCACAAGGACGGCGACAAAGAGGGCGAGAAGGAAGCCGAAGACGAGGCCGCGCCCAAAGACATCCCTGAAAAACTCGGTCTCCCCTTCGGCGCGTACGCCTACGACGCGCTCCCCGAATCGAAGACCGTCGTCGTCACCAACGCCACCATCTGGACCAGCGGCCCGCAGGGCATCATCGAGAACGGTTGGCTCGTCGCGATCGACGGCAAGATCGACTCGGTCGGCGCTGGCGGTGCACCCCGCGGCGTTCCCGACGGCGCCACCGTCATCGACGCCAAGGGCAAGCACGTTTCGCCCGGCCTGATCGACTGCCACTCGCACACCGGCATCAGCGGCGGCGTGAACGAAGGCACCCACGCCTGCACCGCCGAGGTCCGCGTCGCCGACGTCATCAACCCCGACTCCGTCGGCTGGTACCGCGAGCTTGCGGGCGGCCTCACCGCCGCGAACCAGCTCCACGGCTCGGCGAACCCCATCGGCGGTCAGAACTCCGTCGTCAAAATCCGCTGGGGCGTCGAGAACCCCGACGACATGAAGCTCGCCGGCGCGATCGCCGGCATCAAGTTCGCGCTGGGCGAGAACGTCAAGGGCTCGAACAACGACACGCGCAACCCGCCGCTCCGCTACCCGCAGACGCGCATGGGCGTCGAGACCTTCATCCGCGACCGCTTCGACGCGGCCCGCGACTATCTCGCGGCATGGGACAAATGGAACAAGCTCAAGGACGACGAGCGCAAGTCCGCTGACTTCCCGCGTCGCGACCTCGAGCTCGAAGCCCTCGCGGAAATCCTGCAAGGCCAGCGCCTCATCCACTGCCACAGCTACCGCCAGGACGAGATCCTGATGCTCTGCCGCGTCGCGCACGACTTCGGCTTCCGTATCGGCACGTTCCAGCACGTCCTCGAGGGCTACAAGGTCGCCGACGCGATCCACGACAACGCCATCGGCGGCTCCACGTTCAGCGATTGGTGGGCGTACAAGTGGGAGGTGTACGACGCGATCCCCTACAACGGCGCGATCATGACCGCCGTCGGCGTGCCCGTCTCTTTCAACTCCGACTCAGACGAGCTCGCCCGGCGACTGAACTCCGAGGCCGCGAAAGCCGTCAAGTACGGCGGCGTGGCCCCCGCCGAGGCCCTCAAGTTCGTCACCCTCAACCCCGCCAAGCAACTCAAGATTGATTCGCGCGTCGGCTCGCTCGAAGCGGGCAAGGACGCCGATTTCGTCATCTGGTCCGGAAGCCCGCTCTCATCGTTGTCGCGATGCGAGGCGACATACATCGACGGCCGCGAATATTTCTCGCTCGCGAAAGACACCGAACTCCGCAACCGCATCGCCTCCGAACGCCGACGCCTCATCCAAAAAGTCCTCGCCGACAAATCACCATCCCGCGGCGACGGCGGCGAAGGCCGCGGCGAAGGCGGTCCCGGCGGACCCGGTGGCCGCCGCGGGCCACGCGATCCGAATGCCCCGCCTCCCGTCGAGGACACCGCCGACTCCGCCCGCGGCCGTTTCTTCGCCCCCGCCGGCGACGGCGCCGACCTCGACGCCATCCGCGAGCGCGAGCTCGCCGAGCGCCTCCAGAACTACTTCGACTGGATGACCCGCAACGGCCTCGACCCCTTCCGAAACTCGCCCGGCGACTGCGGCTGCTCACTCAACTGCCTGCTCGGACAGGAATAGGCATCAGGCATCAGGCATCAGGCATCAGGCATCAGGACACGGATACGCAGCAAGATCGAGTCGCAAATGAATCCTTCATCTCTCGCTGCATCTTTTCTCCGCCATCTCCGCCCGCGAAGCGGGCGCACGATCGTTGCCAGGGGCCGCGAGCGAGGCTCGGCGAGTGAGCGCGCCCCTGGTCACCGCCTCACAAAATCTCCTTCTCTTCTCCTGCCTTTCTACAAAGGGGCTACTTCTTCTACCTCATCTACTCTCCCTACACCCGGCGGGTGGGCTCCTGTCTTTCCTCCAACTGCATTTCCCATTCAAAGGTCCACCATGAAACGCACGTCCATCCTCGCCCTTCTCCTCCTCTCCTCCACCACCCAGGCCCAGGACCTCGGCCACAAGGCCCCGCCTCAGTCCCAGCCCATCACCATCACCAACGTCACGATCCACACCGTCGCCGGCGCCGACATCCGCGACGGCACGCTCGCCTTCGACCGCGGCACGATCACGGGCGTCGGCCCTGTCTCGCCCGTCGCGGGAGCGCGGGTCATCGACGGCAAGGGCCTGCACGTCTACCCCGGCCTGATCGGCGCGAACACCCTCATGGGCCTCACCGAAGTCAACGCCGCCCGCGCCACAATCGACTTCTCCGAGACCGGCGACGTGACCCCCGAGGTCCGCGCCGCCGTGGCCGTCAACCCCGATTCGACCATCATTCCGGTCACGCGCAGCAACGGCGTGCTGGTCACGGCGCTCCTGCCGATGGGCGGCTCCATCCCCGGCCGCGCGAGCGTGATCCGCCTCGAGGGTTGGACGTGGGAGGACATGGCGATCCGCGACGACGCCGGGATGGTGGTGAACTGGCCGGGCGTCCGCCCCATCCGTTCACGCTTCACCGCGCGTTCGGAAGAAGACCAGACCGACGAAACACGCGCCGCCCGCGACCGCATCGAGGACGCCTTCTCCGCCGCCGCGGCGTACGTGAAAACCCGCGACGCCGATTCGTCCGTCCCCGTGAATCTTCAATGGGAAGCGATGCGCCGCGTGCTCGAGCGCAAGGCCCCGGTCTTCATCCGCGCGAACCAGGTCGATCAGATCCAGTCGGCGGTGAACTGGGCCGTGGGGCGAAATCTGCGGACGATCATCGTCGGCGGCGCCGATGCGCCCCTCGCCGCGGACTTGCTCAAGAAGTACGACATCCCGGTGATCGTGACGGGCACCTTCTCGCTCCCGCGCCGGGGCGATGCGCCGTACGACGATTCGTACACGCTCCCCGCGCGCCTCGAAGCCGCGGGCGTGCGCTGGTGCCTCGCCTCCATCGGCGGCGGTTTCGAAACCCCGCACGAGCGCAATCTCCCCTATCACGCCGCGATGGCCGTCGCCTACGGCCTCGACCCCAAGGTCGCCCTCCGCTCGATCACGCTCTCGCCCGCCGAGATCCTCGGTATCTCCGACAAGTACGGCTCCGTCGAGATCGGACGCTCCGCGACGTTCATCGTCACCGACGGCGACCCGCTCGAGATCACCACCCAGGTCAAGATGGCCTTCATCGACGGCCGCGAGATCGACCTCACCGACAAGCAGAAAGCCCTCAACGAGAAGTACCTCGAAAAGTACCGCCAGTCCGGCCTGATCGACCGCGAGCACACCAACAGCACGACGGCGAACTCGGGCCAATGAGGGGGTCTTGAGCCTTGAGCCTTGAGTCCTCAGTCTTGAATCTTGAGTCTTGAGGATTGAGGATTGAGTGTTGAGTGTTGAGTGTTGAGTGTTGAGTGTTGAGTGTTGAGTGTTGAGTGTTGAGTGTTGAATCTTAAATCTTAAATTGAACTTGAATCTTTAGTCTTGAGGCTT
>DASZQL010000145.1:0-1710 GCA_035549675.1 Phycisphaerales bacterium | reverse complement strand
GAGAGAGGCCTGCATAAAGACGCCGCCGAGATCGCGGCCGTGCACGATGACCGCTTCGGTCCGCTTTTCCTCGACGTGCGCGGCGCCCCCGGCGAGGCCCATGTCGATGTAATCGCCGTTGACGAGCGTGGCGTAAGTCGTGGCGGTATCGAGCGTGTTGACCGCGCCCTCGAGCGTCATCTGCCAGTCATTGCTGGCCTCGTCGTCCCACGTGTATTCCCCGCGCACAATCGACTCCCCCGTCTCGCGGTCGACGCGGACGCGGGCGCCTTCGGGGGCGGCGATTGCAGCCGTGCGTTCGGACAATGTCGTGCTGACCGGGGAGCTCGTCGACATCTGGCGCAGTCCGATGAGCTTGAGGCGGCCCGGTCCGAATGCGAATTCATAATCGCCGCTTATCTTGCCGCTCGTGCTGTCGTTCCGGCTGCGATAGGTGCGGAAATAGTCCTCCCTGGCCGATCCCGATCGCATCGAGAACTCGCGGTTGTCGTCTTCGCTGCCGGCGATGATGAAGCCGATATTGGCGATCCCCCCGGTATCGGTTTCATTGACGAAGGCGGTGGAGAGTTCGTGGCGGCGCCCGCCCCAGCTTTCATCTTCGATGTGCGTTTCGACGACGGCGCCGTTCGGGTTCGTGACCGTCTCGGGCCCGGATGAGCCGCCGCCATACTGGTAGGATGAAAGACCGAGACTGTATTTCCAGTCCGCCATCAGGCCCGACACAAGCACGCGGCCGCGGGCAAGGCGCGGTTTGCGGTCTTCCTGGAATTCAGGGCTCCACTCCCAGCGTCCGGCGACGCCGGCCGGACGGGTGATGACGTTGACGACCTGACCGGAGAGCCCTGGAATATCGAGGCTGGCCCCATCCACCACTTCGATGCGGACAACCCGATCGGCTGCGATGCGGCTCAGGGCTTCGTGGGCGCTGATCGTCTTGGACGGGACGCGCTGGGAGTCGATCAGCACGTTTGCCCCGCCCGGACCCATGCCGCGTCCCCCGCCGCTTTCGCGAATGGCGAAACCAGGGGTCTGTGCGACCATGTCGAGCGCGGACTGGGGCGAGAATGTTGCGTAGAAGGCAGGATCGAATACCCGCCGGGGGAGGGTTTCTCCTGCGCCTTCATCCGGAGCGGCGCAGGCGATGGACATGGGGCTGAGCGCAGATCCGACCAGTAGGCCGAGGGCGCACGACCGGAGCGGGTTCAGGGGCCGGCTGATCCGCCGTCTGTCTAACATCATACGCTACAACCGCTTGAAAATATGGGCGTTGATAGGGCGGGATTACGGTTCTGTAAGATGCTTCGCCGGTCATGGAAAGACGCAGCTGATGACGAACCGGTGAGGGAGTTGGCCCGATCGGGGTGCGGACGGTTCGCTCGGGCAGGCCGGCCGCTATAGTTGAGCCCATGGATGAGTTCACCGAATCGCAGGCGCAGCAGCCGCCGGGGAGCAATTCGCCGGAGATGACGGTCTCCGAACTGGCGAATGCGCTCAAGAAAACGGTCGAGGAGACCTACGCATTCGTGCGCGTGCGCGGAGAGCTGGGACGCGTGGTGTTCGCGAAGTCAGGGCACCTCTATTTCGATATCAAGGACGAAGGCGCGACGCTCAACACAGTGATGTGGAAGGGCCATGCAGGGCGACTGCCGTTCAAGCCCGAGGAGGGCCTCGAAGTCGTGGCCGAGGGGAGGCTTTCGACCTATCCGGGAC
>DASZQL010000144.1:0-3261 GCA_035549675.1 Phycisphaerales bacterium | reverse complement strand
AGCTCACGAAGGTGTACCGGATGGGCACGGAGCGCGTGCACGCGCTCGCCGGCGTGGACCTCGACATCCAGAAGAACGAGTTCGTGGCGATCATGGGCGCGTCGGGATCGGGCAAGTCCACGTTGATGAACATCCTGGGGTGCCTCGACCGGCCGACGAGCGGGAAGTACGAGCTGGCGGGGCGTCAGACGGAACGGATGGGCGCGGGGGAACTGGCGCGGATCCGGAACGAGGAAATCGGGTTTGTGTTCCAGAGTTTCGAACTCCTGCCGCGGTCCACGGCGCTGCAGAATGTGCAGCTCGCGCTCTTGTATTCCAGGCAGAATTGGCTGGGATCGAGGCGGGCGGCGCGGCTGGCGCTGGAGCGCGTGGGGCTGGGCGACCGGATGCACCACCGGCCCAACCAGCTCTCGGGCGGTCAGCGGCAGCGCGTGGCGGTGGCGAGGGCGCTGGTGAACCGGCCGAGCATGCTGCTGGCGGACGAGCCGACGGGGAACCTCGACACGACGACGAGCGAGGAAATTCTCGGGCTGTTTCACGCCTTACATGAAGAGGGACAGACGATCGTCATCGTGACGCACGAAGAGGACATCGCGGGGCACGCGGAGCGGATTATCCGGCTTCGGGACGGGAAGGTTGTGAGCGACCATCCGGCGAACTCGGACCCGATCCACCTGGCGTACCTGGAGCGGTCGGTGGAGGTTGCCCAGACGCGCGCGGTCGCGGCGCACCATGACACGAGCATGACCGGCGGCGGCGGGGGTGGAGGCGTCTGATGGCCCGCTTCATCGTTCAAACCGTCTTCTTCGCGATCGGCCAGATGTGGTCGAACAAAGTGCGCTCGCTCCTGACCACGCTCGGCATCATCATCGGCGTGTGGGCGATCACGACGGTGGTCGCGGCGGTCGGCGGGCTCAAGGGTTTCGTGCTCAAGGAGTTCGAGAAGTTCGGGGCGAACAAGATCTTCATCTGGGGGAACATCCCGGACAACCTCCGGGACAAGATGAAGTGGGAGGACGTGCGGCTGACGGAGTCCGAGAGCGATCTCTTGCGCGAGAAGGCGACGACGCTCGACAAGGTCACGATGGACACGGGCATGCGCGCGACGGTGCGGTACCGCGACAAGAGCAAGGCCGGCGTCGAGGTGACGGGGATCCAGTCGGACTGGCACGAGATCGAGCAGCGGTTCGTGACCAGCGGCCGGCCGCTGACGACGAATGATGAGGACGAGGGCCTGCAGGTCTGCCTGGTGAACAAGCAGGCGATCACGGAGCTGGCGCTGGATTCGGGCGGGACGGGGGAGTACATCTTCCTCAACGGGCGGCGGTTCCTGATCGTGGGGATCGTCGAGGACAAGGAGATGAGCCGGATGTTCGGCGGGGGCGAATCCCAGGCCGAGGTGCTGATCCCCTACTCGACGTTCTCGAAGATGCGGAGTTTCCGCTGGACGCAGATCACGGCGCGGATGAAGTCGCCGGAGCTGTCCGATGAGGCGACGCAGGAGATCCGGTATCTGCTGCGCCGGCACCGGGATCTGCCCCCCGAGTGGGAGGACACGTTCCGGATCTTCGTGCTGCAGAAGGAGATGGAAGGGTTCACGAAGGTCGCGGACGCAATGACGATGGGCGCGGCGGTGGTGGTGGGCATCTCGCTCATCGTCGGCGGCATCGGCATCATGAACATCATGCTGGTGTCGGTGAGCGAGCGGACGCGGGAGATCGGTCTGCGTAAAGCGCTGGGCGCGAGGCCGGTCGTCATCATGATGCAGTTCCTGATCGAGGCGGTGATGCTGTGTCTGTCGGGGGGCCTGGTTGGATTGATCCTGGGTCAGGCTTCGACGCTGGCTATTCAGAACATCCCGAACTTCCCGATGAAGGAGGCGGAGATCCCGCCATGGGCGCTGTTCCTGGCGTTCTTCTTCAGCGCGGGTGTGGGCGTGGTGTTCGGGATGTGGCCCGCGGTGAAGGCGTCGAGACTCGATCCCATTGAGGCGTTGCGACATGAATGACATTGGGGATGCCCGGCCTTGGCCAAGGTTGGGCGTGTGGAGAATCGCGCTGATCGCCGGGACTGTGGCGGCCCTCGGCGCGCTCGAAGGCTGTCAGAACCCCTTCGCGACGACGCAGGAAGACCTGGGCGAGCAGGCGCCGCGCGAGCGGTTGCGCGTGATCGAGCCCTTGAAGCTCGATGAGGTCACGTCCTCGCGCCGGTCGGTGATCGAGGCAACGGGGAGCCTTGATGCGCCGCCGGACCCGTTCGCGGGGATGAAGGAGGTGCCGCTGACGCTGGAGCAGGCGCGGGCGGCGACGATCACGAACAACCTGAACCTGAAGGTGTCGCTGGTGGATCCGCTGATCGCGGCGGAGCGGGTGACGGAAGAGGAAGCTCGTTTCGAGGCGGTGCTGTTTACGAACGCGCGGTTCGCGCACTTCGACCAGCCGACGTCGAGCACGCTCCAGTCGGGGCAGTTCCAGGATTACCAGGTGGTGCCCGGTGTCCGGATCCCCCTGCGGACGGGCGGGACGGTGCAGGTGGAGCTCCCTGTCGAGCGGCAGAGCACGGACAACATCTTTACTGATCCGGCGCTGCGGACGTCGTACACGTCGGACGCGCGGTTCTCGATCAGCCAGCCTTTGCTCCGGAACGCCGGGCGGCGGGCGGCGACGTACCCGATCCGGATCCAGGCGCTGGAATCGCAGATCTCGCAGGCGCAGGCCAAGCTCGAAGTGATCCGGCGGGTGGCGGACGCGGACCGAGGGTACTGGCTGTTGTACGCGACGCAGAAGCTGCTCGAAGTGCGGCAGGCGCAGTACGAGCTCGCCAAGGAGCAGCTCGAGCGGGCCGAGCGGCGGGTGCGGGCGCGGTCGGCGCCGGAGATCGAGATCGTGCGCGCGCAGTCGGGCGTCGCGAACAGTCTCGAGCAGATCATCCTGTCGCAGAACGAGGTGAAGCAGGCGCAGCGGAACCTCAAGCGGATCATGAACCTCCCGGGCCTCGACGTCGGGAGCGAGGCGGTCTTCGAGCTCGGCACCCAGCCCGACCCGGTGCGGTACGAGCTGGACCCCAAGCTGCTCGCGGCGGAAGCGGTGACCGACCGGATGGAGATGCTGCAGCTCGAGCTGCGGCTGGCGCAGGACTACAGCACCATCGAGTTCACGAAGAACCAGGCCCTGCCCCTCTTCGTCCTGGATTACAGCTACACGGTCAACGGGCTTGGGCGCACGCTCAACAGTTCGTTTGATCTCCTGCGTGACGATCGCT
>DASZQL010000143.1:0-11470 GCA_035549675.1 Phycisphaerales bacterium | reverse complement strand
CTCTGGGAGAGGGCAGGGTGAGGGCTACTTCTTCTACTGATTTCTTTCTTCTCGGTATTTCTCTTTCGTTGTCTTCTTCCGCACTCCTCGCACCACAGTACACTTCGCCCATGACGACAACCGCCCCCGACACCAACTTCGCCCGCGGCGTGCTCGGCGCCAAGGAAGTCGACCACATCGTCTTCACCATCCTCGGCACCGACTACAAAATGCACCTGCAACCCGCCGGCGCGATCACAACTCAAGTCGGCAAGCGAATCCTGGGCGAAGTCCGCGTCCAGGCCCGCCGCGTCGATATCGTGAAAACCGGCGGCCGTTACATCGAGCCGGTCATGGGCCGCCCACGGCGCATCCAGGGTGACGTCATCGCCATCGACTCCGTCTCGCGAACAATCACCGTTAACGCCACGGTGCCGATCGTCGCGAAGCTCGATGACCGTCAGAACCCCGGAATGTTCAAGATCGGCGATTTCGTCGCCTTCGACGCCGTCCCCGGCGCAACATTCACGCCCGCCGCCTGACTCGTGCCACTGCAGGCATCCGAGCTTGGGCGGGTGACTGCAGTGCGGGCGGCTCTTATCGCACCACAGTCCGCTCAAAGCCGCGGCCTGCAATGGCACGCGTTCACCCATCCGCCTCCCGCACCGCATCACAAAACGCCGCGATGAGCGCGTGATCCTTCACGCCCTTTTCCTTCTCCACCCCGCTCGACACGTCCACCGCCCACGGCTCGACAATCCGAATCGCTTCTCCCACATTCTCCGGCGTCAGTCCCCCCGCCAGAATGATCGGGTGCGAACTCGCTTCACGCACCTTAGCGAGCGCCTCCCAGTCGAGCGCAACGCCCTCGCCCCCCGACCCTCCGTCGACCAGCACCGCGTCCACCTCGCGGAAGTTGTTCCACCGAAGCAGCTCGTGCTCGATCGTCGCCGCGTCGAACTTCACCGCCTTGATCACCCGAGGCCCGCACGCCCGCACGACCGGCTCGCTCTCGTCGCCATGGAGCTGCACCTGGTCGAAGGGGCACTGCTCGCGCACCTCGTCGATCGCGTCCGGCTTGGCGTTCACGAACAGCCCGACCGACGTCACGAACGGCGGCAGGTACGTCACGATCTCCCACGCCTGCTCGGGCTCGACGTACCGCGGCGAGAGTTTCACGAACACCAGCCCGATCGCGTCCGCGCCGCATTCCGCCGCGACCATGGCGGTTTCGATGTCCTTGATGCCGCAGATCTTGATGCGTGTCCGCGACATCAGCCAATCTCCCTCGATAGCAGCTCGATCATGTCCGCGTGCGGCACCGCATCCGAAGAACGCTTCACTTCCGCGATGAGCTCCCCGGCCCGTGCGCGATCGCCCAGGTATCGGGCCTTGATCAGCGCGAGCATGAGCCGGATATGCGTCGCCTCACGATCAGCTCCAAAACGCTTGAGAAACGTCTCGTACGCCTCCGCCGCCGCGGGGTATTGCTTCAAGCCCGCCAGATGATTCCCAATCGCGAGCTGCGTGTCCCGCGGCAACGCCGGCGCCACCGCCCGTTCGAGCAGCCGTCGATACGCCTCGCAGGCATCATCCAGCCGGCCCGAGCCCGCGCTCGTGATGGCCCGCGTGCGCAAAGCCGCGACCTCCGGGTCCACTGGGGCCACGCCCGACTTTGAAGGATCGATCGATTGCCCCGCCTCGTGCCGCCACGCCGTCCGCCCCGACGTCGCGAGCTCCTTGAACTTCCGCCTCCGGTGGGCGTGCTTGCCGATGCTGAAGAGGTCGTACGTCTCGCGCGGGATGATCTTCATCGCGAGCAGTAGCAGCGACACCGCGATGCCGAACACGTAGCCCCCGATGTGCGCGAGCACCGCGACCTCGCCCGCCGCGTGGATCGAGTGCAGGAACACATCCTTCGCCATCGCGAGCCCCAGGAACCACGTCGCCGGCCATTCGAACACGCCGATCACGAAGAACAGCACGAGCACTCGAATGTTGGTTCGCGGGAAGAGCACGAAATACGCTCCCGTCACCGCCGCGATCGCCCCGCTCGCCCCGATCACCGGATTCGGCGGCTCGGCGAACAGCGCATGGATCCCGCCCGCCGCGGCCCCGCCTAGCAGATAGAACGCCCCAAATCCGATCCGCCCCAACCGATCCTCAACGTTCGGGCCAAAGACATACAGGAACATCATGTTCCCGAAAATGTGCGCCGCGTCCGCGTGCAGGAACTGGTACGTCACCAGCGACCACCATCTGAACAGCTCCGGGTTGAGCCACAGTTTCGTAACGAACGATTCGTCCGCATCGTTCGCCCCCCCCGATGCCCGCCGAAGCACCACCTCCCCCAAAAACACCGCGATGTTCAGACCGATGAACACGTACGTGAGCAACGTAGGGCGCTTCAGCGGCCGGTCTGTCCCAATCGGAAGCAGCATCGCGCGTCAGATCCTCGCTGGATCGATCAACCGCCCGTCAAGGATACGGGCTTCGATCAACCCCGCCGACCAGTTGTAAATCAGCCGCCCAACAAGGTGCCGGTCATGCCACGTCTCCGGCACTCGAAGCAGCAGCACGTCCGCCGCGGCCCCGCGCTCGAGCCGCCCCGTCTCCGGCCATTCGAGCAGGTCCGCATTACCCCGCGTGATGAGCCGCCACGCCTCCGCAGGCGTTGGGATCCGGACCTTCGCCCCATGCATCTCTCTGATCTTCGCCGTCTCGATCATCGCCCGCGCGACCCGCGGCATCGCCACATCCGGACCACCCGCGACATCCGACCCCAGCGCCACGCGCACGCCGTGATCATTCGCCGCCTCCAAATCAAAGAACCCCGACCTCAGGAACAGGTTCGCCCCCGGGCAATGCACCAGGATCGACCGACGCTCCGCGATCAACTCCCACTCGCTCGCCGAAAGATGCACCCCGTGCGCCAGGAGTGTCCGCGCTGTGAGCAATCCAAACTGGTCATATACCGCCGTATACGTCCTGTCTCCCAGGTGCCTGAATAACTCTGCAACCCGCGTGCACTCCGCCAGGGTCTCCGAAAGATGCGTCTGCACCCACGGGGCGGCAGCAGGGGGGTGCGACCGTTCCTTCACGAACCAACCCACCTCCGCCAGCAACTCATCCGAACACGAGATCGCAAACCGCGGATTCACCGAGACTCGCCGCCTCGCATCATCCATCTCCATCGGCAGCGCCACCGATACCGGCGGCCGAAGCTTCGCCCGCTCGCGATCTTCGCGCGTCAGTTCCTCCGGCGCTTCCCGGTCCATCGCCACGCGCCCCGCGATGAACCGCAACCGCGTCCGCGTCGCGAGCCAGTCGAACGCTTCGCGCGATGCCGCCGCGTGACTCGTCAGGTACGCCGCGACGCCGAATGTCCCTTGCTCAAGAAGCCGCCGCGCCGCCGTTCGCGCCGCCGGGATCGCCCCGCCCTTTCCCCACCACGCCTCCGCCGGGAACACCACCTCATTCAACCACGACAGCAGTTCCATCCCGTCGCACCCGACGCTGTCGATCTGCGGCACATGAAAATGCGCATCGATGAACCCCGGCGAGATCACGCACTCGCGCCCACCCACATCCGGCAGCCCCAGGTCGCGCGGCGGGTCGCCTTCTCCCATCTCCGCAATCCGTCCATCTTCAACGCGAATCCACCCGAACTCAGGCGTCCGCGCCGGGTCAATCATCAGCCGACCCTGGATCAGCCGGACGGGTTCGTCGTGGTGGATTCGTGTCATCATGATCCTGCAAATCCAACCGAAAAACGGTGTGCAAGCCGCCTCAAATGCACCATCCGAACAGGTGCCTTTTCGTTATCCGTCGCAACGCTTGAAGCGTGCCGCTCGTAACCCTATAGTCGCCGATTCGGGTCGAGGCCGCGAACCGGTCAGAACCCTCGGCGATTTGTCGAAACGCACCGTACCACCCCACCTGCCCGCTACGCGGTCGGGCACGTCAGGAGAGCCGACGCCTCATGGCTACGTCGATCAGCGCACCGAAGGGTTTGGAAGGCATCGTCGCCGCCGAAACGCAACTGTCATTCATCGACGGCGAACAGGGCATCCTCGAATACGTCGGCATCGCGATCGACGACCTCGCTCGCAACTCCACCTTCGAAGAGACCGTCTTCCTCCTCTGGAACTTCCGCCTCCCCAACAAGGCCGAGCTCGACCAGTTCACCGGTGATATCCGGGCGAACTACGACATCCCCGAGGGCATGGAGCAGCGCATCCTGAGCACGCCCAAAAACGCTCAGCCCATGCACATGCTCCGCACCGCGATCTCCGGCTTCGCGATGCACGACCCCGATCCCAACGCCACCGATCTCCCTTCGGTCCGCGCCAAATCACTCCGCGTCCTCGCGCAGGCGCCGACCGTTCTCGCCTACTTCGACCGCTACCGCCGGGGCCTGCCATTCGTCCGCCCCGACCGCTCCCTGAGCCTCGCCGAAAACTTCCTCTACATGCTCAACGGCACGAAGCCCACGCCCACCATGGCGAAGGCCCTCGATGTCTGCCTCGTCCTCCACGCCGACCACGGCCTCAATAACTCCACCTTCGCCGCGCGGGTCATCATCTCCACACTCTCCGATCTCTACTCCGCCTTGACCGGCGCCGTCGGCTCTCTCCGCGGCCCGCTCCACGGCGGCGCCAACGAAGACGTCATGCGCATGCTCGCGCAGATCCCCACCGTCGACGCCGCCGAGAACTTCATCCTCGGCAAGCTCGAGCGCAAGGAAAAGATCGCCGGCTTCGGCCACCGCGTCTACCGCGCCTACGACCCCCGCGCGACATTCCTCAAGACCCTCGCAAAACAGCTCGCCGCGGATACCGGCAACAGCATCCTCTTCGAGAAGTCGCAGCGCATCGAAGAGGTCATGAACCGCGAGAAGGCCGCCAAGGGCATCTATCCCAACGTGGACTTCTACTCCGCCACCACGTACCACTGCATCGGCCTCAAGCTCGACCTCTTCACCCCGATGTTCGCCGTCTCGCGCATCGCCGGGTGGTGCGGCCACGTGCTCGAGCAGCTCGCCGACAACCGACTCTACCGCCCGACTGTTGATTACGTCGGCCCCCACAACGTCGCCTACACGCCCATCGGCGAACGCGGCTGAGCGTCGAGCTTCCGCACCTCGTTCCAGTGCGCCCGCCCGACTACCACCGCCACGATCAGCCACAGCGCGCCCAGCCCGAGCGCGACGGGTGACGATCCGATCGTCATCTTTGCAAGCCCCAGCGGCGCCCACCCGCCGATGAGGTCGCCCGCGCGGTAGATGAACGTGTCGATGAACGCCTTCGTCTTGTACTTGGCGTCGGGGCCGAGGATGGTGAAGAGCACCTCCCGCGCCGGCCGGTCGATCGCGTAGTGCAGCCCGCGCCGCGCGACCGAGAAGACCATCACCGAGCTCAGCGCCGGGTGCGCCCACAACACGCCGAAGCCGCCCACCGTGACCGCCGGCAGCATCGCGAGCGCGGCACTCACGCCAAGCCTCGTCAGGATCATCCGCGTCACGAAGAGCTGGGTCACCAGCGTGACGATGTTCGTCCAAAGATCGATTGTCGCGAACGCCGCGATGCGCTCATCCGCCGTCGCGAACGATTTCTCAATGATCTTCCCCTGCTCGAGATACAGGAACGTCGATGTCACCGCGAAGAGAAACATGTACGTCGCGACCAGCGCGAGGTACCAGCTCCTCATCACCAGCTTGAACCCCGCCAGCGCATCGCGGCTCGGCTCATGACCTTCGTCGTGCGCTTCCGCACTCGCTTCTCCTTGAGTCGGGTGCCACGATTCGCCATGCTTTGATGGCGAGTCGTGCTTGGACGCCCCCTCTCTCCCCCGATCCCCCCCCGGCAACCGCTTCGCCAATAGCACGAAGCAAGCCATTGCCAGTTCCAAGGGCACGACCGCCATCAGCATGATCGTGGGGGATTCCAACTCCGCGCCGGTCGTGAGCATCTTGGTGATCGCCGCCCCGCCCATCGCGCCCAGCGTCCCCCCGACCGCGATCAATCCGAACACCCGCTTCGCGCGCCCGTGCGCAAACAGGTCCGCCATCACCGACCAGAAGATGCTCGTCACAAACAGGTTGAACACGCTCAGCCAGATGTAGAACGCGTACCCCAGCCCCACGCGCTGCTCGGGCTGCATCACACGGAACAACACGTAGAACACGAGAATGTTGAACGCGAAGAAATGATGCGCCGCCGGCACGAACCGCCTCCGCGGCAGCCGCGACACCAACCAGTGATACACCGGGTTCGCCAGCGCCATCACCGCCATCGTGCCGGTCATCAACCACGGCAGCGTGTCCCACCCGCGCGCGATGCCCATCGCCTCGCGCACCGGGCGCAGCATGTAATACCCGAGCAGGATCAGAAAGAAATACGCCCCCGCCAGCAGCACGACCCGCGCCTCACCACCCCGCGTGTCTCGCTCAACGCGCGCGCCGAACCGCCCCACATCATCCCGAGTTGTCGGCGTCGGTTCCGAACGCTGCGCCATCGATCCTCAATGCAAAAAGCATCGAATCAGCGCGGTCCGGCGCTTCACCCGCAACCACCACCGCAACATGTGGTATATCGCGCGACGGCGATTGAGTTGCGTTCACGCCGCACGAACATCCCCTGGTTGCCTCGACATTCAGAAACACACGGAGCCGCCCATGACGACCTCGCGCCGGACGTTCCTCAGGAATTCCCTCGCCGCCGGGACCGCGTTCGGTTTCGTCCCCACCATCCTCAGCTACGCCCGCACCTCGCTGGCCTCGCAGACCGGCCCGGCCGACCGCAAGCTCCGCATCCTCATCCTCGGCGGCACCGGCTTCCTCGGCCCCGCGACCGTCGAAGCCGCCCAGGCACGGGGCCACACCATCACCCTCTTCAACCGAGGCAAGACCGAAAAGCGCAAGGGCGGCATGTTCCCCGACGTCGAAAAGCTCTACGGCAACCGCGACCCCGACAAGCGCGCCGACGACAACGATCCCGAATCTCCCAAGGGTCTCGAGTCCCTCAAAGGCCATCAATGGGACGCCGTGATCGACAACTCCGGCTACTTCCCGCGCATGGCCAAGGCATCGGCCGAACTCCTCGCGCCAAGCGTCAGGCGCTACATCTTCGTCTCCTCCGTCTCCGCCTACGCCTCCAACGCCAAGGTCGACGCCGACGAATCCGAACCCACCGCCACGCTCGCCGATCCGACCGTCGAAACCATGGGCACGAACTTCGAGAACTACGGCGGCCTCAAGGCCCTCTGCGAACAAGCCGTCGAAAAAGCACTCCCCGGCCGCACCGCCAATGTCCGCCCCGGCTACATCGTCGGCCCCGGCGACACCAGCGACCGCTTCACCTACTGGCCCGTCCGCGCCGACAAGGGCGGCGAGATGCTCGCCCCCGGCTCACCGGACGACCCCATCGAGATCATCGATGTTCGCGATCTCGGCGCCTGGCTCGTGCGCCTCGCCGAGAACGGCTCTACCGGCATCTTCAACGCCGTCGGCCCCGAAAAACCGGCGAAGTGGGAGGAGGTCGTCGAGGCATGCGTGGCCGCATCTTCCAACAAGCCCACCGTCACCTGGGTCCCCGCCGACTTCATCACCGAGAACGCCGGCCCAGAGGGTGGTGGCTTTCCCATCTGGATCCCGCCGGTCGGCGAATACGCTGGTTTCCATCGCTGGAAGAACACCCGCGCCCGCGCCGCCGGCCTGACGTTCCGCCCCATCGCCGACACCGCCCGCGACACGCTCGCGTGGTTCAAGACCCTTCCCGAAGCGCGTCAGGCCAAGCTGAACGCGGGCCCATCGCCGGAGCAGGAAGCCAAGCTCCTCGAAGCCTGGAAGAGCCGCGACAAGAAGACCGTCCCGGCCGAGCGTTGATTCGACCGCTGCGTTACACCACAGACTGTGCCACTGGTCGCTGCCCTGAGCGACCAGTGCTCGCCCCGCCAACAACCCGGGTGCCGGGGTACGCCGCTCGGGGCGTGCCCCGCGCGGCCTTATGCACAAATCGCGCACCGGTATCATCCGTCCGACCCCGGAGGATGTCATGCATCAACACTTCCGCCTTCCGACTTCCGCCTTCCGCCCCCTGACCCTCGCGCTGCTGATCTCGCCGCTCTTGCCGCTCACCTTCGCCCCCTCCGCCCTTGCCGACGCCGCCTCTGACATCGCCGGCTTCACCATCCGTCCCGGCTACACCGTCACCCTGGCCGCGGACAACCTCACCAGCGCCCGCTTCATGGAGCAGGACGATAAGGGCAACCTCTATCTCTCCCAGCCCGACCAGGGCTCTGTCCAGATGCTCCGCGAGCCCGATGCGCAGGGCCTCTACAAGACCCGCACCGAGTTCATCACCGGTCAGCCCACCATCCACGGCCTGTGCTGGCACGACGGCTGGCTCTACGCCTCCACCTCCGGCACGGTCCTCCGCGCCAAGGACACCAACGCCGACGGCAAGGCCGATACGGTCGAAACAATCATCGGCTCCGGCCTCCCCTCCGGCGGCAACCACTGGTGGCGCTCGCTCCTCGTCACCGACCACTTCATCTACACCTCCGTCGGCGACTCCGGCAATATCACCGACGAGCGCGAGACCGACCGCCAGAAAATCTGGCGTTTCAATCTCGACGGCTCGCACAAAACCTTCTTTGTCGGCGGCATCCGCAACACCGAAAAACTCCGCTTCCGCCCCGGCACCGAGGAGATCTGGGGCTGCGACCACGGCTCCGACAACTTCGGCCGCCTCATCAAGGAGCGCACCGGCCGCAACCAGCCCGTCACCGACTTCAACCCCCCCGACGAGCTCAACCGCTACACCGAGGGCGGCTTCTACGGCCATCCCTTCATCACCGGCCTCCGCTCGCCCCGCTACGAGTTCATGAACAAGGAAGGCATCGACCTCGTCGACCTCGCGTCGAAGACGGTCCCGCCGCAGTGGTGCTTCCCCGCCCACGTCGCCACCAACGGCCACTGCTTCATCGACCCCACAATCAACGGGAAAAATAACGCGCTCCCCGCCGACCACTCCGGCGACCTCTTCGTCGCCTGCCACGGCTCCTGGAACCGAGTCGAGCCCAGCGGCTACTACGTCCTCCGCGTCCTCTTCGACAGGGTCAGCGGCAAGCCCTACGGCTCACTCCCGATCGTCACGACGATCTCGCCCGACGGCAAAAAAGTCCTCGGCCGCCCCGTTGACTGCGTCCAGACCCCCGACGGCTCGGTGCTCTTCTCCGACGATTTCCGCAATCGGATCTATCGCATCCGATCAACCGACGCTCGCAAATAGCCCATAGCTCAACCGGCCGGCGATCACGTCGCATCGCAGCCACGCCATCGCATCGCAAGCCGCGCTATCGCATTGCAAGTGGTGATGCTGCATCGCGGCCGTATTCTCGGATCGCCGGTCGCGACATCACACCGCAGGCCGCCAGGACTCGCCCGGAGGGCGATCGATCGTTGCCGGAGGCCCGCCGCGCCCCGCGACTGCCTCCGGTGCATACAACTCCCCTTCTTGGTTCATCCGCCCAGCGGGCGGACGATTGTTGCGAGGAGCGCAGCCGCGCAGCGGCAAGCTCCTCGACAGCGAATTCACTCTCGCTTGTTCGCCTCTTGGGCGAACGACCATCTGCTACAACCAAATGGCCCCTCACTCCGCCAACCGCATCGCCAGTAACTGCAGCCTCGTCGGATCCGTCCGCACCGGGCCGATCAGCACATAGGGCCGCTCCGGATTCATCGTCTCCCGCGGCACGTACGGTTCGCCCAACACTGTCGCCGGCTGGCTTGCCTTCAGCACCCCGTCCGGCCCCATGCTCAGCCGCTGGTGCACCAGTGACTTCTCGACAGTCAAGAGAACACCCTCACCGGATACCGGGTCCATCAGTTCGCTCGCCGAGATCGACCCGGGGGCGAGCAGAGTCACGCGCCCGGACGTCGGACTGAACGCCGCCATCCGCTTCGACCCCGGATGGAAAAAGAGCAGGGGATCCAAAGTCGATTCGCCCGTCACGTCGCCATGCCGCTCCCGCACCAGCGGCTGCACCACGCTCGCCGCCAGATGCGCGCTCAGCGGGTCCGGGCTCGCCGAAAGCACCGCGCTGTTCAGCATGAACGGCCGCTGGCTCGGCTGATCTCTTCCCGGAATCCGGAACGCCAGCAGCTCGATCCCCCGATTCGACGTGCAGATGACGTGCACCAGGTCGGGCCGATCCGAGGGCATCGGGAACGCCGCGGTGCACCCATCCGGCAAGGCAACCGTCTCGTCGCGCCCGCCGATATGCACCGACCAGTGGTCCTCGCTGATCCCGCGCCGCGCGTACGCGATCACACCGCCCCTGAGCGACACCGCGTGAGCCGCGCACTCATTCCCGCGCGCGATCCACGCCAGCCGCGCCCCCGCCCACTCGATCCGGCCGATCCACCGGGACCCGTCGGCCCGCGGGTACTCGACCAGCACACCCTCGCTGTCCGCCGAGCGGCCCAGGAGCAAGCCCGTCGGCAACGTCTCCACCGGCTCAACTTTCGCCGGCCCCTTCGACCCGAGTTCGTAGATCTCGACGGTCGTCCGGCACATCCCGGTCGCCGACGGGCTCGCGAGCACCTGCTCCCACGCCGGCGGCTCGCCCATCTGCACCGCGACGAACCGCCCGTCCGGCGAAACCACCGGCAGCGTCGTCCCGTCGAACGGCACGGTCCCCAGCGGCACCACCGCCACGCGCACGTGCGCATTGGAAGTCTCCGCCGAATCCGGCGCTTCCGTGATCGGCCCCTCCGGCAACTCAACCGGCTTCGCCGCCGCTGTCTTCCCGGGCGAAGTGGGGGCCTGCGGCGTCCGATTCGCACCCGCCGCCGACCCTGCCGACGCGGGCTTCACCGGCACGCCTCGGTACGACAGCCTGCTCGACGACCGCTCCTCGACACAACCACCCAAAACCACTAGCCCAACGACGACGGCCGCCACAGCGTGCCACGGGCTTCCGTCAAAGGCGGATGCCCGTGCTCTTCGCCCCACCACGCCGAGTTGTGCAACCCGCCCTCTCATCGCATCACGGCTCCACCTTCGGCTGCGGCGGCGCGTCCGCGCCGGGGTGCGTCCCCGGTTCCTTCGGTGGCGTCTCCGGCGTCTCGCCCGGCTGACCCAACTGGTTCCTCAACTCACCCAGCCGCTCACGGAACGGCTCGTTGAGCTCATCCATCCGCGTTTCATTATCAATCACGAACGGCGTGATGAACGCCACCAGTTCGGTGTTGGTCTTCGTCTTCTCGATGTTCGTAAAGATCGCCCCGAGGATCGGGATGTCGCCCAGCAGCGGCACCTTCCGCTTGATGTCCGAATCCTCGCTCCGCAGGATGCCCGAGATCACGATCGTCTGCCCGTCGCGCACGATGAGCTGCGTCGTCGTCTCGCGCCGGTCCACGATGAACCCGCCGAAGAGCGTCTGCTGCGGCTGGATCGACGAGAGCTGCAGGTTGACCCTCAGGTCC
>DASZQL010000142.1:0-13924 GCA_035549675.1 Phycisphaerales bacterium | reverse complement strand
GGAGTTCTCGACGCCGCAGGTGAGCAAGTTCGTGCGGGTGGGTGCGAGCCCCCGCGCGGCGCAGGCGCTGGTGCTCGGCGCGAAATGCCGGGCGCTCATCAACGGACGCCCCGCGGCGTCGGTCGACGACCTCCGCGCCGTCGCGGCTCAGGCCTTGCGCCACCGCATCATCCTCAACTTCGAGGGCGAGGCGGAAGGGCTTACCACCGATGCGGTCGTCGAGACGATCGCTTCGACACTGCCGGTGGAGGTTGGGGCGGCGCGGCGGTAAGCCCCGGGTCCTCATCAGTTGCGCCGACCTCAGCGGGAACCCGGGATACCATGGTGATGCATGGATATCCGAGAGGTCCATCGAGAAGCGGACCCCCGCACCCGACGGATGTGTTCCGCGGCATTGTTGCTCATGGCGGTGGTGGCCCTGCTCGCCTGCAGCGAAACGAAAGAGAAACCGCTGACGATCAGAGCGACCTCACTTGATGAGCGCACCGCCGCGCCCATCCCGCCCCCGCCCGTGCCCTTTGAACCCGGCCAGCCGACGGGCATCACGCTATCGCGCGACTGGTTCGGCGATTACTGGCAAGGGGACTTCGGAGTGCAGCTCACCCGGCTCAGCCTCGGCCCGAGCGGGCAGGCGTCCTACCACCGCTCAAGCGGATGCTTCGGAGAAGACTCCAATATCGGGCGCGTCGCCTCCTTCGACGACGGTGTGATCGCCATCGAATGGATGCGGGAGAGGCGGAACGATGCTCCCGCGTGGCTCTCCGATCGCTTCTACGCGGTCAAATGGGGCGAGTACCGCTGTCTGGTCCCCGAGCATTTGATGCGCGAGTTCTGCAACCACGTGAACCTCGGCTACGGTCCGGCGCATGGCGGGGGGGCATTTGTCGTGCGAAGCGCTCCGCGAGCGATTGGCCCCTTCACATTGCCGGAGGTCCCCGAGCAGTTCCGAGACATGCTGCTCACACACCAGGTGCGGGCGGCCGTGATCTCGGCGGAGGAGATCGCATCGACAGCGTCAGGACCGGAACATCGCTTCGTCCGCAAGCAGTTCCGGGTGCGGCTCAACGCCGGTGCCGATCAGGGATTGCAGGGAGGCATGGCCATGCGCCTCGCGGCGCCGATATCGGGGATGACCGCGATCATCCAGAACGTGGGCGAGCACGAATGCGAAGCCGAGATTTCAGTGCCCGCGTTCGTTCAACAAATGGGTCGCCCCATGCCCAAGCCGGGCTGGGAGTTGGTGGCCGGCGGGGTTGCGGCGTGGGAATGAACCGCGATTCGAAAATGAAAGCACCGATCGCCCAGGGCCGTGATCGGTGAAGTGATTGAACATTTGAGCGAAGCCGTCGTGAGCCCTGGACTCACCGTCCCCGGCGGCGAAGACCCAAAGCGCTGAGCAGAGAAATCGTCCCGACCATGCCGGGGCTCGGCACGAACGCGAGATGGTCGATGACCCACCCATCGCCGCCGCCGTTGTCGAGGGTGATGCTGCTGATGAGCTCAGCGCCGGTGGCGTCGATGCGGACGTAGCCGTTTCGGTCGCCGCTGGTGGTGAGGCTCGCGAGTCCGAAGAGGCTGCCGCGGAACTGGCCATTGATGAAGAGAGTGATATCGTTCTCGGCCTGGTCGAGGCTGAAGCCGACGGAGGAGACGGGCGTGTCGAACTGGATCAGGAGGTCGCCCCAGGAACCGGTTTCGGAGTAGCTGTGGGAAAGGTTGGTGCGGGTGTTGATGATGACGTTGGGGCCGCTCCAGGCGCCGGTGATGAACGCGGTGCCGAAGAGGTCATCCGTGAACGGATTGAAGGTGGTGGGCAGCGTCGTCGAGAGCGGGCGGTTGCCGTTGGCGGAGTTCACGCCGATGTTGAGGTTGGGGACGAGGGTGGTGTCCTCAAACTCTTCGATCGTGTAGCCGCTGATGCCGAGGGCGGCGTCGGTGCCGCCCCATTGCGCGGGACCGAAGCCGGTGTAGCTGAACTGGGCGTTCGCGGCGGCGGCGATTGCGCCGGTGGAAGCAATAACGAACAACAGATGACGGGTTTTCATTTCTCTTCTCCTGTGCGGGCGATGGCGGCAGCCGTCGCGGCGTGACTCCGAATCGAGAATAACGGGCGACGCCCTTCATGCAAGATGAATTGCGGCGGATTTGCCCGCAAAACGCGGCGCATGCCTGCGAGCGAAGTCACCGGAATCGGGTAATGTTGGGAAAGCGAGCATGGACTTCGGAGTATTCCTCATCCTGTTCGTGTTGCCCGGATTCCTGGGCTTCTCGGTTGCGGGGGTCATCGCGGCCCGCACGGCGCCGGCATTTTCATCGGGCTCCGAACAACAGTGTGTTCATTGCGAATATGTACTGACAGGGCTCGCGGCGGATGCCCCATGCCCCGAATGCGGCCGGCGCGGGCGCGAGGGCCTTCGATGGCCCCACCACGCGTTCGGTGTAGTCCCCGTCCCCACGCGGGCTCACGCCTGGAGTGCGACAATCGCGCTCCTCAGCGCGGTGATCCCCGTCCTTGGTTTTCTATGCATCGACTTCTTGTACCCCGGCGCACTCGGAGGCGCGGGCGTGCTCGGCGCGATGATGCAGGCGTTGCCCGGTGTCTTCCTGACAGTGTTTGTGACTGGGTGCGCGCCGCGATTGACGGTCGGGCGCGCGTTACTTCAATCAATTCTGGGGCTGGTCTTGGTCCTTGGCCTGCTGTTTGTGGTCGAGGCGGACATCATCCTCCGGCCGGACCCGAGCGGCCTCTCGGCAATCGGGTTTTTTCTTCTTCCTCCGCTCGTCGCCTCTGTTGTCGGCTTCCTGCTCATGCTCGAATGGTGCGCATGGGCGGCCCTGAGCGTCATCGAACGCCGGTTCAAGGCGCGCCGCGAGAAGATACAGGACAAGTGATGGTGCCCCGTGTCCGTAATAAACTCCAGTAATGGAGCTCACCACCCTCCGCTATTTCCGCGCCATCGCGGCGGCCGGGCACATGACCCGGGCGGCGGAATCGCTGGGCGTCACCCAGCCCGCGCTCTCGTCCATGCTCCGCAAGCTGGAGGATGAAGTCGGCGCGGAGTTGCTGCACCGCACGGGGCGGGGCGTCGAGCTCACCGAGGCGGGGCGGCTGTTCCTGCAGCACGCGGAGGAATCGCTACGGCAGGCGGGGCAGGCGCGGACGGCGGTGCGCGAGCTGATGGGGCTCGAGCGCGGGTCGATCCGGCTCGGCGGCGGGGCGACGGCGATTACATACCTGGTGCCGCGAGTCGTGTCGAAGTTCCGGCGCGAGCGGCCGGGGGTGCGGTTCTACGTGCGCGAGGCGGGCTCGCGCGCGGTGGCGCAGAGCATCCTGGCGGGCGAGCTGGACCTTGGGATCGTCACGCTGCCGCTGGATGTGCCGGGCGGCGTGGACCTGTTGGTCACGCCCTGGGTCGAGGATGAGTTGCGGATGATCGTGCCGCCGAAGTCGTCCGCGCGACGATCGAAGTCCTTCCGCTGGAAGGACATCCGCGGCGAATCGGTGGTCGCCTTCGAAGCCGGCTCGGCGGTGCGCGAGGTGATCGACCGTGCCGCCGCGGGGGCGGGGGTCGCCCTCAACGTCGTCATGGAGCTGCGCTCCATCGAGACGATCAAACGCATGGTGGACGCGGGGATCGGCGTGGGGTTCGTCTCGCGTTTCGCGCTGAAGACGGGCGAGGGGCTGGCGTGCCGCGACGGCAAGCTGGCGCGGCGGATGGCGATCGTCCGGCGACGCGACCGGATCCCCAGCCCGGCGGTGCGAGAGTTCGAGCAGGCGTTGATGCGGTCCACCCGCGCGCAGCTCTGAGGAGGGGGCTGCCGGGGGCGGCACGCGCCCCGGCGGGCGCGGACCAGATCGCATAAACGTTGCTTATTGAACACGTGAGCATGATTGATTCGACTCATAGCCGATGATGGCTAGACTTCGCGCATCACACCGATCCCCTTTGCAGGAACTCAGCCATGTCCTCCCCCACCACGCGCAACCCGTTCAACGCCAAGGCCACGCTCACCGCCGGGAAGAACACCTACACCTACTACGACCTCAACGCCCTCACGAAGCAAAAGATCGGCCACGTCGAGAAGCTCCCCTTCTCGATCAAGGTGCTCCTCGAGGCGATGCTCCGCAACGTGGACGGCTTCGTCGTCACCAACGACGACGTGATGGGCCTCGCGAAGTGGGACGCGAAGAAACCCGAGAAGGTGGAGATCCCCTTCATGCCCGGGCGCGTGGTGCTGCAGGACTTCACGGGTGTGCCGTGCGTCGTGGACCTCGCGGCGATGCGCGACGCCATGAAAAAACTCGGCGGCGATCCCAACTCGATCAACCCGCTCGTGCCCTGCGACCTCGTCATCGATCACTCCGTGCAGGTTGACGCCTTCGGCACGAAGACCGCGCTCACCATCAACGCGCAGAAAGAGTTCGAGCGGAACAACGAGCGGTACGAGTTCCTCAAGTGGGGCCAGCAGTCGCTCCGCAACTTCCGGTGCGTCCCGCCGGCGACGGGGATCGTCCACCAGGTGAACCTTGAATACCTCGCGAAGGGTGTGTGGTCGCGCGAGATCGACGGCGAGCTCGTCGCCTACCCCGACTCCCTCGTCGGCACCGACTCGCACACCACCATGATCAACGGCCTCGGCGTCGTCGGCTGGGGCGTGGGCGGCATCGAGGCCGAGGCGGTCATGCTGGGTCAGCCCATCTACATGCTCACGCCGGAAGTCATCGGCTTCAAGCTCACGGGCAAGCTCCCCGAAGGCTCGACCGCGACGGACCTCGTGCTCACCGTCACCGAGATGCTCCGCAAGAAGGGCGTCGTCGATAAGTTCGTCGAGTTCTTCGGCCCCGGCATGGCGGCGTTGAGCGTGCCCGACCGCGCGACGATCGCGAACATGGCGCCGGAATACGGCGCGACGATGGGCTTCTTCCCAGTCGATTCGGTCACGCTCGATTTCCTGCGCTTCACCGGGCGCGACGCGGAAACGGTCGAACTCGTCGAGAAATACTGCAAGGCGGTGGGGCTCTTCTGGACGGCGCAGAGCCCGGAGCCGGAGTTCACGGATGTGCTGTCGCTGGACCTCGGCACGGTGCAGCCGAGCCTCGCGGGGCCCAAGCGGCCTCAGGACCGGGTGCTGCTGAAGAGCATGAAGTCCATCTGGCATAAGGAGCTCACCGACTCCTTCGGCAAGAAGATTCCTTCGGAGACGATCAACACGAGCCGATGGATCAACGAGGGCGGCGCGATCACCGGCAAACCGGTGCTTGCGGAAGCGAACGAAACGGACGCCGGGTGCAAGGGTGTCCCGGTGACGCTCGGCAACACCCAGTTCGCGATGCATCACGGTGATGTCGTCATCGCCGCGATCACGAGCTGCACGAACACCAGCAACCCTGACGTCATGATCGCGGCGGGACTGGTCGCGCGGAAGGCGCGGGCGCTCGGACTCACACGCAAGCCATGGGTGAAAACATCGCTCGCGCCGGGGTCGAAGGTCGTCACGGAGTACTACAACAAGGCGAACCTCACCGAAGACCTCGATGCGCTCGGCTTCAACACAGTTGGTTACGGCTGCACCACGTGCATCGGCAACTCCGGGCCATTGCCGGACGAGATCGAGGCGGCGATCAAGTCGGGTGATCTCGTCGTCGCGTCGGTGCTTTCCGGCAACCGGAACTTCGAAGGCCGCGTGCACGCGCAGGTGAAGGCGAACTATCTCGCCTCGCCTCCCCTGGTCGTCGCATACGCGATCGCGGGGACGGTGAACATCGATCTCGCGACGGAGCCTCTGGCGAAGACGAAGGACGGCAAGCCGGTCTTTCTCAAGGACATCTGGCCGACGCACGCCGAGGTGCAGGCGCTGAAGCTCCAGTGCGTGACGCCCGAGCAGTTCCGCTCGCAGTACGGGCGCGTCTTCGACGGCAACCCGACGTGGAACGCCGTGCCGGTGAGCTCGAGCGAGCTCTATCCGTGGAGCGAGAAGAGCACGTACATCCAGAACCCGCCGTACTTCGAGGGGATGCGCCCCGAGCCGCCGGGGATCAAAGAGATCCGCGGGGCGCGGTGTCTCGTGAGCGTCGCCGACAGCGTGACGACGGACCACATCTCGCCGGCGGGCGACATCGCGGAGAAGAGCCCGGCCGGGCAGTACCTCCTGTCGCTCGGCGTGCCGCGGAGCCAGTTCAACAGCTACGGCAGCCGCCGCGGCAATGACCGCATCATGACCCGCGGCACGTTCGCCAACGTCCGCGTCAAGAACAAACTCGCCAGCGAAGCGGGCAAGATCCGCGAAGGCTGGTGGACGCGCGACTTCTCAAAGGCCGGCGACGGCGCGACGATCGTCCCCATCTACGACGCCGCGATGAATTACAAGAAGGACGGCACTCCCCTGGTCGTACTTGCAGGCAAGGACTACGGCATGGGCTCGTCCCGCGACTGGGCGGCGAAGGGGGCCATGCTCCTCGGGGTTCGAACCGTCATCGCCGAGAGTTTCGAGCGCATCCACCGCTCGAACCTGGTGGGCATGGGCGTCCTGCCCTTGTGCTTCAAGGCCGGACAGAACGCGGCGTCATTGGGCCTCGACGGCACCGAGTCGTTCGACCTGCAGTTGCCCAAGCCGTTTGAGCCCCGGTGCACGGTGAAGGTCCGCGCGACGAAGACGCAGGGGGCCGAGAAGGGCAAGACGGTGGAGTTCGAAACGCTCTGCCGCGTGGACACACCGGTCGAGGTGACGTACTACGAGAACGGCGGGATTTTGCATACGGTGGTGAGGAAGATTCTGAACGAGTCGAAGAAGCCGGTGCAGGTGTAATGGGTTGGATGAGCATTCACCCGAACCGGTGTTCAGCCAGCCCAAAGCCGAGGAAATCATCGGCTGCATTGTGCTTATCGGCGTCACGATGCTGGACCACGAAGGAAAGCTGGTCCGTCAATGGCAGTTCTATGGTGAAGTGCTGAAAGCCGATGCCGTCGAAGGCATCACCGTGCTGCTTCACGGCTTGAGAAGCGGAGAGACATATGTGCTCCCGCCGTCAACTTCGGCTTTCGTGCCGGCCGAGCGAGGGTGCTACACACTCCGAACAACACGTGAGGAAGTGCACGACCCCGACTATCTTGTGCACTTGACCATGCGCCAGCGCCAACAGCAGGGCGGCGGTGGATGGGATTATTGGTTCGATTTATGACCCTCCTCGAACTCCAGATCATCGTCCAGTCCATCTCCGCCCTCGGCATCGCGGGCGGGTTGATCTATACCGCCATCCAGTTCAAGCGCTGGCGTCAGGCGGCGCACGTCGCGAACTTCACCAAGCTCGTCGAGTTGCAGATGCAGCTCCGCAAGATGCGGGTGGATGATCCCTCCCTCGCGCACATCTACAAGCACGACGTGCAGGACCTCCACTCCGAGCGCGAGATCCGCGAGCACTTCATGAATCTCATGCAGCTCTCGGTGTACGAGATCGTGTGGTTCAGCTACCAGCAGGGGCAGATCCCGCGCGACTACTACGAATCGTGGGAGACGCGGATGCGCGCGATCGCGTCGGAGGACTCGTTCCGCAAGATGATCACCGGGCCGGCGATGAAGATCCTGCACGACAGTTTCCAGGCGTACATGCTGGAGCTGGTGCGGCAGGAGGCGGGGAAGCCGCAGTAACCGTTTTCATGTTCGCTGACGCAGAGGAGCTTGCCGCTCCTCTGCAACTCCTCTGCTCAAGATCAAGAAAGAGAAGAGGAGAAAAAGAGTAGAAGAAGGAAGCCCTCACCCCGACTCTCTCCCAGAGGGAGAGGGAGCGGAAGAATCCACTCGCTCACGCTCGGGACTCGTTGATGGGGGCGGTCACTTCGCCGACGACATGCCCTGCAGCATTTCGAACTGCTCGCGCATCATCCGGCCTATCATGCGCACTTCCTCGTCGTCGATCTTGGCCTTGACCAGGTCGAGCCGCACCGCGTTGTGCCAGGTTTCGCCGGCGCGCCGGTACCCGAGCTGGTCGCACAGCCGCTCTTCGAGATCGGGCATGTGGCCCCCGCCGTAGAAGACGGCGATGGTTTTCGGCGCCTTGCCCGGGCGGTCCTTCGCCTCCTCGACGATCTCGGCGAGGTCGTCCATCACCTTCTGGTTGCGGTCCTCGACAATGACCTTCATCGTCCGGGCCATGTCGAAGGCCTCTCCCATCGCGCCGAACGCCGCACCCCCGCCCTTCATCAGGCCTTCCGACTGCGGCAGGATGAGCATCATCATGAGCTTGCCGCGGTCCGCGCCGCCCGGCATCATCTTGACGAGGCTGAGCACGCCGCTGCCGATCTTCGCCATCGCGCTGTCGGGGTTGAGCATCGAGAGGATGCTGGGCGATTGCTCCTCCGAGCCAGCCTCGCTGTCGGGGTTGCCGCCCAGACGACGAGAAACTTCATCCATGCCGAGGTCGCTGTTGCGCCAGTTCGGGCCGTCGGTGGTGATGCCGTCGGACTGGAAGGTCAGGCCGAAGGCGTCGGCGATGTGCTTCTGGATGCCTTCTTCCTTCCAGCGCGCGAGCTCGTCGGGATCGGAGACGATGTCGGCGTTCGCGCCGTCGCCCCCCGGCCGCCCGTCTGCGCCGTAGCTCTGGAGCGTGTACGAATCGAGCTCGGGTGACGGCGTGTAGACCAACTCGTGCCGCCAGCCGTCTTTTCGCGCGATCGCGAGCCATTTCGATTTCGTGGGCTTGTTCGCGAGGGCTTTCTCCAACTCCTCGAGCGAGGCGGGGACCTTGCCGTGGTCCTTTTTTTCTCTTTCGATCAATGCGGCGACGATCGAGAGGCGGTTCTTCGTGCGCACGGCCCGGGCGGCGTCGCCCTTGGGCGGGTTCGTGCCCAGCCCCGGCGGGCCGACGCCCTCGAAGAGCACCAGGTCCGTCGCGTCGAGTTCCTTCTGCAGTTCGTCGTAGAACGCCTTGTCCGCGACGTGCACCGCGCTGACGAGGCGGATGGTCGGACCCTTGGCCTCGTTTGCGTCACCCGTATCCCGCGGCACAAACTCGCGCGACGCGACCTGCAGCCGCAGCTCGCGCGACTTCGACTGGCGAAGGCGGATCCAGCCTTCGTCCTTCTTGCTCTCGACCTGCTTGGCCGCGGCGTCGGCCCCAGCCACCGGCTCCGCGGCAGCCGCGCCGCGCGAGAACACCGCCGCGGATGCGATCAATGCCGCAACCGACAGGGACTTCGCCTTGCTCATGGTCATGGAAATGCCGCGCCTTTCCCGGAACCCGCCGGGATGGTATGGAACGGGAAGGTCAGACCGCGAAGCTCGACCCGCACCCGCACGACGTGGTCGCGTTGGGATTGTTGAAGACGAACCCGCGGCCCATGATCTCGTCCTTGAAGTCGATCGTGGTGCCGTTGAGGTACAGGTAGCTCTTGGGGTCGCAGACGACCTTGACGCCGTGCTGCTCGAAGAGCTCGTCGGTTTCCTTCTCGGTCTCGGTGAGGTCGAGGATGTAGCTGAAGCCCGAGCACCCGCCGCCCTTGACGCCCACGCGCAGGCGGATCTTCTCGGCATCCAGCTCCTGCTGCTGGATGATGGTCTTGATCTCGCGCGCGGCGGTCTCGGTGAGCAGAATGCCCGCGGCGGTGGTTTCGGTCGATGGTGCTGTTGAAGGTCCGGCCACTGTTCGATGCCTCCTGTCAGGTGCTGAATCGTACGCCGATGGGCATGCTGGGTAAACCCGCTCGTTGTGCCACCGACCGTGGTCTTACACGGTCGGTGCGTTGGAAACAGGGCAGGTCGCTCGCACCGACCGCTCAGAGCAGCGGTCGGTGGCACATCGGAGGTTCAGTGCGCCGCGGCCTTTTCGGGAGCCGCGATGCCGTTCTTCTTCCGATAATCGTTGATCGCCGTGCGGATCGCGTCCTCCGCCAGGACCGAGCAGTGGATCTTCACCGGCGGGAGGCTCAGCTCCTCGACGATGTCGGTGTTCTTGATGCCCATGCCCTCGTCGACCGTCTTGCCCTTGAGCCATTCGGTGGCGAGGGAGCTGCTGGCGATCGCGGAGCCGCACCCGAAGCACTTGAACCGGGCGTCTTCGATGCGGCCGCTGGGGTCCACCTTGATCTGGAGCTGCATGACGTCGCCGCACTCCGGCGCGCCGACGACGCCGACGCCGATGTCCTTGCGTTCCTTGACCTCGGCGGTGGTGCCGAAGGAGCCGACGTTGCGGGGGTTCTCGTAGTGGTCGATGACTTTGGGGCCGTATGCCATGATTCACCTCGAATCAGTTGAAAGTACAAAGTGCTGAGTGCTCGGTCGTTCTTGCCAATGCCTGATGCCCAGTGCCCAATGCCTGTTTAGTGGGCCTGCCATTCAATCTTGCTGATATCGATGCCTTCCAGATGCATGTCCCAGAGCGGCGAGAGCTTCCGCAGCTTCTCCACCGCCTTGGTGATGCTCGCGATCACGAAATCAATCTGCTCGTCGGTGGTCCACCGGCCCATCGACAGGCGGAGCGAGCTGTGGGCCATCTCGTCGCCCACGCCCAGGCTCTTGAGGACATAGCTCGGCTCGAGGCTCGCGCTGGTGCAGGCGGAACCCGACGAGCAGGCGATGTCCTTGATCGCCATCATCATGCCCTCGCCCTCGACGTAACCAAACGAGATGTTGGTGATGTGGGGCAGGCGGCGTTCTGCGTGGCCGTTGACGCCCGTTTCGGGGAGCGCCTTGATGAGCGTGGATTCGAGCTTCTTGCGGAGCGCGACGAGCCGCACCCCTTCAGCGTCCATTTCGTTCAGGCAGATCTCGCACGCCTTCCCGAGGCCCACGATGCCGGTGATGTTGTGCGTGCCGGAGCGGAAGCCGCGCTCCTGGCCGCCGCCCTCGAGCTGGGCGACGAGGCGGACGCGCGGGTTCTTGCGGCGGACGTACAGGGCCCCCACGCCCTTGGGGCCGTAGATCTTGTGGGCGCTCCACGAGAGCAGGTCCACGCCGTCGCGCTCGACGTTCGTGGGCATCTTGCCCACCCACTGCGTCGCGTCGGTGTGGAACACGATGTCGTCGCGGCCCTTGGTCTTGCGGTACTCGCGGATGAGCTTGCCGATCTCGGGAACCTCGTTGATCGTGCCCAGCTCGTTGTTCGCCCACATGATCGAGACGAGGATCGTGTCGTCGCGGAGAGCCTCCTTCACCATCTGCGCCGTGATGACGCCATCCGGCGGCGGCTGGAGGAAAGTCACATCGAAGCCTTCCTTCGCGAGCCGTTTGCACGGATCGAGGACCGCCTTGTGCTCGTGCATCGCGGTGATGATGTGCCCGCGCCCCGTTTGACCCGCGGGTTTGCGTTTGTACATCTCCGCGGCGCCCTTGAGCGCCAGGTTGTTCGCCTCGGTCGAGCCCGAGGTAAACACGATCTCACGGGGCGTCGCGCCAATCAGGGCCGCGCACTGCTCGCGGGCGGTATCGATGGCCTTCTCGGCCTCCCACCCGAACTTGTGGTTCCGGGAGCCGGCGTTGCCGAATTTTTCCGTGAAATACGGGAGCATCGCCTCAACAACCCGCGGATCGCAGGGCGTCGTGGCGGCATGATCGAAATAAAGAGGCAGTTTGAGCATGGAGCACCTGTACTGGATCCGCGGCGACCAACCCCCAAACCCCGTCCCACCGGGATGCCGCCGCGTTAGAGCCATTCTAGGCGATCCGCACCCCAAACGCTCACAGTTGAGAAGCGATTCCAACCCTTTCAAGTAGATCGCTCCTGCAATGCGGGCGTGCCACTGCAGGCCGCGGCTTTGAGCGGTCTGCAGTGCCGTTGAACCTCAACGTCGGTTCTATAGAGCCGTTGCAATCCAGATGTAGCGGCCTGTGGCCCGCAGGCCGACGATTCTCCGGCCGGCGAGGGCGCCGGCCGCTACACATGAAGTGATGCGGCTCTAGACCATCTTTTTGACAGCCCACCGCCGCCCCCCCAAGATTCGCCCCACTTCCCGAAAGCCCATTCCACGCCGATGTCCAACTCCGTCCTCTTCTTGACCCTCCCCCTCCTGTTCGCCGTCGCGGCGGTCGTGGTCATCGTCCAGAACCAGCGCTACCGGCGCATCCGTCGCCGACTCGAACGGAGCGAGCGCCGCACCGATGAACTGCTCCGCCAACTCCGACCCCTCTATTCCCACCGAGTCGCGGCCCAGCTCGCCGTAGCGGGAATCACCCCCCGCCTGCCGCTGATCTTCCGCTCGCAGTTCGGCGAAGATCTCTTTCTCTATGAGCTCTTCAGCGGCGGGGCGATCCCCGTCACCAGCGGCTTCTACATCGAATGCGGCGGGTGCGATGGCATGGACAAGTCCGTCACCTGGATCTTCGACGCCCTCGGCTGGGATGGGCTGCTCGTGGAGCCGCTGCCTCACTTCGCCGAAGCCGCGCGGCGCAACCGGCCCCGGGCGCGCATCGCCCAGACCGCGGTGGCGGAAAAAGGCGCCTCGGGTGAAATCGAGTTCGTGCACGTCGTGGGCAATGAAGGGGCCGAGGGTTCGTCCCATCTGCCCGGCGAGGGCGAGGGAACCGTCAAGCGCGCCCCGCTTGACAATGCGCGGCGGGTTCGCGTGCCGCTGACCTCGCTCGATGCGCTCCTCGCGGACCACCATGCGCCGATCGATCTCTTCGTGCTCGATGTCGAAGGCGCCGAGCGGCGGGTGCTTTCGGGGCTTGATCTTTCGCGTCGCCGCCCCCGGGTCATCCTGATCGAAGACCACTCGATGGGCTCGGACAGCGCGCTGCTCAACGATCTCACCACCCACGGCTACCGCCACGTCGCCTGGATCGCGTACAACCGCGTGATGATCCACGAATCCGAAGAAGACCTCCTCCGCCGCGCCCGAGAAATCACGCTGACCGTGTGACTCCCATTCTTTCCCGGTCCCCGATGCCCTGTGCCCAATGCCTGCTGTCCACCTCCTCCTCAACACGCACACCCCTCTCCGCCTCCGCCGCACCCTCCTCGGCGTGGCGTGCCAGACGGCCGCGCCCGCATCGATCACGCTCTCGTGCGATTCCGATGACCCCGCCATCGAAGCCGCGGCCCGCGAGGGTTGCCGCGAGTTCGGCCTCTCGATGACGCTGATCCGCCGGGCACACACGGGCGTTTCGCGCTCGGCGCAGGTGCGGAACAATGCGGTGCGATCGCTCGTCGATTCCGGCGCCGCGCCGGATTCGCTCCTGCTCTTCTTCGACGGCGATTGCGTCCCCGAGCCGCGAGCGATCGAAAAGCATCTCGATCTCACCGCCAAACACCCCAATCCTTTCGTGGTGCTCGGCTGGCGCTACGACCTCACCGAAGCACAGGACAAGGCCTTCGACGAAGCCGCGATGCGCCGGGGCGAATGGCCCGTCGCCCCCACCGCCGAGCAGCGCGCGGCGCTGGAGAAGCGCCGCAAACGCTTCTCGCGTCAGCTTTTCCTAAAAAGACTCGGCTTCTCCAAGCCCCACAAGCCCAAGCTGCTCAGCGCCCATTTCTCGCTCCGGCTCCGCGACTACCTCGCGATCAACGGCTTCGACGAGACCTACGAGAGCTACGGGCAGGAGGACGACGACCTGGGCCGTCGTCTCTACGCCAACGGCGTGAGCCCCCTTCTCGCGATCACGTCGATCGCCTGCTTCCACCAGTTCCACGTCACCCGCCAACCCCCAGATTGGCACGCCACGCCCAACGCCCAGCGGCTCATGCAGTCCTTCAAAACCGTCTGCGACCGCGGCGTGCGGAACCCCCTCGATCAACCACCGGTGACGGCGATCCGGATCGGCAACTGAGCGGGCTTCAACTGTAGCGGCCGGCGCCCCGCCGGCCGGATTCGTCCAACGGTCTGCGGGGACTTAGGCCGCTACATCAAGACGCTCCCGGCGATTGCTTCTTTCCCCCCTCATCTTTCTTGCTGTCTTCCTTCTTGCTGTCTTCCTTCTTGCTGTCTTCCTTCTT
>DASZQL010000141.1:0-16680 GCA_035549675.1 Phycisphaerales bacterium | reverse complement strand
CCGACCACGAGCTCCGCGCCGTGATCGGCAAGAACTCGTCCAGATTCGAATCGATCCTCGGCCGCCGCGCCCACGCCGAAGTCATTCACCGCGACAACATGACCGTCAAGAGATGATCCGCGATCATTCTGAAATGATCCGCAGTCGATCTGTTCCGCGTTCCGAGTTCCGGGTTCCGCGTTTCCTCACACATTGAACAGGAAGTGGCACACGTCCGCGTCCTGCATGACGTACCCCTTCCCCTCGGTGCGCATGCGGCCTTTTTCGCGGATGGTTTTCTCGTTCTTCAGTTCCGCGAGATCGTCCACGCTGTAAATCTCCGCGCGGATGAACCCGCGCTCGAAGTCGGTGTGGATCGTTCCCGCCGCCTGCGGCGCGGTCGCCCCGACCGGGATCGGCCACGCGCGGACTTCCTTCGGCCCTGCGGTGTAGAACGACATCAACCCCAGCAGCTTGTAGATGCCCCGCGCCACGGAATCCAGCGCCGGCTCCTTGAGCCCCAGCGATTCGAGCATCTCTTTCCGCTCGTCATCAGAAAGATCCGCGAGCTCGCTCTCGATCTTCGCGCAGACCGGGACGACTTCCATCCCCTCCTCCGCCGCCCGCTTGCGCACCGCGCTCGCGTGCTTGCCCGTGCCCGTGACATCGTCCTCATCCACGTTCGCGATGTACAGCACCTTCTTGGCGCTCAGGATCCCGAGGCTCTTGAACGCCTTGCGCTGATCCGGGTCGTCGAACTCGTGTCCTTCCAACAGCCCTCGCGCCGGTTTTCCCTGCGCAAGGACAGGCTGGAGTTTCTTCAGCACCGCCAGCCGCGCCACCGCATCACCTTCGCGGCTCTTCGCGGCCCGCTCCGCCTTCTCCATCGCGCTCTCGACCGTGTCGAGGTCCGCGAGGATCAGTTCCATCTCGATGATTTCGATGTCCCGGATCGGATCGACCGCGCCCGTGACGTGTGTGATCTCCTCGCCCCCCGGCGCCTTCTCGAAGCAGCGCACGACGTGCACGATCGCGTCCACCTCGCGGATATGGCTCAGGAACTTGTTGCCCAGCCCCTCGCCCTTGCTCGCTCCCGCCACCAGCCCCGCGATATCGACCAACCTCAGCGACGCCGACACGATCTTCTGCGGCGGGATGAACGTCGAAATCACCTTCAACCTCGGGTCCGGCACCGCCACCACGCCCACGTTCGGCTCGATCGTGGCGAACGGATAGTTCGCGGCGAGCGCGCCCGCGCGAGTCAGCGCATTAAAGAGTGTGGACTTGCCGACATTCGGCAGGCCGACGATCCCGGCTTCCATGAAGAAAGTCTCCCAGAAGAAGGCGAAGCGATAAGGGGCGAAGATGGTAGCCGAAGCGCCGCATATCTGACGCCGCACGCAGTTGCCCGTGCTGCCACGACTATTCCCTCGGGGAACAGTCGTGCGTTGGATGGACGGCGACTCTATTGGTTTCCAGAAGCCTTCGGCGTTGCAACCCCACGCCGCGCAAGCTCCGCCAGCATCGCCTTCGCCTCGGCATCACCCGGCTCAAGCTCCAGCGCCCGCGTCAACTCGCGCTCCGCCCCCGCCCAATCCTGCGCATCCATCAGCGACGCACCCAGCGCCTTGCGCAACGCCGCCGTCTCCCCCGATTCCGAAATCATCCCACGGAGCTGTCTCGCCGCGTCCGCCGGGCGCCCGAGGTGCTGGTACAGCCCCACAAGATTCTCCCGCGCCTGCGCGAACCCCGGCTTCAGCTCCGTCGCCTTCTCGAACCGCGCCACCGCCGCGTCCAGATCCCCGAGCTGCGCCGCCGCGACACCCGAAAAGTAGGCGAGGTCGGCCGACGTCGGAACTATCTGTGAACCCTCGTCAAACACGGCTCGGGCTTCTTCGAAGCGCTCCTGCGAAGCGAGCATCAACCCCAGACTGATGTGACCTCGAACCTGCATGGGCGCGAGGAAAATCGAATCGCGCATCATCCCCATGGCCTCGATCGGCCGGTCGTGCGTTGCCAGGAAATCAGCGAAGTCGGCCCGGATGGAGGCGTCGCGCGGGTAGTCGAGCATGGCGCGGCCGATCCTTCGTTCGAACGCGCCCTCCTCGCCCAGCGCCAGCCCCAGATACGCCAGGCGCGCGTTGAGCTCCGGCTGCGCGACCATCCCCCACTTCTCGACGCGCGTGAGGTGCTCGCTCGCCTCGACCATCACCGCCCGATCAGCCGCGCCGAGCATTGCCGCACTGTAACCAGGCTTCAGGATCCCCTGCCGCGCCCCGATGGACTGCATGTACAGCTCTTCGCCCCTCCACTGCTCGTACTGGATGAACGCGCTGTGGCCCATGAACGCCGCCAGCGCAACTATGCCCAGCGCGAACGCCCACCCGCCCGCGACCAGCCGCCCTTTCCGCTTCAGCGCCACGCCGTGCAGCGTCATATTCGGCACGCGCGCCAGCCGCAGCGCCTGCACACCCAGGTACGCCGTCATCGCGCTCAATCCAAGCGCCAGCAGGAAGGGCACAAGCCCGTACAACCCGCGCCAGATCATGAACGCCCCGAGGCAGATCACGCCCAGCAGCACTTCCTCCCATCGCTCGTAGTCGCTCCACCGCGTGCGCCCCGTAAGCACCGCCGGCGCTTCCGCATTTCTTCCCTTCCCCTTCGCTTTCGCGGGCAAGCCGCCGAACCCGAAGTACAGCGCCTCGTTCGGGCACACGCTGATGCAATCGAGGCACTTCATGCACCCCGGATCCACGACCATCCCGTAGTCGCGCACTTCCTCGTGCACGCGCACGTTCGACGTGCACACCGCCGTGCAGTGCCCGCACCCCTCGCACGCATCCGTCACCCGGATCCGTCCCGGCGCGAACTTGTCCGCGATTGCAAACATTGCCCCGTACGGGCAGCCATAAGTGCAAAAACCCTTCGCGCCCAGCAGGTACACGATGAAGAACCCGCACGCCGCGAAGGTCAGCAGCGTCACGCCCAGTCCGGGAAACGTCTTCCAGAACTCCTGCGTCGTCAGGTGCATCACCGGATCGGGGAACACCAGCGGGTGCGCCCAGGCGGACCGCATCGCACTCCCGAACGCCTCACCCCCCCGCCATTTCGCAATCGCCTGCTCGCCGAACAGCCACGCGCGGTACGCCGCGGGCCAGACGAACATGTACAGGAACGCGATCAGCGGCACCCACAACAGCAGCTTGCTCTTCATCGGCTTCGGCCGAATCCCCACCTTCTTCAGCGCCCAGGAGCTCAGGTCCTGCAGCGCCACGATGTGGCAACCCCACCCGCAGAAGAACCGCCCCAGCAGCGCCGTCGCTGCGATCGCGATCAGAAAGAACACCGCCCCCGCGTTGATGATGTTGCTCTTCGAAAGCTCCATCCCCTCGCTCGGCTCGATCGGCGAGATCGTCGTTCCCGTGAGGTACCAGTGCGTCAGGTGCGCCGCGAAGACGACGTGAATCCCGATCAGCACCGCCGCGCGCCACTTCCCCACGCGGCTGCGCCTCATCCCCTGATGACGCTCCCCCGTACCCACTCCAAGCACCGGCAATGACACCGCCCCGCGCCCCCCATTGCCCCCATCACGGGCAGCGCGCTTGTCCGTGCACCGAGTTGAAGCGTCACCGGCCAGTCGTCATGTCTCCCGGGCCAACAAGAATAGGCGCCGCGATGTCCCATCTAGATCGGACCAATCGCCATGCAACGTGCGACTTGCCAGCCGGTGTCACCCGCGGCCACACTCCCCACTCCGCTCTCTCTCATCGCCCGGAGTCGCTCCCCATGCCGATCGCCCGTAGCGTCATACCGCTCGTTCTATCCTTCGCTTCGATCGCGTCGGTTGCACCCATTTCGCTCGCCGAACCCCTCCCCCCGGCTCCGGTGACACCCCGCCCCGAGCTCGTCTACGACGCCCCCTTCTTCCCCGGCGCCGTCTACGACCAAGAAGTCCCGACCCCCGACTCGCTCCTCGGCTTTGCCCTCGGCTCGCGCGGCGCCACCCACGCCAAAATCGAGCAATGCCTCAAGACCTGGGCCGAGAAATTCCCCACCCGCTGCAAGCTCGTCGAGTACGCGCGCACCCACGAGAACCGCGCCTGCTACTACTTTGTGATCTCGTCCGAAGAAAACATCGCCAACCTCCCCTCGCTCAAGACCAGCCTCGCCAAGCTCGCCGATCCGCGCACCACCTCCGCCTCCGAAGCCGACTCCCTCATCACCAAAGTCCCCGGCGTCGCCTGGCTCGCGTACAACATCCACGGCGATGAGAACTCTCCCTCCGACACCGCCATCGCCCTGAGCTACCACCTCCTCGCCGACACACGCGAGGAAACCAAGCAGCTCCTCCGCGACCTCGTCGTCATCATCGATCCGATCCAGAACCCCGACGGCCGCGACCGCTTCCTCAAGATGGTCGCCGAGCACCGCGGCAACGTCCCCAACACCGACGACCAGTCCCTCCTCCACACCGGCTACTTCCCCCAGGGCCGAACCAACCACTACAACTTCGACCTCAACCGTGACTGGGTCTACGCCACGCAGCCCGAGACCCGCGGCCGCATCCTCGTCCTCCGCGAGTGGACCCCCCTGCTCTTCACCGACGGCCACGAGCTCGAGACGCAGGACACCTACCTCTTCAGCCCGCCGCGCGAGCCCATCAACACCAACATCCCCGAACCGACCCGCAAGAAATGGGGCGACATCTTCGGCAAGGACCAGGCCGAGGCCTTCGACAAGTTCGGCTGGCGCTACTACACCGGCGAATGGGCCGACAACTGGTACCCCGGCTACTCGGACGCCTACGCCAGCTACCGCGGCGCCATCGGCATCCTCGACGAGCAGGCCCGCATCCAGGAAGACGGCGTCCGTCATGCCAACGATCAGGTCGAGACGTACCGCGAGGCGATCCATCACAACATCGTCAGCGCCGTCGCGAACCTGACGACGCTCCAGAAAAATCTCCGCGACATCTACAAGGACTACCTCGCCGGCCGCCGCCTCGCGATGGACGAGAAGGGTCGTTACGGCAAGCGCGCCTTCGCCGTCATGCCGACGCCGAACCGCGCCCGCCTCAACCACTTCCTCGACACCCTCAAGCTCCACGGCGTCGAAGCCCTCGAAACCACCGCCGACTTCACGAGCGCCGCGACCGACCAACTCGGCCGCGCGATCGAGAAGCAGACCTTCCCCAAGGGCACGATCCTCATCCCCAACCGCCAGCCCGAGGCGCACCTCCTCGCCGCGATGCTCGAGTTCGACCCGCGCTTCAGCGAGCAGACGCTGACCGATGAACGACGCGAACTGTTGCGTTTCCACCGCTCCAAGATGTACGACGTGACCGCGTGGAACCTCACCATGCAGTTCGGCCTGGAGGCCTTCGAACTTCAAGCCGGCTTGCCCGCCGGCGCGAAGATCCAGATGGACGACAAACGCGGCGTGACGGCCGAGAAAATCCGCGATGTGGGCGGCGAGCCCGTCGGAAATGCAAGCAACTCGAACGCCGCTATTCACGGCTCGTTAGGCAAAGTCCCTGAAAACGAAGGCGGCGGCGCGGCTCTTCAAGGATTCGCTATCCCGGGCGGCAGTGACGACGCGCTCGCCATCGCCGCACATCTCCTTGAACAGGGATACAAGCTCCGCGTGACGAGCCGAGATACCAAGCTGGGTGAAACCAGCCTCCCGCGTGGTTCGATCATCATCCAGCGTCAGGAGAACCAGAACACACCGGGCCGTTTCGAGGGCTCAAGGCTTGAGGTGCTCACACGTCTTCAGCGCGAAATCGCGACGGCAACAAAGAGCAACTTGCCAAATCTGGTTCCGCTTACGACAGGCCTCGCCCCCGGCGACCTCCCCGACATCGGCGGCGAGTACTTCCCCCTCCTCGAACGCCCCCGCATCGCCGTCCTCGCCCGCGGCAGCGCCGACCTCTACGACTTCGGCTCCATCTGGTGGGCCCTCGACCACCAGCTCGGCATGCAGGCCTCCTACCTCGCCGAGGATGAAGTCGTGCCCAGCGCCGACCTCCGGCGCTACAACGTCATCGTCATCCCCAACCGTTTCGCAGGCGATCTGCCCGAACCCATCATCGCCGCACTCAAGCCCTGGATCGAATCCGGCGGCACGCTCATCGCCATGGGTTCCTCCGCCGCCGCCCTCGCCGCCGAGAAGCCCGGCCTCTCGAAAGTCCGCAAGCTCGATGACGTGATCGGCAAGACCGACGACTACGCCCTCACGATCCTCCGCGAATGGGCAGGCCGCACCACGACCGCCGATCTCGAAGCAACCTGGGCCACGAAGCCATCCATGGAACTCAAGTTCCCCTGGACCGGCGCGCTCGCCCCAGAAGACAAGCCCTCCGAAGACGAGCTCAAACGCCGCGACAAGTGGCTCTCGATCTTCATGCCCAGCGGCGCGATCCTCGCCGCCCGCGCCGACGACAAGCACTGGCTCACCCTCGGCGTCAACGACAATCTCGGCTGGCTCCCCGTCACCGTCGGCAACGGCCCCGTCCTCATGGCCGGCGAAGGCGTCGAAGCCCCCATCCGCCTCGGCGTCTTCACGCCCGCGCCAAAATCCGAAGCCAACGCGCCTGCCTCGAAGTCGGCACCCAACTCGCCCGCCTCGAAGTCAGAAGCCAACTCGAAGGAGGCGTCGAACACGAAATCGACATCGGCCTCCGCACCCTCTCCCTCTGGGAGAGGGCAGGGTGAGGGCTCCAGGTCTTCTCCTGCTTCTTCCTCAGCCTCCTCCTCTTCCTCTTCAAGCGATTCGAAAGACGACAAGAAAGAAGAAAAGAAAGACGACAAGCCCAAGGCCAACCTCATCGGCTGGTCCCCCGTCCCCGAAGGCCAGGAAATGACCCTCCGCATGTCCGGCCTGCTGTGGCCCGAAGCCGCGCACCGCCTCGCGAGCGCGCCCTACGTCACCCGCGAATCGCTGGGACGCGGCCAGGTCATCCTCTTCTCCGAGTCCCCCACCCTCCGCGGCGCCTCACCCGCGACGACACGCCTCTTCCTCAACGCCGTCATCCTCGGCCCCGGCCTCGGCGCCTCACACCCCATCAAGCCATAAGACCACCCTCGCCGGACCGTGCCACCGATTACTGCTCTGAGTAATCGGTGCTCGGGGAATCTTTGAGCACGCTTTTCAATGGTTGATCGGGTGCCCACGATTCCGGCGCGCCGGGACTCTGTGAATAGTCGTGTTCCTGATCGGATGCCGCGTGCCACTACAGGCGGCGGCTCCGTGCCGACTGTAGTGCTCTCTAGAGATCGCGCCCGGAGCCACGACTTTGCTGCTCTGCGCAAAGTTGTGCTCGTGGCTCACCTCCCCGCCATCACATCCGCCCCGATCGCCGGCACCGCGTTGAACATCGCCTTGGCCTCTTCGACCATCGCGTCCTGCTCAGAGGGGCTGAATGTCTCCGCACCCATCGCGCTCTTGAACCACGCCCAGCGATCCCGCTGCGCGTCGCCGTAAGGATCCAGTGTCCTCAAGCCATCTTGCGTCAGCCCGTACACGCGCCCCACCACCTTCGCGATGAACTTCCCGCCGTTCTTGCTTCCCTCGAGCACGTAGTGCATCCCGAGCAGCGCGACCGGATTCGTCTTCCGCACGCGCTCGATCCGCGCAATCATCTCGCGCCCCCCGGCCCCCGGCTTCGCGCCCGCCGTATCAAATCCGAAGAACTTCAGATCCGCTTCGACATGCGGCGCCGTGTTCTGCCAATCCTGGTACACGCGCCCGACCACCGGCGATTCCTTCGCCGCCGAAGCCAGCGCGCTCTCCAGCGCCCGGTGCACGAAGAGCATCTGCCCCAGCCACGCCGCGTACCCCTCGCGAGGCAGCACGCCGCGTACAAGCGCCGCCTGGAGCGGGCTCCGTTCCGCCGCGACGTGCAGCTCCGCCGTCTCGTTCTTCAGCCGGCCCATGATCCCGCCGGGAGCCGATTCGGTCACAGTCATGCTCATGGTGCGACGACTCCCGTTGTGTTCTGTGCGGTGCAGAGGCCGACCATGGCCGTCACCACCAGCGCCGCCAGCCACAGCAGTCCCTTGACGAGGAAAAACATGAAGCCCACAAAACCAATCCGGCGCAGCCACGTGTTCTTCACCGGGCACGCCTTGGGCATGTCAGCCGCCACCGTGCCCGCCTGGCTCAACCCCGTTCCCTGCAGCTGAGACACAGTCTCATTCATGTGGGAACAGTACCCGCCTTCGGCCCATCCCGTCAATCTGACTTGCAGTCAACCGCCCCGGCACGCTCCCGTACCGCGGCGCCACGACGATTCGATCTTGGAAATCGTGATGCTCTTCCCCGTTCTCTGCCCCTGCCACCGCTCGCGGCTGGGCGCGGATTGCAGCGCTCTCCCGGAACGTTGCTCATTCCAAAAACGGCGCCGCCGCAGACTCCTCGATGGAGCAGCGGCAGCGCCTGCGTGGTGGTGTCCGTTTGCGTGGTCGAGCCGTCAGTTCGACTTGACCGTGATCTTCCGGGGCTGGTGCGCGCTCGCCTTCGGCAGCCGCACCGTCAGCACACCATCCTTCAACTCGGCGCCGATGTGCTCAGCGTCGATCGAGTTGTCCAACCGGAACGAGCGCCTGTACGAGCCCACTCCGTATTCGCGCCGCGCGAACCTGGCGCCGCCATGCTCGGCCGGCGTCACATTCGCCGTCACCGTCAGCACGCCCTGGTTCACATCGATGTCCACCGCTTCGGGCTTCGCGCCCGGAACGTCCGCGACGATCGTGAACTCGCGTTCGCTCTCGCGGATGTCCACCGCCGGCCGGTAAAACTTACCGCCGGTCGCGGCGTGAGTTGCGGGAGCACAAGATGCCCCAGCGTTCGAGCCCGCATTCGTTGAGCAGCATCCGTTCATGAATCCAACCTCCTGAATCGGCCTGCGCTCGGCGCACGCCGGTGTGTTTCATTCCGCTTTCGACCACGCCGGTTTCTCACGCCGGCGAACCTTTCACGTCTCACGCCTGCCGCACGGTGATCTTCCGCGTCTTCGCCGATTCCGCCTTCGGCAACGTGATCGTGAGCACGCCGTTGAGGAGTGACGCGTCCACCTTGTCCGCGCTGACGCCATCGCTCAGCACCAGCGTCCTGGAGAATTGCCCGCTGATGCGCTCGCGCCGGCGCCACGTCGAACCTTCCGCTTCGCCATCGCACTGCCGCGACCCCGAAACCGTCAACTCATTGCCAGTGAGGGTGATCGCGACGTCTTCCATCTTGAAGCCCGGCAGTTCCGCCTCGACGGTGTACGCGTTCTCATCTTCGCGCACGTTCACGGGCGGATAGACCCCCGCCTCCCGCGCGTTCTGGAATGGCGACGCGTTAAAGATCTCGTCGAGCAACCCATCAAAACCATTCAGAGCAAAGCCGGCGATCATGGGTCTGTTCATCATCAACATGAAGAGTCCTCCGTCGTGTTCCTTCGTTGGACAGGGCATCCCTCGATGTCCTGTCGGTGGGCACTCGCACGAAGAAATGCAACACCCGTGCCAACGCCTCACAGGACGGATCAGAGCGATCCGATCGCGTTTGGCCGCTGAAAAACACCCCCCTCAACTGTCAAAGTGGCAATCGAACCATGCCAGGCAGCACGGATGACACCCGCGCGATCCTGATTCAGGAATAGCCTGTAAAGAACCCGGGCTTTGGATCCCGAGTGCCGCCTCCCGCGCAGGGACTCCCACGCTCGTTCCCACCCCGTGGCACTCTCTTTGCACTATCCGAAGGTGCGTAATCGCAAGCTGCATGAAACCGGACATCCGCCCATGGCCTGCGACCGCCAAACCGGGAATCATTACTTCATGGACTTCAACCGACTCACCCAGAAAACTCAGGAAGCCATCCACGAGGCGCAGGCCGTCGCCGTGCGCTTCGGGCATCAGCAGATCGACGCCGAGCACGTCCTCCTGGCGCTCGCGCGCCAACCCGAAGGCTTGTTGCCTCGCTTACTCTCACGCCTCGACGTGGACTCCGATGCTTTCGCCGAGGGCGTCGAGCAGATCCTCCAGTCCCGCCCCGCCATCGGCGGCCCCGGCGCCGAGCCGGGCAAGGTCTTCGTCACCCAGCGCCTCCAGCAAATGCTCGTCAAGGCCGAATCCGAGGCCAAGCGCCTCAAGGACGAGTACGTTTCGGTCGAGCACCTCATTCTCGTCATGATCGCCGACACTTCCGGCGACGCGGGCAAGCTCTTCAAGAAGTTCGGCGTCACCCGCGATTCCTTCCTCGCGGCCCTTACCGCCGTCCGCGGCAACCAGCGCGTCCAGAGCGCCAACCCAGAGGCCACCTACGAAGCCCTCGACCGCTACGGCATCGATCTCGTCAAAGCCGCGCGCGACGGCAAGCTGGACCCCGTCATCGGCCGCGACGCCGAGATCCGCCGCGTCATCCGCATCCTTTCTCGCAAAACGAAAAACAACCCCGTGCTCATCGGCGAACCCGGCGTCGGCAAGACCGCCATCGTCGAGGGCCTCGCCCAGCGCATCCTTCGCGGCGACGTTCCCGAAGGCCTCAAGGACAAAAGCGTCTTCGCCCTCGACATGGGCGCGCTCGTCGCCGGCGCCAAGTTCCGCGGCGAGTTCGAAGAACGCCTCAAGGCCGTCCTCAACGAGATCAAGAAGTCCGAAGGCCGAATCCTTCTTTTCATCGACGAGCTGCACACCATCGTCGGCGCGGGCCGGGCCGAAGGCTCCATGGACGCCGGCAACATGCTCAAGCCCATGCTCGCCCGGGGCGAGCTGCGCTGCATCGGCGCCACCACGCTCGACGAATACCGCAAGCACATCGAGAAGGACGCCGCGCTGGAGCGCCGCTTCCAGCCCGTCATGGTGGACCAGCCCAATGTCGAAGACACCATCTCCATCCTCCGCGGCCTCCGCGAGCGCTTCGAAGTCCACCACGGCGTGAAGATCCAGGACAACGCCCTCGTCGCCGCCGCCACCCTCAGCCACCGCTACATCTCCGACCGCTTCCTCCCCGACAAGGCCATTGACCTCGTCGATGAAGCGTGCGCGATGATCCGCACCGAGATCGACTCGATGCCCGCGGAGCTCGACGAAGTCACCCGTCGCGTGATGCAGCTCGAGATCGAAGAAGCCGCGCTCAAGAAGGAGAAGGACAAGGCCAGCCAGGACCGCCTGACGGCGCTCCGCAAGGAGCTCGCCGACCTCAAGGCCGAAGCCGACTCGATGCGCGCCCAGTGGGAGAACGAAAAGGGCGGCATTCACAAGGTCCAGACACTCCGGAGCCAGATCGAGGAAATCCGGCGCGAGATCGAAGAAGCGCAGCGCCGCTACGACCTCAACAAGGCGGCGGAACTCAAGCACGGCCGGCTCCCGCAGCTCCAGCGAGAACTCGAAGTCGAGGAAGCCCACCTCGCGAAACAACACGACACCGGCAAGCTTCTGCGCGAGGAGGTGACCGAGGAAGAAATCGCCGAGATCGTCTCGCGCTGGACCGGCATCCCGGTCACCCGCCTCGTCGAAGGCGAGCGCGAGAAGCTTCTCAAGCTCGACACCATTCTCAAAAACCGCGTCATCGGCCAGGACGAAGCCGTGCAGGCCGTCGCCGACGCCGTGATCCGGGCCCGCGCGGGCATCAAGGACCCCAAGCGCCCCATCGGCTCGTTCATCTTCCTGGGCCCCACCGGCGTCGGGAAAACCGAGCTCGCCCGCGCTCTCGCCGAATCGCTCTTCGACAGCGAAGACAACATGGTCCGCATCGACATGAGCGAGTACATGGAGAAACACTCCGTCTCGCGTCTGATCGGCGCGCCCCCCGGGTACGTCGGCTACGAAGAGGGCGGCCAGCTCACCGAAGCCGTCCGCCGAAAGCCCTATTCCGTGATCCTGTTCGACGAAATCGAAAAGGCCCACCACGACGTCTTCAACGTCCTGCTCCAGATCCTCGACGACGGCCGCGTGACCGATTCACAGGGCCGCACCGTCAACTTCAAGAACTGCGTCATCATCATGACGAGCAACATCGGCTCGTCTTACCTGCTTGAAGACTCCCTCGCCGGCGGCCAGATCAGCGAGAAGGCCCGCAACTCGGTGATGGCCGACCTGCGCTCGCACTTCCGCCCCGAGTTCCTGAACCGCGTCGACGACATCGTGATCTTCAAGCCGCTGACGCTCCAGGAGATCGAGCGGATCGTGGACCTGCAGATCATCGACCTGCGCAAGCGCCTCGCCGACCGCGAGGTCGCGCTCGAAGTGACCGAACCCGCGCGCCGCAACATCGCCTCCGCCGGCTACGACCCCGTCTTCGGCGCTCGTCCGCTCAAACGGTTCATCCAGCACGCGCTGGAAACCCGCATCGGCCGCGCGCTCATCGGAGGCGAGGTCGGACCGGGTGCAACAGTGGTTGTCGAGGAGCGCGACGGCGAGCTTGTCGTGGACATCAAGCAGCGCGCGCCCTCCCCAGCGCGAGCCTGACGCAGTCCGCGTCCGCCGCACGGCGAGCACACCGACGACTTTCAACTCAGCACTTTCGATTTTCAAAAATAAGTGAGGCCGGGCGGACTCGGGGTTGCCTGGAGGAAACCGTGGCAACCCTGAGTTCTCGCCCGGCCCCGGGAGAGAGAGTCCTTCACGATGCTTGGCCGGCGTTGGGCGGGGTCTGCGTCACGCGGGACGCCCGATTTTCAACCGCATTGCGGTCGCCCAAGGCTGGTGTGTCCGGGGTCAGCCCTGAGTCCGTGCGTCCCTTTCCAGCCAGCATCGTGTGGACTTGGGAAACTTACCGCTGCTTCCGGTGCCCGACTATTCAGTTCTTGAGTATTGACCCCTTGCGTTTTTGCGCAGGCATGCCTTTTCGCAATACCTTACACAATCCTATCATTATGTCGCGACGAACTCGACCCAATGAAAAAACTAACCTCGCTCCGGCCCCTTTCACATGTGTTGTCGCATCCGACGACCGCGAAACCGCGTAAATCCTCGTGGTAAGTGAGGGAATCCCGCCCACAAGGACGGCATTCGGCTTGCTTCACCGGTGGTCTGGATCACAGTACAATGGCTCGGATTCGGGGTTCGAGCGGAATCGTGGGATCGTTCCAGGGACCTGGAAAGGCGGAGACGGCCATGGACATGGCTGAACAACGCAAGGAGCGGTTGGAGAACCTGCTTCACCTTGCCCGGATCGCCCGGGGCATGAGCCGCGCTCAACTCGCGCGCTCCCTCGGCCGCGACCCGACAAAACTCCTCCCGGAAAGCGGCAATCCCAAGCTCGATTATGTCGTCGCGCTCGCCGAGGTCCTCGAATGGCCGGTGGGGGATGTCGTTGAAGCGGTGTGGCACGGCGGCGCGAATCCCGCTTCGACCCCGGCGCCCGGTGCCACATTCGACTCCATCCGCGAACAGATCGCCGAGGCCGTTCAGAAGGCGCAGTACCACCGCGTCGTCTCGCTCTCGAAGCAGATGTTCGAGGTCGCCAAGACCAACGACGAGCGCGCTCACGCACTGATCCGCGAAGCCGCGGGCTGGGACGGCTTGGGCCGCTACGCCCGGACGCTCGAGTGCGCCCGCAACGGACTTCAACTCGGCCCTATCTCCCTGCGTCTCCGCCTCGTCATGCAGGCGACGCTCGCCAACGCGCAGTACACGCTCTGGGATCTCACCCCGGCGCTCGGCACCGCCGAGGTGCTCGCCCGCTGGTACGAGCAGAACCCGCCGACCAAGAGCTTTGATTGGAAGCGTGTCGCGTACGTCCACTACATCCGCGGGCACACGCACCGTCGCCTCATGGCGATGGAGCCGGAGAACAGGAACTGGCATCTCGCCCGCGCCGCGGAAGATCTGGGCAAGGCGATCGAGTTGTACGAAAAGCTGGCCGTCGAGCTCGACGACGATTCGCTCCGCGGCATCGCCAACACCTGCCGCATGGGCCTGATCGAGATCGACGTCGAGGCCGGCCGCCGCGACGCCGCCGAGGCAACTGATTTCATCCTCGCCAAACTGGGCGAGATCGCGCCGAAACTCGCGACAATGCCGGGCGATTGGATCGAAAGCTACGGCTGGGCGAGCATCTTCGGCTCCGAAATCGCCGCCCGCGATCTTCAGGGCCGCGACCGCCAACACAAGATGGTCGCGTTCATGAACCACGCGCTCGTCGTCGCCGATCGCCTCGACAACTGGTCGATGCGCGAGCGCGTCTTCACGATGCAGTTCGGCATGCACCTGTCGGCGGTCGAGGCCACGGGCTTGGATCTGGATTACACGATCGACGAACGCGAACGGAGCATGATCACCGCCACCATGGGCCGGTTCCCGTGCTTCCGTTCGACAGGCTGGAAGATTCTGGAGACCGCCAAGGTTGTTGCAGGGCGGTCCTGATCGGTTGGATTGGAGCGAGTCCCGCAAGAGAGAGATCACCACGAAGATCGAGTCGGGCAGGAGCTAACGATGATGAGCGGAAATCAGAAGAAGACGTGGTGGACAATGCTCGCGGGCGCGGCGACGTGTTGTCTGTTCGCCGCCACCCCCGCGCAAGCCGCGCTGACCTCCATCGACATCACCGATCCCACATCCTGGCTCCCTGGCGGCGGCTTGTACCTGCCGCCCAAGAACACCGACACGCCCCCCAAGGGCAACCCCAACGACGGCCGCGCCCACGTTGACATTCCCGAAGTCGGCTACATCCCAAGGCCGGAAGGCGACGAGGGCGAACTCCGGTGGCAGCCCCCGCCCCCGTCAAACCCACTCTCGCGCATCTTCAACTCGGGCAACGGCTACGACCCGCATGTCGTCTTCCTTCCCACGAATCCGGTTCTCGACGCCGGCTCCGACCCGGGCAGCGTCGTCAGCAGCGTGCCGACTCCCGGCGCCATTTCCGTGATCGGTCTCTCGAGCCTCGCCTTGGTGCGCCGTCGCCGCCGCTGATACGCCCTTTTTCCGATCAACGAACACACCGCAGCCCCGATTTTTCGGGGCTGTTTTCTTTCGGCACCTGGTTGTTGTGCATCACTGCGGACAGGTCGTTGACCAGTTCATGATCAACATCGCCACATCCGCCAGGCCCACCACCCCGTCACCATTCGCATCACCCGCCGGTCCAGCCGTATTCCAGTTCTGAATGATGATCGCGATATCGCCGAGCCCGACGCTCCGGTCGCCATTCAGGTCGCCCGCGCAGTACGTCGCTCCGGTCACGACCAGCGCGTACCCCTGAGGCCCAACATTCACCGCCGGGGCGCTCACGCGAACGGTGTAGGTCCCGGGCAACGGCGCCGCGAGCAGCACCTGCTCGACGTTATTGCGATCGTCCTTCACGCCGCCAACGACCGAAACGCCGCCCGAGAACACGTTCCCTTTGAACGTGCCTCCCGTGCCGGGGGCGATGACCTGCAGATCCAGGTCATTGACCGCCGCGAATGAAGCCCCGATCGACGCCGGCGGCTCGGTCCAGACGAGCGTCACGCGGAGCACTTGCCCCGCCCCAACGGCCACGACTTCTTCATCCTGTTGCCCGGTTGAAAGCCCATTCGCGTTGCGGATATCCGACACGGCCAGCATGTGCCGCGCATCGCCCGGGAAATAGAGGGTCTGATCGATCCAAAGCCGCCCCCACCCCTCCTGGTTGCTCGGGTACCCGGCGACGCCCGTCATGTCCGCAGCGGAGTTGAGCAACGTGGCTTTGAGCAGCGCCCCGGTGGGCGTGAAACCGTCGCCAACATTCGGCGCGCCGGTGGGGTGAAAACCGTCCATGTAGTACTGGCGCACCAAGAGCGCCGTCCCGGAGATCGCCGGCGTGGCGTACGACGTGCCGAAGAGGCTGATGGTGTCGCAAGCGGTGAGATTCCACGCCGAGAACGTGTCACATCCCGGCGCCATGATTTCGGGTTTGCGGCGGCCGTCCGAAGTCGGGCCGGTACCCCCGATGCACCACGAGTCCTGCGTCGGATTGTCCTGGCTCGCCGCCACGGCGAGGCAGTTCTTCGCGTTCTCGGGATTCCTGATCAGCGACCCGTTGCTGACCGCGAAAACCACGAGGTCGTCCTCGTTGGCGCGACAGAACGCGTCGATCGCCCGGCACACGCCGTCGTACGACGTTGTCGCATCGTTGCCCCAGGAGTTCGAATGCACGCGCGCGCCGTCGGCGTGGTGCGTGTTCAGGCTCGCCGTGACGCTCGCTTCCGTGAGCGTCGGGATCAGCGAGTAGACGAGCTTGGCGAGGTACGCCAGGCCCCGCGTATCCGAGAAATCCCCCGCGTCCCCAACCGCCGTGCACGAGGTGTGCGTGCCGTGCTGCGCCGAGCCGGCGCTGGCGTGGTACGCGAGGATCTTGCGGTGCGTGGGCCCGATCGGGTTCGTGTCGGCGAACGAGCAATGGCTGACATTGATGCGCGAGTCGAGCATCCCGATGATCTGCCCCTCGCCGTGGAGACCGTTGGCGTACAGCGGCTCGACACCCGGCGTGTTGCTCTGCACCACCCCGCGGACCGTGCTGTTCCGCTCGGTGAACTCGGGCGCATCCTCGATGAACTGCACCGCTGGAACCGCCGCGATTTCGGCCGCCCGCGCGATCGGCGCCGCGATCGTCACCGACTCCACGCCGGCCACCCGTTCACGCTTCAGGATCGTCGTCCCCGCGACGCGACCAACCGCGTCCATCGCCGCCGCGACTTCCTCGTCGCCGGCCCCTTCGAACAGGTGGACAACGAAATACCCATCGCCTCGCGCTGCC
>DASZQL010000140.1:0-8024 GCA_035549675.1 Phycisphaerales bacterium | reverse complement strand
TGAAGAGTCGGCCTTTGTACTTCAGCGGCATGGGGTCTCGGGGGAAAGGCGTAAGCGGGCAGGTCGCAAGGCGGGAGTTTGAGCGAGAAAAGGAAGATGGGTGCCACGATGATCCGTGCTCTGACGGATCGTCGTGCGTTCCACGGCGCCCGACACGACCATCCCCAAAGGGGAATCATCGCGGCAGTTGGTCCGATGAAACACAGGGGGAGCATATGAAAAGCCCCGGGCGATCACCCGGGGCTTGTGAATCGTCATTCATCTGCGGCGTCGGACACTTCAGCCTTCCGACTTCCGTCCTTCCGCCTTTACGCCACCGGCTGCGCGAGTTCCATCTCCGCCGCGACGGGCTGCGAGCCGTCGAGGAACGGCGAGAGCTTGCGAGAGCGGACGGGGTGCTGGAGCTTGCGGATGGCCTTGGCCTCGACCTGGCGGACGCGCTCGCGCGTCACCTTGAAGATGCGGCCGACTTCTTCGAGGGTGTAGGTGTAGCCGTCGCCGATGCCGTAGCGGAGCTTGATGATCTCGCGCTCGCGGTAGGTGAGCGTCTTGAGGACGCTCTCGATGCGCTGCTTGAGCATGTCGCCCGCCGCGACGTTGCTGGGGGCTTCCTGACGCTCGTCCTCGATGAAGTCGCCGAAGTAGGAGTCCTCGCTCTCGCCGACCGGGCGGTCGAGCGAGATGGGGTGGCGGCTGATCTTCATGACGCGGCGCGTCTCGACGACGCTCATCCCCGCGCGCTCGGCGAGCTCCTCGGTGGTCGGCTCGTGGCCCAGCTCCTGGAGCATCATCTTCTGGATGTTCCGGAGCTTGCTCATCGTTTCGATCATGTGGACCGGGATGCGGATGGTGCGGGCGTGATCGGCGATCGCGCGGGTGATCGCCTGGCGGATCCACCACGTGGCGTAGGTGGAGAACTTGTAGCCGCGCTTGTACTCGTACTTGTCGACCGCGCGCATCAGGCCCGTGTTGCCCTCCTGGATGATGTCGAGGAAGGAGAGGCCGCGGTTGCGGTACTTCTTGGCGATGGAGACGACGAGGCGCAGGTTGCCGGCGGAGAGGTCGCGCTTGGCCTGCTCGTACTCCCAGAAGACGGTGTCGAGGCGCTTGACGCGGTTGATGACGTCGTCGGCCTCTTCGAGGACGAGCGTGCGGAGACCCGCGAGCTCTTCCTTCATAACGGAGAGGTCTTCTTCCTCGTAGCGCTGCGGGAACTTCTCGGCCTTCTTGAGGTCGGCGCGGATCTCCTGGATCTTCTTGACGATGCCGCGGAGTTTGCGGTGGAGGGGGATGATGCGGCTCGTGCGGAGGCACATTTCCTCGCCGAGGGTGGCGAGCTTGCGGCGGCGCATCGCGAGTCGGGCCTTGATCTCCTCGATCTGCTCGGCGTCGCGCCCGGGCTTGAGCGTGTTGAGCAGGTCCCAGTCCTGGCGATTCAGGTCGAGCAGCTTCTTGATCGTCTCGAGGTTGTAGGGGATGCGGTTGGCGATCTTCTCTTTGGCGTTGCTCTCGGCGGTCGAGATGCGCATCGTGCGGTCGAAGGGCAGCTCGCCGCTGTGGACCTGCTGCAGGATCTTGACGGCCTCGGAGATGATGTAATCGGATTCGAAGGCGCGGCGGCGGAAGATCATGCGCGTGGTTTCGATCTTCTTCGCGAGGCGGATTTCCTCGTCGCGCGTCAGCAGCGGGATCGTGCCCATCTGCGTCAGGTACATGCGGACCGGGTCGTCGATGCGCTTGGAGGGGCCTTCACCGGCCAGGGCCGCCGCGGCGGCGCTGGCGGTCGCGTGGACGATGATCGGGGCATGACCGGGCTTGGGCTCGACGGTCGCTTCGCCGTTGGCGGCGGCCGGCGCCTCCGCCGTCGAAGGAGCAGCAACGAGGGCGACCGGTGCGACCTTCGCGCCCCTCTTGGTCGGCGTCGTGGGCAACGGCATCGGCTCGCCGTGCTTCTTGGCCATCCGCCACAGGCGAGCCCGGAACTCCCTCTGGTCCAGCGGTTCGATGCCGTGGAAGTCGAGGTGAATCAGCACGTCGTCGATGCGGTCGGGGTCGACCAGCTCATCGGGGAGCGTGTTGTTCAACTCCTCATACGCGATCCAGCCGCGCTTGCGGCCGAGCTCGATGAGTTCCGTGAGTGCCGGATGAAGGTCCGAGATCATCGTGGTGGTGCTCCGTGGGGCCTTTGTCGAAATCCGGTCGTACGCTTGGTCTCTGCAGAGTCAGCGGGCATCACGGCCCGCGAGTCACTTACCTGTTAACGCTTGTCGTCGGATGACGGATGAGCACTCGATCGCCCAGCCGCTCGTGGCGCTCGCGCGCCAGGCGCAGCCGCTCGGCCAGCGCGGTGGCTTCCGTCGCGCTCTCGGTCGGTGTTGAAGTCGTGTGTTCGAGTTTCAAGCGCGCCACGCAATCGTTCCAGTAGTCCATCAGCCGGTCGCCGCTGCCGTCGCGGCACTCGCGCTCCACGCGAGCCAGCAAGCCCGTCATCGCCGACCGCGCCGATTCGTCTTCGATCTCGCCGAGCAGCGTTGCGGTTTCGACCCGCGCGCCGCTGTTCGACAGTTCGAGAAAGACACTCGCCACGGCCCGGAATGGGCCGGAACCGTAGGCGTGCCTTTTCAGGATTTCCTCACCATCCGTTGAAAAAGTCTGAACGAGATCGGGTTCGAGGAGCAGGCACCCGAACGCGTAGTCGAGGTGTGAAAGCGCAACAACTGCGGCCGTGGTTTTTTCTGATGAAGTCGCGCGCGCGTCGCGCGCCGCGGCACGGGGCTTGCTTGCTTTCACAGAGGCGGCAATGGTTGTTTCGTCAACCCCCGCGATCCGGGCCAACTTCCGGATAATCGTCTGCCGGCGGATGGGCGGAATCGCGTTCAGGCCCAGTTCGGTCAGCCGCGTGATGTCATCCTGCACGACGCGGGCGCGCGCCGCGGAACCCGCGGTGCGCCCGGAGGCGTCGAGCGCCGCGACCATCCGGCCATAACGGAACTCGACCGAGTCCATCGCGCTATCGATGACCGCGCGGAAACGATCCACGCCGCCCTCGCTCTTGAGAAGGTCATCGGGGTCGAGTTCGTCCGGTAACACCGCGACGCGGAGGTCCACCGGCTCGGCGAAGAACACCTCGAAGGCCCGGTCCGCGGCACGCTGCCCGGCCTCATCGCCATCGAACAGGACGACGACGGTGTCCGCGATCCGGCGCAGCACCGCGGCGTGGCGCTCGGTGAGCGCCGTGCCCAGCGTCGCGACGACGTTGGTGAAGCCGTATTGGTGGCAGGTGATCGCGTCGAGGTATCCCTCGGTGATGATCGCGGTGCGCGACTGCTGGATCGAGCGGAAGGCCTGCTTGAGCGCGAAGAGCGTGCCGCCCTTGTCGAAGATCGCGGATTCGGGCGAGTTGAGGTACTTGGGCTCATCCTCTTCGCGGATCTTGCGGCCGCCGAAGGCGATGGGGCGGCCGATCTGGTCGAAGATCGGGAAGATGACGCGATTGCGGAAACCGTCGTACGCGCCGCCGCTCTCGCGAGATTTCAGCAGGCCGGCGTCCAGAAAAGCCTTCTGATCAAGGCCCTTCGTATTGATCACTTGGAAAAGGCCGTCCCAGCGATCGGCGGAAGCGCCGATCTCGAAGAGCTCGACCATCTCGGGGGAGATACCGCGCTTCTCGATGACCGCTCGGGCCGCGGCGCCGTGTTCCGGATGGCGAAGGATCGCGCGGAAGAAGCCTTGGGCTTGCCCCGCCGCGGCGAGAAGCTGCTCCCGGGTTGATCCCTGGCCCTGCTCGCCGGCGGGCTTGGCGCTCTTCTTCCAGACCAGTTCGATCCCCGCCCGCGTCGCCAGGAACTCCAGCGCCGCGCGGAAGTCCATGGCGTGGTACTTCATCACGAAGTCGATCGCGTTGCCCCCCGCCCCGCACGAGAAGCAGTGGAAAATCTGTTTGTGCGGCACGACACACATCGACGGCTTGTGATCATCATGGAACGGGCACAGCCCGACGAACTCACGACCCTTCGCGCGCAGCGCCAGGTGCTCGCCCACCAGCGCCACAATTTCCGTCGCTTCCAGCACGCGGCGTCGGTTGTCGAACTGTTCCGTCCCGGCGATCACGCAACGACTTCCGTTTTTCCCGCGCCCCGAAGACCCGCCCGATATGAAGCGAAGGAATCACACCATCGCGCGGTGGCCGCGCGCTTGTCGCCCCGTCACAACGGGGTCCGCATCCTGCGCTTCATCCGAACTAAAGGTTCCCGAGACGGAGGAGGAGAGAGGAGAAAAACCAACCAACCCTAGCACCACCACGCACACCAGGTTGTCCGTCGCGTGCCCGAGCCTTCACTCGTACACTCGGAAGCTCCGTCGCACCTCAGCGCACTCGAAGTAGCAGCCTGTTCGGTTGATATCCGGGATCAACGAGTTGTTCAGGCTTCTGGAGGAGAGGCGGGACGGTTCTCATGTTTACCCTAACGCGAGGAACACGAAGGTCAAATAAACTCGTTCAATTCTCCTGAATTTTCCTTCATTCCACGCTGCTAGGGCGTTCCAGTTTTGTGGACAACCTGTTCGGGAACTCGCGCATGAATGGCCGCTCCATCCGCTCGGAAGTTGTGTATGCAGGACGAGTTCAGGGCGTCGGTTTTCGCGCCACGACCCTAACCCTGGCGCGTCAGTTTGCGGTTGTCGGCTTCGTTCGCAACGAAGCAGACGGTTCGGTGCGGCTCGTCGCCGAGGGAGAAGCAGGGGAGGTCGAACGCCTGCTCGCCGAGGTGCGTACGCGGTTGGGCCGCTTCATCCAGGGTGAGCGGCGCAGCGATCATCCGTGCACTGGAGAGTTCGAAACGTTCGACATCCAACGGTGAATGGAAACATCCACCACCGAGCACACGGAGAGCGCTGAGGTCGAATCAGAAAAACCCGCCTTGATCGATTCATTCAAACAGGTCAGCAGCTCTTCTTGTCCTGCTCTGTGATCTCCGTGTCCTCTGTGTTAAAAAGGTCTTCTCTTGCTCATCCTCTTCGACATCGACGCCACGCTCATCACCACCGCCCGCTGCGGCATCGAGGCCATGGGCCGTGCCGGGCGGGCGCTCTTTGGCGAATCCTTTGACGAGGGCCGCGTCGCCTACGCCGGGCGACTCGACCCGGTCATCATGCGCGAGTTGCTCGACGTCCACGGCGTGGCGCCGACAGCCGAAACGCTCGACACGTTCCGCCGCGAGTACCGCACGCATCTCAACGAGCTGTTCTCGCAGGGGTGGTATGCCAGCGCCTGCCCCGGCGTGCACGCGCTCATCGATCGGCTCGAGCGCGAGCCCACCGTCACGCTCGGCCTGCTCACGGGCAACTACCCCGAGACCGGCTCGATCAAGCTCCGCGCCTGCGGCATCGAGCCCGACCGCTTTGCCATCCGAGTCTGGGCCGACGACGCCCGCGGCAGCCCGCCCGCCCGCACCGATCTGCCCCCCGTCGGCATCGCCCGGTTCCGCGAGCGTCATTCACGCGACCCGCGCTCGGTCGTGATTATCGGGGATACTCCGCACGATGTCGCTTGTGCCCGTGCGCACCGCTGCCGCTCCCTCGCCGTGGCGACAGGCCAGTTCAAGCTCGACGAGCTCCGCGCCGCGGGCGCCGACCATGCCGTTCCCGACCTCTCGGGCACCGAGGAGATCGCCGCGTGGCTTCTGAATCACGACCAGGCGAGCCTGCCTCCGAGTTGATTCCGGGCGCGCCGGCGCCGCCCGCTCCCGCCGACCTCGCGCCCATCGAGGAATCCCGGCGTTCGCTCACCATGGACGCCCTCCGAGGCTTTGCCGTGCTCGGCATCCTCGCGATGAACATCCCGGGTTTCGCCTTCCCTTCCCTCGACTTCCTCGACCCGCGCGAGGGCGGCATCACCGGCTGGGACGGCGTCGTCTATCTCTTCAACCGCCTCGTCTTCGACCTCAAGATGCAGTCGATCTTCTCGATGCTCTTCGGCGCGGGGCTCGTGGTCCTCACCGGGCGCGCGGCCGCGGCGATGCGCTCGCCCCTGCCCATCTTTCTTCGTCGCGTGGCCGTCCTCGCGATCTTCGGCCTTCTTCACGGATATTTCCTGTGGTACGGCGACATCCTCTGGACCTACGCAGTCTGCGGGCTGCTCATCTATCCCCTCCGGAAGCTCCGCGCGCGGTGGCTCCTGCTCATCGGGGTTTCACTGTTCGTGTTCGGCGCGGTTGTTCTTACCGGAATGGGGGCCGGCCTGTGGTACATCCGCGACCAGGCGGACAGGGCCGAGGCGCTCGTTCAGGCGGGCGGAACACCCACGGCCCAGCAGCAGGAGTTCGTCAAGGCGTGGCACGAGGCGCGGGCCGATTTCCAGCCGAGCGAGGAGAAGCGCCGGTTCGAAGCGGAGGTCCACCACGGTTCCTACACGGACATTGTTCGCTATCGCGCTCCGTCCGCGCTCGCCTTTCAGATCGGCTTCCCGTTCTGGAGCTTCTCGCTCTTCAGGTTCACGGGCTACATGCTGATCGGGATTGCGCTGATGCGCCTCGGTGTTTTCCGAGGCGGGCTCTCCTCGCGCGCGTACGCGCTGATGGCCGCCGTGGGATACCTGATCGGCATGCCCGTCGTGTACTGCGGCTTCGAGCAGGCCCGTGCGCACGATTTCGATATCGTGTTCACATTCCTCACCGGCTGGCAATGGAACTACATCGGCAGTGCCTTTGTCGCCTTCGGGCACATCGGCGCGCTGATGCTCTTATTCAGGTCGCGTGTGGGGACGCCGATCACACGTGCCCTCGCCGCGGCTGGCCGCTTGGCCCTCACGAACTACCTCACGCAGTCCCTGCTGTGCAATGTGATCTTCTTTGGCTGGGGGTTCGACCTCTGGAACCGGTGCTCACGCACGGAAGTGGAGCTGATCGCCGGGGGGATCTGGGCGTTGCAGATCGCATGGAGCATCGCGTGGCTCCGCTTTTTCCGGCACGGCCCGTTCGAATGGCTGTGGCGCAGTCTGACGTACGGGGCCTCGCCCCCGATGCGACGGGATCGATCCCACTGACGCATCCGGATGAAGCGCCCGCGCTGACCGTGCCGACGAACCCGGCCGACAGGACGTCGGCCGCTACACGATCATGCGACGTGCGTCTCGTCCTCGTGATGATCCGATGGTGGTCCGAACGGCGCCTCCTGGTACAGCGCGCCGCAACTCGGGCACACGATCCCATGAGGAGAAGGGGGCTCGTCGGCGAGGCTTGTCCCGCACTCGTAGCACGCCCGGTCGGCCATGCGCTGGGTCATCTTGCCGAGCGAGGTCACCATCGCGGCGACCGCAACGCCGACGACCGGCAGCACGGCCCAAGCCGGGGTCATCGCGATCAGCCCGGCTGCCGCGAGCGGGATTCCGACGACCAGCACCGCCGCGCGCACGCGCAGGCGGCTGAGCCAGCGTGGACCGTCGTGTTGATGCTCCCGACGCGTTGTCATGCTTGTTCGATCAGCCCCGACGCCGATACCTGACGCTCCGGCATTCTAACCATCGTACCGGCTCCGCGCCGGTCATCACTACACTCCGCGCGTGCCCGCCAGCCAGCCCATCACGCTCGCCATCGAAATCAGCAATCCCGCCCACGCTTCGCCGTTGGCGACCGGTGTCGTCATGGAAAGTGGGGGGGGCTCGGGGACGCGTCGTTCGGCGGCAGTTGGCCTCGCCCGAGGCGAAACCTGGCTCGGGGGTATCCCCCTCGACTCGAGCGACCGCCATGATGACGCGCTGATGCCGGGGATCGATCGGCTGTGCCGTGAGCACGGCGTCACGCCGCGGGATCTCTCACGGATCGCCGTCTCCGTCGGACCTGGGGGCTTCACGAGTCTGCGCATCGCCGTGACCGTCGCCAAAGTCATCGCCGAGACATCCGGCGCCGCCTGCATCCCGGTCCCCACCGCCGAGGCGAGCATCCTTGCCGTCGACCCCGCGCGATACGCGAACCGTGCAGTCTCGGTGTGCCTGGCCTGGAAACGCGAAACCGTCTGGCGGCAGCTGT
>DASZQL010000139.1:0-9408 GCA_035549675.1 Phycisphaerales bacterium | reverse complement strand
TTCCGCCCGCCACGTGATGATCATCCCGTCGATGAACCGCTGCGCATCCGGCCGGCCCCCCGTCGCCGCGTACGCCATGTTCGACAACGGGAGCGTCCGCGCCGCCGCCTTCCACGCCCCGCAGCTCATCAGCGCGTGCGTCAGGTTCATCGTCGCCGAGTGGTCCGTCGGATCCGCCGCCACCACGTCCGTCAGCAGCTTGACCTTCTCGAGCGGATCGGTCGTGCGATCGATGAAGTACGTCACGAACAGCGACACCGCGTCCTTGTTCGTCGGATCGAGCTGCGCCGCCTGCGTCATCAGCTCGATGAACGCCGCCTGATTCCCGTTCTCACGCGCGAGCAGCGCCGCGTCCAGCGCCAGCTGGCTCCGCACCGTCGCGTGCAACGCCTTCCCCTTCGAGCCCAGAATCTTCAGGTAGGCATTCAGCCGGTCGTCGCTGTTCTGCAACTCGCGGATCCGCGACACGATCAACCGCAGCTGCGCCACCGTGTCCGACGGATCCGCCTTCACCACCTCGCGCAGCGTCTCATCAAACCGCGCCGTGTCGCCCGCCCCGCTCCACGCCTCCAGTTCCAGCCGGAGCAGTTCCAGGTCCTCCCCCACCAGCGGGCGCACCATCCGCAAAGTCAGCGCCGCGATCCGGTAATCCGCGATCCCCGGCTCCGGTACGGCGCGAAGCCGCCCGATCGCCATCCGCGCGAGCTGGTCTCCCGCGAACTTCTTCGCATCAAACGGCGTGCTCGTCTCGGGTCGCGCGGCCGCCCACCCCGTCAGCCCGGCCGCCACCGCCACGCTCGCCAGCCACGCCCCGCGCCTCGTCATGCGTTCACCAGCAGCACAATGGCCACGACGAACGCGATGATCATCGCCGCCGCCAGCAGCATCTCCGCCACATCGATCGGCGACCGGTGCGCCACCGGGCATAACCGATCCGCCACCACGAACATGAAGACAAACGTCCCCGCGCAGATCCCCGCCACCCCGAACCACCCCATCGCCGCGCTCCGCGGCCCCGCGGCCCCCAGCCCCAGCACCGCCAGGCCCGCCACGGTCAACAGCCCCGCCCAGGCCATCCCGAGCAGCACTCGACCCATCAACATGGCGCTATGAATCAGCCGCAAGAGTGCTCCGCCCAATCCGTTGGCGCTTCCCGACGAGTCAGGATAGCGGCACGGCAGCACCGGAACCAGCAACCGCCCACTCGCGAATCGATTCCCCTCCGTGTTGACCCCGCCAAACTCGACTGATAGGTTTTCCCGCCCATCCCCGCGCACGGGGTTCTCGCTCCGCCCATCCGCCAATAGGCATCCAGGAACCAGCGTTTTGCCCGAACTCCGCCACATCCACGGGCCGACCATCTGCTACCCGCGCCGCCGGGCTGCCGTCTCCTTGATCGCGGCCCTCTGCCTCGGGTTCACGACGCCCGTCGCCTTCGCCCAGGTGCGCCTCACCGCTGAACTGACGTCGAAGTCCGACTTCACCGCCGCCGAGTCCGCGCAGATCGCGACCTTCGTCACCGAACGCCTCACGCAGCTCTCCGACGCCGACGCCGACGTCGTCAAGAACGCCCGCGCCGCGCTCTTCGAGCCTCTCGACACCGGCGTCTCCGTCGGCTTCCGCCTCGAATACGCCAAGGTGCTCGATCAGCGTCTCGCTTCACTCATCGAAGGCAAAGACGCCCGCCTCGCCGCGATCGCGCTCCGTCTCGCCGGCCGCATCGCGACCGCGACCTCCGAGCGCCAGCTTCAAAAAGGGATGGCCAGCCGCGAGCCCGCGACCCGCTTCGCCGCCGCCGTGGGCTACCAGGAACTCCTCCGCACCGTGGGCGAGGGCGCTCTGGGCCTGGGCGACGCCGCCGTTGAAAAAGTCCTTACTTCACTCCGCGACGCGATCAGCACCGAAAAGGACCCGCGCGTCGTCGACGCCATCATCCTCGCTCTCGACGGCATCCCCAACGGCGGCGCGGGAGCCCCTCTTCGCGTCCGCGCGATGCTCCGCGCCTCCGAAGGAGGCCTGGCGCTCACCCGTCGCCTCCGCAAGGAGTCTCCTGCCTCCGACAACCGCCTCTGGGCCACGGCCCTGCTCCGCGATCTCGATATCGTCTATCAGACGCTGCTCACGCAGATGCAGGCCGGTGCCGGCGCCGTCAGCCCCGAGTTCGCCAAGGCCGCCGCGTCCTTCGGCGGCGCATCCCTCGCGTTCGTCCGTGACCGCATCGCCGCCGCCGCGCCTGCCGACGAAACGCCCTCTCTGCGCATGATCGTCGGCGCCGCCGAGAACATCATTGTCCTTGCCGACCAGGTCATCAATCCCGCCGGCAAGGCCACCAGCCGCAAGCTGCCGGACTCCTTCGACCAGGCCATCGAACGGGGCAACGCCAACTGGTTCACCGAAGCCGCCGCCCCCTACATCGGCGCAAACGGCACGCTCACCAAGCCGCCCTATTCCATGAAGCCCGAAGAGCTCGCCCCCGCCAGGAAGTAAAGCCCGCGCCGTGTTCCGCATTTCAACTTCTCGCGGAGTCATCTTCGGCGACCGTGTTCCGCGTTTGACCCTCTCCCTTTGGGAGAGGGCAGGGTGAGGGCTATCTTTCTACTCGTCTCTCTTTCTTCTTCTCCGACTTCCAGTCCTGATATCGTTCCCCCATGAGGCGCTTCGCCCTCGCCCTCCTCATCCTCGCCGCGCTCCTCGCCGGCCTCGTCGCCACCCAACGCAACACCGCCCCCCGCGCCGACTTCACCTACCTCGAAGTCCAGGACATCCACACCCTCGACCCGCAGCGCATGTCCTACCAGCAGGACATGCGCCTCGCCTACGCCCTCTTCGAAGGTCTCGTGCGCTGGGACACGCAGAGCGAAGACTTTCACGTCGTCCCGGCGCTCGCCAAGTCGTGGGAGACCTCCCAGGATCGAACGACCTATACCTTCCATCTGCGAGCCGAGGCGCGCTGGTCGAACAACGATCCCGTCCGCGCGAGCGATTTCCTCTACGCCTGGCGCCGCGCGATGACGCCCGACACCGCCGCGGACTACTCGGCGCTCTTTTTCCGCATCAAGGGCGCCGAGGAGTTCTTCCGCTGGCGCACCGAGCAACTCGCCGCCTACGCCGCCCGCCCGGACTCCGAAAAATCCCGCGAAGCCGCCGCCACACTCTCCCGCGAAGCCGACGAGCAGTTCCGCAAGCTCGTCGCGCTCGAGGCGCCCGACGACCACACCCTCATCGTCACCCTCGTCCGCCCCACCGCCTACTTCCTCGATCTCTGCGCCTTCGCGTCCTTCCTCCCCGTTCACCCCGCGAACGTCGAGCGCTTCGTCACCGCCGACCCCCGCACCGGCGCGCGCCGCCAGGATTCCGGCTGGACCAGGCCCGACCACCTCATCACCAACGGCCCCTACATCCTCCGCGACTGGAAGTTCAAGCGCGAGCTCCTCCTCGAGCGCAGCACCACCTACACAGGCCCCGCCACCCCGCGCTCCAACCTCATCCGCATGCTCCCCATCGGCGAGCCCAACACCGCCGTCCTCGCCTACGCCACCGGCAGCGCCGATTGGATCAGCGATGTCAACGTCGATTACATCCCCGAACTCATCGAGCAAACCAAGCGGGGCGAGCGCACCGACTTCCACGCCTTCAACTCCTTCGGCACCTACTTCTGGAACTTCAACTGCGCCGAGCGCTTCCCCGACGGCTCGCCCAACCCCCTCCATGACCCCCGCGTCCGCCGCGCCTTCGCGCTCGCCATCAAGAAGTCCGACCTCACCGATCTCGTCCGCCGCCGCGGCGAGTCCCCGCGCGACACCCTTATCCCTCCCGGCTCCATCGCCGGCTACCACTCCCCAAAGGGCCTCCCCTACGACCCCGCCCGCGCCAAGCGCGAGCTCGCGGACGCCGGCTGGACGCTCCACGACGGCGCGGCACCCACCGACTCATCCGGCCGTGAGTTCCCCGTCGTCACCATGCTCGTCCCCGGCACGCCCGCGCATCACGTCGACACCGCCCTCACCCTCGGCCGTATGTGGGAAGAAACCTTGGGCGTCCGAACCCGCGTCGAAGTCAAGGACACCAAGTCCATCAAGGCCGACCTCACCCGGCGCAGCTACATGACCTCCCGCGCCATCTGGTTCGGCGACTACGGCGATCCGGTGTCGTTCCTCGACATCAACCGCTCCACCGACGGCAACAACGACCGCGCCTTCAACTCCCCCCGCTACGACTCACTCCTCGACCAGGCCGAGCGCGAACCCGACCCCGCCGCGCGACTCAAACTCCTCGAAGAAGCCGAGCGAATCCTCGTCGAAGAAGAAGTCCCCCTGATCCCTCTCTATGCGATGATGGAGTTCCAGTTCTTCCCGAAGAACGTCACCGGGCTCTCCTCACACCCCCGCCGCGTGCAATACCTCTGGCAACTCGGCATCAATCGCGATTCGCCTGAATCAAGAGAGCCGCCGGCGCAAGCCGGCGGGCAAGCGCCCCCTCCCTCGACGAACGACAACGCGGCCCTCCTGCTCCCTCTCCCTCTGGGAGAGGGCCGGGGTGAGGGCTTCACTCTTCTCGGGCTTTCCTCGACGCCAACTATTCCTCTCTTCTTCTTCCCGGAGCGCATCCCATGATCGCGCTCATCCTCCGACGCCTCATCCAGGCGCCGCTCATCCTCCTCGCCGTCTACACGATCACCTTCGCGCTCGCGTGGGCGCTCCCCGGCTCCGCGATCATCCGCGACGAGGGCCGCCGCCCACCCGAGGCCGTCCTCGCCGCGATGGAGTCGCGCTACAACCTCGACAGCGCTCCAACCTTTTACGTCCAATACCTCGCCCGCGCCACCGGCGTGAAGTGGCTCATCGAACAAGCAAAGGGCGCCGACGGTCACGTGCCCGACCGCGTCTTCGACCTCGGCCCGAGCCTCCGCTACGAAGACTGGTCCGTCAACGACCTCCTCGCGGGCACCCTTCCCGTCTCCCTCATCCTCGGCTTCTCCGCCGTCGCCATCGCCCTCTTCCTGGGCCTCGCCGCCGGCATCCTCGGCTCCATCAAGCCCCGTTCCCTCCTCGACGCCGCCACCCTCGCCCTCGCGCTCATCGGAGTCTCGCTCCCGAGCTTCGTCATCGGCACTGTTCTCCTGCTCGTCTTCCCCGTCTGGCTCGGCTGGGGCCGCGTCGGCTCGTGGGGCTCGCCAACCGATCTCATCCTCCCCGCGCTGACCCTCGCGCTCCCCTTCGCCGCGTACATCGCGCGCCTCACGCGCCTCGGCATGATCGAGGCCCTCAACTCCGACTACGCCCGCACCGCCCGCGCCAAGGGCGTCCCGCAGCGCACCATCGTCCTCACCCACGCCCTCAAAAACGCTTTCCTCCCCGTCCTCAGCTACCTCGGCCCCGCCACGTCCTTCGCCGTCACCGGCAGCTTCGTCGTCGAGAGCGTCTTCAACGTCCCGGGCCTCGGCCGCCACTTCGTCAGCGCCGTCCAGAACAAGGACCTCTTCGTCATCATGGGCGTGACGCTCGTCTTCTCCGCGATCCTCGTCACCTTCAACCTCGCCGTGGACATCCTCTACCGCTGGGTCGACCCGCGGATCGAGTAGGACCTCTAGTTCCTTCCATCATGCAGCGAAGTCTTGAAATGAACGCAGAGAACGCTGAGGCGCAGAGACGCGGAGAAACGAGCCCTTTATCGCGAAGAGCGCAAAGGGCGCGAAGACAGCAAAGAAAGAAAGCAAAAGAAAGAGCAGACGATTGAGGAAGTTTGCCCTCCCGATTTCAGTCTGTTCACATTCAGCCCACTCTTCGCGCTCTTTGCGTACTTCGCGATCTTCGCGATCTTCGCGATGAAGATTTCTTACTCAGCGTTTCTCCGCGCGTCTCCGCGCCCTCTGCGTTCACTCCGAACGTCCGACCTTCCGCCCTTCCGCCTTACATCGCCACGCCCGGCAGCCCCATCGCCCGCCGCCACGCCGAGAGCTGCCCGAGGTGCCCCGACTCGTGCTTCACCAGCAGCGTGACGATCATGTCCCCCACGCGCGGGTGCTTCTCGCGCCACCGCGTCAGCGGCGTTTCCGCCGCGAGCGCCACATCCCCCGCCGCCTCCAGCGCCTCCCGCACATCATCATGCGTCCGCAGGTACTCCGCGATGAGCGCCTCGCGCGCCGGGTACTCCCGCGGATCGTTCACCACCTTCGACTTCTGCCCGTACCGATGATCGATCGGGTCCTCGAAGGGCGTCCCCCGCAGCATCGCCGCCGCGATCGGGTTGTACACGGTGAGGTGCGCCAGAATCCACGCCGGGTGGTTCATCGTCACCCCGGCCACCGGCTGCGCCGTCATCTGCGCGTCACTCAAATCCCCGACCAGCCTCGCGGCATAGTCCCGGTTCCGCCCCCAAGTGATCATCACCGCTCGAGCCAGCATCGACATGATTCTCTCTCCGGAAAAAACGTTCACCACAGAGGACACCGAGAGCACAGAGGTCAGAACAGAATCAAGGGCTGCTCAACCATTCAGACCAGTCGGACTTGCTCGATTGTCAGCAGCGCAACCGCGATCGTCGTCGTCAGACCACATTGGCTTTTTTCACAAAGTCAGTCCTTCTCCGTCTTCCTCTGTGTGCTCTGTGTCCTCTGTGGTGAAAATGTCTTGCCTGACGTTTATCGCGTGAACAACCCCACCAGATCGTTGTACGTCACGAGAATAAATACCGCCCCGATCAGCAGCAGCCCCGCCATCGCCGTCGCGTTCTGCACCCGCACCGACACCGGCCGCTTCGTGATCCCCTCCACCAGCAGGAACACCATGAGCCCGCCATCCACGATCGGCAGCGGCAGGAAGTTGATCACCGCCAGGTTCGCCGACAGCATCGCGAGGAAAAACAGCAGGTAGATGAACCCCTGCTCCGCGAACCGCGAACCCACGTGCGCGATCCCCACCGGTCCCTTCAGGTGCTCGACCTTCACCGATCCCTCGAAGAGCCGCAGGAACGTGATGTACGTCTGCAGCACCGCGCGCTTCGTCCGCTGCACCCCAAGCCCCATCGCCTTAAGCGGGTTCTCCGTCTGCAAAAGCACCGTCGCAGGCTCGAAGCACAACGCCAGCTCCGCCGGCGCTTTCCACCCCAGGCCGCGCAGCCGCAAAATATCCGCGGCACTCAACGCCAGCGTCACCTTCTCCGGCTTCTCCGCCTCGAGTGTCTTCGGATCCAGCAGCGCGAGCTCGACGTCGATCGACGCGCCGTCGCTTGATGCCGCTCGGTCGATCGCCTCGATCAGCGCCTCGCGCATCTCCACGAAGTTCCCCACCGCCCGCCCGCCGATTGACATCACCTTCATCGGCGCCATCACTTGCGGTCGAAGCCCCGCAACCGGCGGCAACGCCACAGTTTCGCCGCCGGCGACAGGGGCCGGCGGATCGACGATCCAGCCGCTCGCTCGCGATGCGTCGCGTTCATCGCTTTCCATCTTCTCCGTCGCGGCCCTCACCATTTCCGCGGGGAAGCGGGTGATCAGGGTTGTCATCGCTGCGGAACTTCCGCGTTCGAACCCGATCGTTCCGTCGCGGTCCACATCGACATTCAGATCAACCAGCTTGCCGGCGCGCAGGACGCGCACGTTGATGCTCTTGCCCTTGCCCGCCCGGATCTGGGCCAGCCCGGTCGCGTTGTCGGGCCAATCGGCGTTCCCCAGCCGCGCGAAAATATCGCCTGGGTGCAGGCCCTTCTTCGCCGCCCGCTCCTCAACCTCCCGCACGCCCATCACCGGCGTAAACCCCAGCAGGTGCTCCACCGGCACCGCCGCGTCATCCACGAGCGCGATCGCCTCTTCCATCTGCGCCACCGGCGCGATCGTGGCGCTGGTCGTGGGGCGGCCCGCTTCTTTCCCCGCTTCTGTTCCATCCGCATCCGGCGCCGGCGGCGCGCGGAACGTCGCCTCCACCGCGCGCCCCCCAGATTCTTCCAGCGCCCTTTCCAACGGCCGCAGCAGCGAAATCGCCTGCTCCGTCTTCGGATCGTCGAACGGATTGAACGCCGCCCCGGCAACCGCCTGTCCATCCACCGCCACCAGCGTCGAACCCGGCTCGACGCCGCTCAGCCCCGCCTTCTCCATCGCCTTCGCCAGCAGCTCCCGCTCATCCTTCTTCCGCGGCTCGTCCGCCACCTTCCCCGACGCCGCCGGCGCCACCCCCATCTGCAACAGCTTCGTCCGCCGATCCTCCTTCGGGATTACCGCCAGCGCGACCGCTTCCGTGCCCGCGCCATCGCCCCGAATCCGCTCGATCGTCAGATCCAGCGCCGTGTCGCGCCGGTTCATCGCCGCTGCGACCCCCACATCGCTGAACGTGCCGACCCGCTCGCCCCCGATGTGCGTGATGATGTCCCCGACCCGCACCCCCGCGCGCTCCGCCGGCGACCCCGCCTGCACGTACCCGACAACCGGCGCGATCTCCCGGATCCCCGCAAGGAACACGATCACGAACAGCACCGCCGCGAGGATGATGTTCATCACCACGCCCGCCGAGATGATCACCATCCGCTTCCGCACCGGTTTGACGCCGAAGCTGTCCGGCGCATCCGACACCGCCGCGGGGTTCGCATCCTCCTGCCCCAGCATCTTCACGTACCCGCCGAACGGGATCCAGTTCAGCCGATACTCCGTCGGCGAAACCCCCGGCAGCACCCGCGGCCCCGCGACCAGCGCCTCCTCATACATCCATTCGCGTGGGGTCACACCACCTTTGTCACCGGGCATCTCCCGGGCGATCCGCTCCACGTACTCCCGCTCGCTCGAACCCCACCTGAACCCCATCCCCTTCCGCCACGAGCCGATCGCCGGCCCGAACCCGATCGCGAACGCGTGCACCCGCACCCTCGCCCACCGCGCCGCCGCGAAGTGCCCGAGCTCGTGAATGAAAATGACAAACCCGAACCCCGCCACGATCAGCAGCACATTCCAGACCTGTCCAAGCGATTCGCTCATCGGATCATTATTGACGTCTTCCCCGCGACGTGCTTTCCCGCCTTCGCATGGCCGCTTTTCCGAGCACCGCGACCGTAAAGGAGCGATCTTCCTTGACGCCGGACGCCGCAATACGCCGACCCGCTCAGCCCCAGCTCAACGATCACGTACCGCCGCCCCAAGTCCCCTTCGAACAGAACCTCTCCCGATTCCTCTCCGTGAAGATGTCACCGGAAGGCACAGCATGACGAAAGGAGTTTTTCCTCCACCTTCTCGTTCTTCATTCTCTTCCTCTTTCTCCTTCTCCTCTTCCTATTGCTCTTCCTCTTCCCCTCCCCTCCTCTTCTTCCTCTTTTTCTTCCCTTCCCCCTCCCCTTCTCCTTCCCCTTCCTCTTCCTATTCCTATTCCTATTCCTATTCCTCTTCCCCCTCCTCTCCTCTTCTTCCTCCTCTTCCCCTTCCTCTAC
>DASZQL010000138.1:0-8925 GCA_035549675.1 Phycisphaerales bacterium | reverse complement strand
GCGGATGACGTACGCCTCCTTGGCACCGGAGTTGTCCGCCACGTCGCATCTTGTTTCCTGCTGGATCATCGTTGCACCATGCTGGGCCGGGTGGTGATCCCCGGCGGGGCTTCATTCAATCAGGACTCGACAGGGGCCTTGGTAATCACGCGCACCAGGCGGAAGCGCTTGGTCGCGCTCATGGGGCGGCACGGCTCGATCTCCACCCGGTCCCCCACGCGGGACTCGTTCTTCTCGTCGTGGGCGTAGACGATCGTGCGCTCCTTGAGGTACTTGCCGTACTTCGGGTGGCGCTGCTGGAACGCGAGCGCCACGCGGCGCGTCTTGGCGTTCTTGTCCGACTCGACGACGCCGATGCTCGTGCGCTCGGCCTTGGGAGTTTCCGTCTTCGTGCTGCTCATGCCTTCGCCTTCTTCGTCGTGGTTTTCTTACGGGTCACGGGCTTCTTCGCGGTCGCGGCTTTGGCGGACTTCTTGGCGGGCTTCGCGGCGGGCGCCTTGTGGGCTTTTTCCGTCTTCGGCGCGTGCTCCGCCTCGTGGCGGAGGATGCGGGCGCGACGCTCGGTCAGGAGACGGGCGGCGTCCCGGCGGATCTTCCGGAACAGGCTCGGGTCCTCGATCTTCTCCGTCGCGGCCTGGCAACGCAGGTCGTAGATCCGCTTCTTCAGCTTCTCGACTTCCGCGTCGATTTCCTCACCGGTCATTTTGTGGACTTCTGCGGCCTTCATTCGTTCACCTATATGAGACTGTGCCCGGCGGGCGCGACGCCCGCCGTCACGAACCAAGTTCCTTGCTTAGACCTCGAGCCTCCGGCCCACGAATCGCGTCTTGACGGGCATCTTCATCGCGACGCGGACGAGCGCCCGCTTAGCGACATCCACCGGCACGCCGGCGATCTCGAAGACCACCGTGCCGGGCTTGACGCGGGCCGCCCAGTAGTCGACATCCGCCTTGCCGGTACCCATTCGCGTTTCGAGCGGCTTCTTGGAGATCGGCTTGTCGGGGAAGACTCGCAGATAGAGCTTGCCCTGGCGCTTGAGGAAGTGCTGCGCCGCGACGCGGCCGGCTTCGATCTGACGGGCGGTGAGCCAGCATCCGGCCATCGCCTGCAGGCCGAAATCGCCGAAGGCGACGTAGTTGCCCTTCGTCGCTTTCCGGTCGCGGACCCGGCGCATGTCTTTGCGGTACTTGACTCGTTTCGGCATCAGGGACATGGCTTGAACTCTCGTCGAGTGGTGGTGCTGTGATTCGCTTCGACAAACTCTTTAGCGGCGGCCGCGGGCCCTCGGGCGTGCGCCGGCGGCGTCGCTGATCCGCTCTTCTTCCGACAACTCCGCCGCGTACGGGCCCTTGTAGATCCAGACCTTCACGCCCAGCGTGCCGTAGGTCGTGAACGCCTCCGCGAACCCGTACTCCACGTTCGCCTGGAACGTCGAGAGGGGCATGGAACCCATGCGCGTGTCGAGACGGCGGCTCATCTCGGCGCCACCCAGACGACCCGCGAGCAGGATTCGACAACCCTTCGCGCCCGCCTGCAGCGCCGCTTCGGCCCGCATCTTGACGACGCGGCGGAAGCTGGCCCGCTTCTTGAGCTGCTCCGCGACGCCCTCGGCGACGAGCTGCGAATCGATGTCCGGGTTCTTGATCTCGAGGATGTTGATCGAGACCTTCCGGCCCGTCATGTACTGCAGCTCTTCGGTGAGCCGGTCGACCTCGGCGCCCTTGGGCCCGATCACGAGACCCGGGCGCGCGGTCTTGATGATGATCTTGAGCTCTTCGCGCGTGCGCTCGATGTGGATGTCGCTGACCGCGGCGAAGGGAGGCGTGCGGTTGAGGCGCTTGTCGAGGAACTTGCGGATCTTGTAGTCCTCGACCAGAAGCTCGCCGTACAGCGCCTTGGGGGCGTACCAGCGGCTTTTGTGCGCTTCCGTAATGCCGACGCGGAGCCCGAAGGGGTGAGTCTTTTGTCCCATTACGCAACCTCCTCGACGCCGATCACGATGTGGCTGGTCCGTTTCTTGATGGGGTGCGCCCGGCCGCGGTCCTTCGGCTGGAATCGCTTGATCGTCGCGGCGCTGTCCACACGCGACTCGGTGACGACCAGACGGTCGATCGAGGCGTCGGCGGCTTCGGCATCGCTCCGGGCGGCGTTGAGCGCCTTCCAGACCATCACCGAAGCGCGGCGCTCGTGGAACTCGAGCATGGTCAGCGCCTCATCCACCCGGCGGCCGCGGATGAGATCGGCGAGCAGGCGGGCCTTGCGGGCGCTGGTGCGCTGGAACTTGGCCCGGCTCTGGAAACGCACGATGTCCTTGGTGTCGCACGAGAGCGCCTTGGCCAGGGCCTCGGCGTCCTTGGGCGTCACCTTGGGGTGATCGTTGCCGCGCATCCAGTTGCGGACCTTCGTCGCGCAGTGGGCGAGCTGCTGCTGACGGTCGTGCTTGCGAGGGAGCGCCTCGGCGAGCTGCTCGACGGTCACGCCCGCCTTCTTGGCTCTCTTCTTCAGTTTGTCGGGGTTGATCTTCACGGTTTCAATCCTGCGAACGACGCCGCGGGTTCGCGGCGGTGATGCCTCGATTCACTTACTTCTTGCCGCCTCCGCCCGGAGCCGCGGCGGGAGCGCCGGCGCCGTCGCCGCCCTCGATGCCTTCCTTCTTGTTCGTGTGCCCGCGGAATGTGCGGGTCGAGCTGAACTCGCCCAGCTTGTGGCCCACCATGTCCTCGGTGACGAAGACGTCATTGAACTGACGCCCGTTGTGCACCTTGAACGTATGCCCGACGAACTCGGGAACGATCGTGCACGTGCGCGACCACGTCTTGAGCGGCTCCTTGCGCCGAGTCTGGTTGAGCTGCTCGACGCGGCGGTAGAGCCGCTCATCAACGAACGGACCTTTTTTCAGCGATCTGGACATGGTGCTTTCCTGGTGTCTCTTGCCTTGCCGATGCCTGGTGCCTGATCCCTGATGCCTTAATGGAGCTGACCGTAGCGGCGGCTGAAGCGGCGCCGGATGATGAGCTTCTCGGAGAACTGTTTGCGGTTACGCGTGCTGCCGCCCTTGGACGGGACGCCCGACGCGCTGACCGGAGCGCGGTTGCCCTTGCTCCGGCCCGAGCCGCCGCCGAGCGGGTGGATGCCGTGGTGCATCGCCACGCCGCGGGTCTTCGGACGACGCCCGAGGTGGCGGGAGCGGCCGGCCTTGCCGAGGCGGCGCTGGACCTGGTCGATGTTGCCGACCTGGCCGATCGTCGCCTTGCAGTCGATGGGGACGCGGCGCATTTCGCCCGAGGGCAGCACGAGCGTCGCGAACGCGCCTTCCTTGTTGCTGAGCTTGGCGTACATGCCCGCCGAGCGGCACATGCGGGCGCCACGGCCCGGCGCGAGCTCGACGCAGTGCACGTCGAGGCCCGGCGGGATGTCGCGCAGCTTCATGCAGTTGCCGACCTTCGGCTCAATCGGGCTGTCCGACGCGAGGATCTCCTCGCCGTCCTTGATGCCCAGCGGGGCCGGGATGTAGCGCTTCACGCCGTCGGCGTACTTGATCAGCGCGATGTGGCACGAGCGATTGGGGTCGTATTCGACGCCCACGACCTTGCCTGGGATGTCGAGACGGTCGGCACGCTTGAAGTCGATCTCGCGGTACAGACGCTTGGCGCCGCCGCCACGACCGCGCACCGTGATGATGCCCTGGTTGTTCCGGCCCGAGCCGCGGCGCTTCGGCTTGAGCAGCGACTTCTCAGGCGAGAACTTCGTGACCTCGGTGTTCATGTTCACCGAGGAGTTCCGCCGCCCGGCGCTGGTTCGTTTGTAAATGCGAATCGGCATGACTGTCTCTTTCTGCCTTACCTAGTGCCCAGTGCCTGGTGCCTTTTAGAACAGTTCGATCGTGTCTTCGGGGTGAATGCGAACGATCGCTTTCTTGGTCCACTTGCCCTCGATCAGGCCGTAGCGGTTGCGGCGATCCGGGGCGCGACGGTTCATGGTCGAAATGCCGACCACGCGCACCCGGTACAGCTCCTGCACCGCCTGCTTGATCTGGTCCTTGCGGGCGTTCGACGCGACCAGGAAGCAGTACTGCTTCGCCTCGTTCGACAGGAACGTGCTCTTCTCCGTAAGGAGCGGCTTCTTGATGATGTCTGCGGCGTGCATCACGCGGCCTCCTTCCGGTCTTGTTTGGCGGCCTTGTTCGTCACGCTGCTCGGGCCGGTCAGCCACGCCTCGAGATCCGCCTTCGAGATCACGAGAAAGCGGCTGTTGAGCATCTCGAAGCACGTGAGCTGGGCCGCGTCACACACCGCCACGCGGTCGCAGTTGCGGGCGCTCAGGCGGATGTTCGTATTCTCGCGGTTGATCGCGACGAGACACGAGCCGTTGACGCCGAACGAGCCGAGCAGAGCCTGGAACTCGTGCGTCTTGGGCTCCTTCATCGAGAAGCCGTCGATGATCTTGACTTCGTTGTCGATGAGCTTGGCCAGCAGCGCGTTGCGGTTGGCCTTGCGGCGCATCTTGATCGGCATGTCGAGACGGAAATCTTCCCGCGGCTTGAACTTGCCGAACGCACGACCGCCGCCCCGGCGGGTGTTGGTCCGCGCGGCGCCCGCTCGGGCGTTACCGGTGTGCTTCTGCTTGTACAGCTTGCGGGTCGAGCCTTCGACCTTCGCACGGTTCTTCGTCCGCGCGGAACCCTGCCTGCGGTTCGCGTGGTAGCGGACGTATGCCTGCTTGATGAGAGCGGCATTCACTTCGCCGCCGAGGGCTTGCTCGTCGACATTGAGGGTGCCGACCTGCTTGCCCTGCATGTTGAGGACGGGGATTTCCATGAGGGAATCTCGCTCGTCAATCGCCTGGCCCGCTCCCGCCGATCGCACACAGCGATCGGAACCATCGGGATTCGGGGTTCTCGCCTCGCCCGGCGTGCACTTGGTGCACGGACCCGGGTCCGACTCGGCGAACCCATCTGCTGTCACCGCCGGACCGTTTCCCTCGCGGGACTCGCCCGGCCGACGGGTGCGCTTGTTGAGGTCGCGCCCGTCGAAAACGTTCTAACCGCGCCGCACGCAGTCCATCAGGCCTTCGCCATCTCGGCCTGCTTGCGCGCCTTCGGACGGTACAGCCGCGTCGGCGTCCGCACCTCGACCATACCGTTGTTGGCCCCGGGCACCGAGCCCTTGACCAGCATCAAACCTTGTTCGTTGTCGATCCGCACCACGGGCAGCGAGCGGATGGTGACACGGGTCGCGCCCATGTGCCCCGCCATCTTGATGCCCTTCTTGTTGTTGCCGCGGCCGCGGTCGTTGGCGCGGGCGCCGATCGAACCGGGCGAGCGGTGCTTACGCTCGGTGCCGTGGCTGGCGCACATGCCCTTGAAGCCGTGCCGCTTCATCACGCCCTGGAAGCCCTTGCCCTTGCTCGTCGCGACCACATCGACGAAGCCGAGATGGGAGAGCGCCTCGGCCTTGATTTCCTGCCCCGCCGTGTAGTCGCCCAGTTCCTTCTCGGTCACATGAAACTCGCGGTGGAACCGCTTGGGCGACGTGCCGGCCTTGCCGTCGTGCCCGATCGTCGCGTAGGTCGAGCGCCGCGGCTTCGCGTCATCGAAGCCGATCTGAACGGCCGTGTACCCGTCGGCGTCCTTCGTCTTGACCTGCGTGACCACGCAAGGCCCCAGACGGATGACCGTCACCGGCACGCTGATCCCGGCGTCGTCGAAGACGCGAGTCATGCCGAGTTTTCGACCCATGAGCATCAGAGGCATCGCTCGACCTTTCCTACCCGCCGCGGACGACTGGCGTCGCGGCTGGCGCTGGCCCCGTGTTCCGAACGGTGAGGTCCGGAGTGGGCGGTTCATGGATCAGGGGAACATCCCGACTGTCCAGAGGAACCCAACTGAAAGGGCCGAGCCCTTCTCTCGAAGGACCGGCCCGTGAATCGTAAAGACGCTACGCCTTGATCTTGATGAACACACCGGCGGGGACGACGAGGCGGTTGAGCGCCTCGACCGTGCGGGAGTTCGGCTCGGTGATGTCGATGATCCGCTTGTGCGTCCGGATTTCAAACTGCTCGCGCGATTTCTTATCGATGAACGGCGAGCGAAGCACCGTGTACCGCTCGATCCGCGTGGGGAGCGGGATCGGGCCCGCGACGCGGGCGCTGGTGCGCTTGGCCTGGTCCACGATCTCGCGCGCCGAGTTATCGAGCGCCTGGTGGTCGTAGGCTTCCATTCGAATTCTGATGCGTCCGCCGCTCATTCGTCGCGTCCAATCTTTCCAACGTGAAGCGCATCCGATGCGCCATGATCTCGTTCAACCCGCGTGAAACCGTCACACCGCGTCGGCACCGAATCCAGCCACCCGCGTCCACCATCCGATGGCCGGACGCGAGTCAACTGGCCGAACGATCCGTGCTGGTCCCACACCCTGCCCACCGCAGAGGAGGCCAAGGGGGGACAAGGATACGCCTTGCGTTCGGCGTGTCAAGTCAGGCGATCCGTGAGCCTCGATTCTCCGTATCCGGGAACCGCTCTTATCCGACCGGGGATGAAACCCGATCCTAGTTCGGACGCCTCTTCTCAGTAGGATCACGCCATGCGCCAGCACTGCCAATCCAGCTTTCCCCGCATCCGCCTGATGGTCGGATTGTGTTTGGCATTTATTTTCGCTTGCGAACCGTTCGCGGCTCGCGCCCAGGACGTCAAGGCCCAACTCGCCGAGAAGCCCTTCACAATTCCGAGCCTTGGCCTTTCGATTCACCTGCCCGAAGGCGCGATCATCGAATCCTCGCGCCTCGAAGGCCTCCGCACCAGTGTCATCGTGCGCCCACCCGAGACCAAGGCGCAGTGGGTCATCCAGCTCCACAACTCCGTCAGCTCCGATACCGGCCTCACGCTGGAATCCGTGATGAACAGCATCGTGGATCAGCACAAGCAGCGCCGCGTGGCGCGCGATCCAAAGACCGGCCGGGACCTCGAGTCCTACATCAGCACGATCGGCAAGACCGACGACCTTCGCCTTGGCGATATCCCCGCGCGCCGCGTGTACCTCGGCATCGCCAATGATCCGGCCGAGCCCGTCACCGGCTACACCGTGCTCCAGACCGGCGCCGGCCGCTTCGTCATCATCCAGCTCGTCTGCCCCTTCGAGGCGTTCGAGAATGGAGTGAAGCATCTCTACGAGATGGCCGTCGCGAGCGCCACCATCCGCGATCCCGAGGAGAGCGGCAGCGACCGCGCCGCCGCGATCCTCGCGGGCGATGCTTTTCTCCGCTCGATCAACGCCTCCGACTTCGAGTCGTGCTTCGACCCCGAGCCTGTTTTCTATCGCGTGTACCGCCCCGCGACGACCGGCTCCGCTTCAGACGCGGAAGAAATCGCCTGGCAACGCATCCAGATGCGATTGGGCCAGTTGGGCGAGCTTTCGCCCTCGAAACGCAAGGAAACCTGGTCCACCGAGGAGCGGGAGTTCGGCTATGTCGTCCGCGCCGATGCCCGCACCTTCCTCGAAGGAACGCTCCTCGATTCCGAGGGCGTCTTCTTCCTCTCGCGAGACCGCGCCGCCGAGCGCTGGACCATCCGCAACGTCGTGACGCGCCAAGGCGCCGCCGGCCAGCAGCACCTCACGCTCACCGTCGTGCGCCGCGATCGGCGCATGACCGTCCTCACCGACCAATCCGGGCAGCCACCGAGCACCGTCGAGTACGACCTCCCCGAGCAGGGCTACATCTCGAAGGTCGAGTCGTATTTCCTGCCGCGATTCGCCGTCGTGAAAAACACCGCGGCGAACTTCGCCTTCTACAACTACGACACCTCGCTGGGCAAAGTGGTTCTCCGTCGCGAGTCGTTCTCATCGCCGCAGAGCGGCGCATGGGAACAAGCAACGCTTCACACCGAGGACTCCGCCGCCCCGATGCTGACGACGCTCGACGCGCAGGGCCGCATCATCCGCCAGCGCCTCGGCCAGGGCCAGTTCATGGAGCCCATCGATCAGGATCGCCTCAAATCGCTCTGGGAGCACAAGGAGCTTCCCACGCCGCCGGAGCACGAGCGCGAACGCCCCAGGCCGCCCAAGCGGCAGCCCAATCGCTGAGCTGCTGAAGCGATTTCGTCGTGCCACTGACCCGTCCTGGGTCAGTGCGGTATTGGGAGATGCACGAGCGGAGCACTGATCCGAAGAAGGGTCCGTGGCACACCCACGTAAACGGTCTTCAGGACCCGGGCGACGCCGGCGGCTGTTCCGCCGGTTGCTCGTGCGGCGTCACCGGCTCCGCTGGCGGCGGCGTCTCCCCCGTGCCTTCGGCCGGCTGTTCACCCGGCGCCGGCTGCTGCTCGGGAGGCGGCGTGGCGCCCGAAAGCGTTTGGCCCACCTTGGTGAGTTGCTCGGAAAGCCGCGTATACGGCTCGATCCCCGCGCCCTGCATCGAGCCGGACGCCGTTGTGTAGGACTCACCCGCCGTGGCTTTCGCCGCGCCGGCCTCGGTCGTCAGTGCGGATGCGAGCTCCACGAAGTGCGCCGCATTCGCCGGCGCCGGTTTCATCGAGCCGACGTCCGCAAAGAACGCTCCGGCCCGAGCCAGCGACTCCGACCGCTCGCGTTGCAAGGCGCCGATCGCGTGCTGGATTGTTCCCGAAGTCACCGCAACCGCCTGACGCGAGCCGCCGTTTCGTGCCGCGTTCGCCTTCGAGAGCGCGGACGCGTACTTGCTGGCCGCGTCGTCGTACTTCGTCTTCACTTCTTCGTTCAGCAGCTTCTCGATCGCCGCGGCTTCAGCCGAAACCTGCTCCGCCGCCTGCGCCGCCGCGTCCTTCGCCGCTTTGACTTGTTCCTGCGTGAACGTTTTCAGCGAAACCAAAGACTGCTTGGCGTGTTCGAGCGAATCCTTCTGCGACTGCGCCCGGCGGATCTCGCGGCGGATCTCTTCCGACTGCGGCTCGAT
>DASZQL010000137.1:0-7852 GCA_035549675.1 Phycisphaerales bacterium | reverse complement strand
CATCGAGACCGACGCGCTCGACGCCGAGACCATCCGCGACATCGAGCAGGTACTGATCCGTCACCGCCACTCGCTCGAGCGCGTCGCCAAGCCGCGCCAGAAACTCGAGGATCTCTTCGTCAACATCGTCGAGCGCGCCCGCGACGAGCAGGTCGCCACCAGCGGCGCCCGCCACGACGGCCGCACCGCCTCGTTCCTCCTGGGCGACCAGGCCGAGGGCGGCGAGCTCATCGAAAACCTCATCCGCGCGACCGACGAGCCCGTCGCCGCTTCGGCCCCGGTCCCCGTCCAATCACGTCCGGGTCGCGCCGGCCCCGACGAGGCCCTCATCGATCAACTGCTCTCCGCGAGCGCCCAGCAACCCGCGTCGATCCCCGAGCAGCCGCGCCCCCCGGCCCCGCAGCGCAAAGCCGCCGACGCCGACCGCGCCATGATCGACTCGCTCATCGACGATTCCTCCGGTAAGCCACAGGACCGCGCCACGTGAACCCCCGCGCGCTCATCGCCCGCCTCAATCGTGCGCAGCGCGGCACGCCCTTCAAGATCGCCGCCACGATCGTGACCGCCGCGCTCTGCATCGGCGTCTTCGTCACGCTCTATGTCCTCTCACGCGACGCCCGGACCGTCCAGGCCGCAACCGGTGCCGCCGCGAAGGCCACCGACGCCGGCGCCTGGTTCAATCAAGGCCCGATCGGCGCGCTGACGCTCGCCTTCCACTCCATGATCGACGCGCTCCGGGAGTCTTCCGGCATCGCCAGCGTCGCCATCCTCTGGACACTCGTCGCCGTCGTCGCTTCGACATTCATCTGGCTGGGCATCGGTCTCTCCGCGCTCGCCGGCTTGCTGATCGGCTGGGGCGTCGCTTGGCCGCTCATGCTGAACGAGCACACCGCCTGGGTCGGCCGGCTGCTCGCGGGCGCGATCCCGCTCTCGCTCGTCTTCCTCGCCGGCCTGAGCCTCCTCCGCGCCGCATTCGCCGCCCCCCGTCCCGTCTTCGCCGTCGCCAGGACGCTCCTCGACGAAGCCGTGCGCATGAAGGTCAGCCTCGTCTTCATCGTCCTCGTCATCTTCTTCCTCGCCGTGATCCCGGGCCTGCTCACCACCGACCAGCCGCTCCGCTACCGCGTCCAGCAGTGGTTCCAGTACGGCACCGGGCTCACCTACGCCGTTCTCGCCTTCCTCACGCTCTTCCTCGCCACCGCCAGCGTCGCCTACGAGCAGCGCGACCGAATCATCTGGCAGACCATGACCAAGCCCGTCGCGCCGTGGCAGTACCTCCTGGGCAAGTGGGTGGGCGTCATGGGCCTCAACGCCGTCCTGCTCATCGTCACCGCTTCCGGCGTCTTCCTCTTCACGGAATACCTCCGCAACCAGCCGGCCCGGGGCGAGATCGCCCGCAACGTGCTCGAAAACGGAACGGTCACCACCGGCGATCCTTCACTGATGACCGAGGATCGCCGCATTCTCGAGACGCAGGTTCTCGTCGCGCGCGTCGCGATCATGCCCGAGCCATACCAGCCCAGCGACTCCAAGCTCGACCTGCTGACGAACATCGCCGTCAAGGCACGCATCGCCGAGAACTCGACCGTCCAGGACACGCCCGAGCTGCGCAAGTCCATCCGCGACGAGCTCGTGGAAACGTTCAACAAGCGCCTGACCGACTCCGTCGAGCAGCTCATGCTGGAGACCAAGAGCCGTGACCCGCGCGTCCAGGACACGCCCGAGCTGCGCGACCAGTTCGCCCGCGAGGTGCTGAGCGACTGGGAACTCCAGTACCGCACCATCGAGCCGGGCGTCCCGCCCGAAACCTACGTTTTCCAAGGCCTCGGCGCGCTCCGCAACGACCCCAACGGCATCCTCACCCTCCGCTTCCAGATCAACGCCGGCTCCAACGACCCCTCCGCCCTCTACCGCATCGTCTTCATCATCCGCGGCGTGCCGCACGAGCGCCAGGTCGCCCTCAAGGCCGCCCAGACTTTCCCCATCAGCACCGACTTCATCAACGACGACGGCTCGCTCATGATCTCCGTCTACAACGGACCCGGCGATCCCTCCTCCGCCCCGCAGAACAGGAACGCCATCACCTTCCCGCCCGACGGGCTCGAGCTGCTCTATACCGCCGGGGGCTACGAGTTGAACTTCCTCCGCGTCTTCGGCGTCATCTGGATCAAGCTCGGCTTCATCGCCGCCGTCGCGATCGCCGCCGCCTCGTTCCTGAGCTTCTCCGTCGCGTCCCTCGTCGCCCTCGCCTTCCTCATCATGGCCGAGTCCGCCGTCTTCCTCGACGACTCATTGAAGAACTATCTCCAGCTCACCAATGTGGGGGGGGGCACGAACATCCCCAACGTCATCATTTCTCTCGTCGCGACCCCCGTCGCCGCCATCTTCCACACCTACGCCGCCCTCAATCCCACCGGCAAGCTCGTGGACGGCCTCCTGATCAGTTGGTCCGAGCTCGCATCGGCCCTCCTGACCATCGGCGGCTGGACCCTCGCCGCCCTCGGTCTCGGCCTCGCCATTTTCCGCCGCCGCGAACTCGCGCTCTATTCAGGCCAATAATGAACGACGCCACATGAACCTCTCCGACCGCGCCATCCAGTTCCTCGCCGCCTTCTGCGTGGCCGTCGCACTGCTGGGTTCCTCCGTCCTCTCGACAGAGCTCATCGCCGAGGCCGGCAAGGCGCAGCTCACCTACACCGACGAGGCCCAGGAAGGCGATCCGCCCGAGGTCGCCCTCGGCATCGCCATGGGCGCGTTCCGCGGCCTTTTCGTCAACTGGCTCTGGGTCCGAGCCAACACGCTCAAGCAGGACGGCAAGTTCTACGAGGCCATCGAGCTCTCCTCCGCGATCACCCGTCTCCAACCGCGCTTCCCGCGCGTGTGGGCGTTCCACGCCTGGAACATGGCGTACAACATCTCCGTCGCCACCAACACCGCCGCGGAGCGATGGGAATGGGTCAAGGCGGGCATCGAGCTTCTCCGCGACCAGGGGATCCCACGCAATCCGAACGACGTGCTGCTCCACAAGGAGCTGGCGTGGATCTTCGTGCACAAGATTCAGGGCTGGGCCGACGATGCCCACTTCTACTACAAGCGTCAGTTGGCGCGCGAGTGGACCTACGTGCTGGGCACGCCGCCCGTCCGCACCGGCGTGACCGAGGAGAACTCGCGCGCGTATGTCGAATGGCTCCGGCAGGTCGCCGAGGCGCCCGAATCCATCGACGCCGCGGTCGACGCCGAGCTCCGCGATGCCGCGAAGGATTCCAACGCCGAGAAAGGCCCCGACGGCAAGCCCGTTTCCCTCGTCCGCGAGCTGCTGAACCGGCTGCGCGATGAGGCGCACCTGCTCCCGAATCTCGACCTGCTCCGCCTCATCGAGCTCCGCAACGCCGTGCGGCTCTCGAGCGCCTCCGCCCGCCTCGGCATGGGCCGGAACGAGGAATCCCGCAACGCCGTGCTCGATTCGCTCCTCGACGAGCCCCGCTACCAGGCCGCGTGGCAGAGGCTTCTCCCCGTCGTCCGCCAGCGCGTCATCATCGAGAAGTACCACATGGAGCCGTCGCGGATGCTCGACTACACCCGCCGCTACGGCCCGCTCGACTGGCGCCACCCCGCCACGCACGCCGTCTATTGGGCCGTCCGAGGGGTCGAGGAAGGGCTCCAGCGCAACACCGTCACCTACTTCGACACCCTCAACACCGACCGGGTCGTCGTCAACGCGATCCAGGAGCTCTGGCGCACCGGCGAGATCGTCTTCGATCCCGTGACCGACGATTACATCGCCCTCACCGACTTCAACTTCACCGACAAGTACAACGACGTCCTCGACGAGGTCCGCAAGCGCGGCGGCTTCGCCGATTCCGACGAGCGCATCTACACCGAGTACTCCGCCGGCTACCAGAACTTCCTGCGCGACGTCATCCGCGTCTACTACAACCGCGGCGAGATCGCCCTCGCCGAGAAGTACCACGAGAAGCTCCGCAACTTCGCCCGCATCAATCTGAACGACGACTCGCTGATGTACCTGCTCCAGCTCCCGCTCGCCGACTTCGTGCAGGAGCAGATGAAGCAGCGCGTGAGCACGCCGTACGTCGCCGTCACCGAAATTGAAGGCGCGCTGATGGAAGCCTTCACACGGGGCCTCCTCCTCCGCAAGCCCGATATCTTCCGTCGCCAGCTCGAATACGCCCGGGCCGTGCGCGAGCTGTTCATCAAGGAGCAGAACGTCCGGACGCTCGTCGACAAGGACGACCGCATGGCGGACTACGTCCGCCAGGACTTCACCACGATTGTCTCCAACGTCTTCGTGCGCCTCCTGAGCGGCAGCGCCGTCTCCAACTCCGGGGGCGGGTTCCGGCTCGGCCCGAATCAGGCCGCGGATCTCTTCGAGCGCGCCCCGCTCGAACTCCGTCAATCCGCTTACGACCTGCTGGTCGCGACAACCTCGCAGCGCTACCCCGACCTGCCGGAGGGAGCCATCAAGCAACTCTTCCCCGAGCCGCCCGGAATGGCGGAGTACCGCGTCGCTCATGCCTCTTCGCAAGCCGAAGAAGAGCGGAAGCGCAAAGAGGCGGTCGAGTACGAGCAGAAGTAGCCGAGCCGTGACGGCAGACGCGGGGCGTACACTGACGCGATGGAACTCCATCGCACCGACCTCGGCATTGCCATCAGAACGCCAACCGGCGAACTCCCGATCCGCCACATCATCGGCATCGGGCGGAACTATTTGGAACACGCGAAGGAGCAGGCCGCGGAAGTTCCCGACCGGCCCATGATCTTCACGAAGAATCCGTTCTCCGCCGGGCTCTCGGGCGACGACATCGTGATCCCGAAGGTGTGCCAGGACCGCGAGCAGGTGGACTACGAAGGCGAGCTGGCTGTTGTGATCGGCCGCGCCGCGCGCGACGTCCCCGAATCCCGCGCGCTCGACTTCGTCCTCGGCTACTGCATCGCGAACGACGTCTCCGCGCGCTGGTGGCAGAAGAACGGCTCCGGAGGCCAGTTCTGCCGAGGCAAAAGCTTTGACACCTTCTGCCCCCTGGGTCCAAAGCTCACGCCGGTCAGTGAAATCCCCGATCCTCACACGCTCAAAATCGAAACCACCCTGAACGGCGAAACCGTCCAGTCCGCCTCAACCAACGACATGATCTTCAAAGTCCCGTTCCTGATCGCCGAGCTGTCCCGCGGGACAACACTGCTGCCAGGCACCGCCATCCTCACCGGCACCCCAGGAGGCGTCGGAATGGCCCGGACACCCCCTCGCTATCTCAAAGCCGGCGACGAGGTCACCGTCCGGATCGAAAAACTCGGCGAAATCCGCAACAAAGTACGAGCCGAATGACCCCGCCCGCCGCCGTCGGGCCCACGCGCCAAATTGTTCCACGTGGAACAATTTCACTCTCCTCTCGGCCCTCTCCACACGCTCGGGAGTTCGGCGAACGAGGGTCTATACTCCCGGCCTTTTCTCGGCCGTTTCCCGATTTTCCCTGCCCGGTGTGAGGAGTTGTGATGTCGCTCTCGTCGGACCAGATTCGCAGGCAGTTCATCGACTTCTTCGTCGAACGGGCGTCGCACACCTTCGTGCCCAGCTCGCCCGTCGTGCCGCACGACGATCCGACGCTCCTCTTCACGAACGCCGGGATGAACCAGTTCAAGCCGCTGTTCCTGGGGCAGGTGGACCCGGGGTCGGCGATGGCGAAGCTGAAGCGCGCGGTGAACAGCCAGAAGTGCATCCGCGCGGGCGGCAAGCACAACGACCTCGACGACGTCGGTAAGGACACGTATCACCACACCTTCTTCGAGATGCTCGGCAACTGGTCCTTCGGCGACTACTTCAAGCGCGAGGCGATCCAGTGGGCGTGGGAGCTGCTCACCGACATCTGGAAGATCGACCCCGACCGTCTCTACGCGACGTATTTCGAGGGCAACAAGGCGCAGGGCCTCGAGCCGGACCGCGAGGCGTACGAGTTGTGGCAGAAGTACCTGCCGAAGAACCGCATCATCCCCGGCGTGATGAAGGACAACTTCTGGGAGATGGGAGACACGGGACCGTGCGGGCCTTGCTCGGAAATTCACTTTGACGGAAGACCCGACGCGGAGCGTCGGGCCACCGGAGGCGATTCACTCGTCAACCGGAGTCATCCGAACGTCATCGAGATCTGGAACCTCGTCTTCATTCAGTTCAACCGGACCAAGGAAGGACTCAGCCCGCTCCCGGCGAAGCATGTCGATACGGGCATGGGCTTCGAGCGCATCACGCGCGTGATCCAGGGGAAGGACTCGAACTATGACACGGACGTCTTCGCCCCGTTGTTCGCTGCGATCAAGCAGATCACGAAGGCGCGGGACTACACGGGCAAACTCGACGATCCGGTTGATACGGCGTACCGGGTGATCGCGGACCATGCGCGGACGCTGACGTTTGCGATCACGGACGGCGCGGAGCCGAGTAACGAGGGGCGCGGGTACGTGCTGCGGCGGATTCTGCGGCGCGCGGTTCGGTACGGGCGGCAGACACTCGGTGTGCCGGGGGCGTTCGTGTGCGACCTCGTGCCGACGGTCGTCGAGTCGATGGGGGGGTTCTTCCCTGAGTTGAAGAAGAATCCGCAGCGGGTCATCAAGGTGATTCGGGACGAAGAGGAAGCGTTCGGACGGACGCTGACGCAAGGTCTCGCGCACTTTGGTCGTGCGGCGGAAGGCAAGAAGCAGGTCGCGGCGGAAGATGCGTTCAAGCTGCACGACACGTACGGCTTCCCGATCGACCTCACGCAGCAGATGGCGGAAGAGCGGGGAATGACGGTCGATGCCGCGGGGTTTGAGCGGTTGATGGAGGAGGCGCGCGAGAAGGCGCGCGGGGCGACGAGGAATACTGCGGAGGGTCCGGGCGCGCTGACGACGGAGGCGGTGGCGTCGCTGAAGCGCATGCGTGTTGAGCCCACGGAGGACGCGGACAAGTTCCACGGCCGGAAGATGCGGGCACGGATCGAGGCGATCTGGAACGGGCATGATTTCGATGAATCCCTCATCGCGTCGGACACGCGGCCGACGGATCGCTTCGCGCTGATCGTGGACAAGACGTGCTTCTACGCCGAGATGGGCGGGCAGGTCGGGGACGCGGGGCGGATCGTGCTGGAGCGGTCGTCGCGGGGCACGACGGGGATCGGCGCGGGCGGGGGTGAGTTTCTCGTCGAGGACACGCGGCAGACGGCGGGGTATGTGCTGCACGTGGGGCGGGCGCTGAAGGGCGAGCTGCGGGTCGGGGATGAGGTGGAGATGAGGGTGGACACGCCGCGGAGGGGGGCGATCGCGGCGAACCATACTTCCACGCACCTGCTGAATCATGCGCTGCGCGCGGTGCTGGGGGAGCATGTGGAGCAGAAGGGCTCGCTGGTGGCGCCGGATCGGCTCCGCTTCGACTTCTCGCACAGCGGGCCGGTGAAGGAAGAGGAGGCACGGGCGATCGAGCAGCGCGTGGGCGAGGCGATCCGGGCGAATCTCGAAGTGTTCGCGGAGATCGCGCCGATCGGGCAGGCGCGGACGATCAACGGGCTGCGCGCGGTCTTCGGCGAGGCGTACCCGGACCCGGTGCGCGTGGTGTCGATCGGGGCGGCGGTGAAGTCGCTGCTGGCGGACCCCGGCAGCGCGGCGTGGCGGAACTACTCGGTGGAGTTCTGCGGCGGGACGCACCTGACGCGCACCGGCGAGGCCGAGGCGTTCGCACTGCTCTCCGAAGAGGGCGTAGCGAAGGGCGTGCGGCGCATCATCGGCGTGCCGGGCGTTTTTCGCCGCGGAAAAACTGCTCTCGCGCGTGAGCGGCGCGGCGACGCTTTCCGACCAGCACCTCCCGGCGGAA
>DASZQL010000136.1:0-5856 GCA_035549675.1 Phycisphaerales bacterium | reverse complement strand
TTGAAATTTCAGATTTCAGATGTCGGATGTCGGATGTCGGATGTCGGATGTCGGATGTCGGATGTCGGATGTCGGATGTCGGATGTCGGATGTCGGAAATCAGAAATCGGAAATCGGCAGTCGAAGGTTCGAGATCGAATTTGTGCTCTGTGCTCTGTGCTCTGTGCTCTGTGCTCTGTTCTCTGTGCTTTGTGCTTTGAGTCCTCTCCATGCGCATCCTTCACATCAGCACGCGGCTCATTCTGGGCGGCTCGCAGGAGAACACGGTGCTCTCTTGCGAGGGGCAGGCTCGGCTGGGGCATGACGTGCACCTGGCGTTCGGGCCGATCTATGGGCCGGAAGGGTCGCTGCTGGAGCGGGTGCGCGGGTTCGTGTGCCGCGGTGCGGAGGGTGCGCGGGGTGCGGCGCATGAGCGGCGGATCACGACGCACGAAGTGCCGGACATGATCCGCGAGCTGCATCCGGTGCGCGACTTCAAGGCGTATCGGCAACTGCGGCGGCTGATCCGTGAGGTGAAGCCGGACATCGTGCACACGCATTCATCGAAGGCGGGGGTGATCGGGCGCGCGGCGGCGTGGATGGAAGGCGGCCGCGATGGAAGAGTCGGCGTGGTGCACACGGTGCACGGGCCGCCGTTTCATGAATACGAGAAGGCGTGGCGGAACGCGGTGTACGTGCACGCCGAGCGGTTCGCGGCGAAGCGGTGCCACCGGATCGTGTGCGTCGCGGCGGCGATGCGCGAGCAGTTCCTGATGCACGGGATCGGGACGGCCGAGCAGTACGACATTGTGTACTCGGGGTGCGAGACGGAGGAGTTCCTGCGGCCGCGGATGGGGGAGACGCGCGAGGAGGTTCGCGCGGCGATGGGACTTTCGGCGGGTGACGTCGTCATCGGAACGGTCGCGCGGCTCGCGGAGCTTAAGGGGCACGACGATCTGCTCGAGGCGCTCGGCGAGGACTTGAAGCGGAACCCGTCGTGGAAGCTGCTGTGGGTGGGCGACGGATGGTGGCGCGAGCGGCTGACGGCGCGGCTCGCGGCGATGGGACTGAGCGGGCGGGTGGTGATGAGCGGGCTTGTGGCGCCGGGGAAGGTGCCGGGGCTGATCCGGGCGATGGATGTGCTGGTGCACCCGAGTTACCGGGAAGGATTGCCGCGGGCGGTGGTGCAGGGGCTGTTGTGCGGCGTGCCGGTGGTGGCGTACGACGTGGACGGGACGGGGGAGGTGGTGCGCGACCGGACAACGGGGAGGCTGGTGCGCGCGGGGGACATCGCGGGGCTGCGCGAAGCGATCGGGTGGATGATCGAGCGGCGGGAAGAGGCGCGGCGGACGGCGGAGCGGGGGCGCGCGGAGTGCGCGGAGCGGTTCAGCGCGGGGGCGATGGTGGAGGGGCTGGAGCGGGTGTATGCGCGGGCGCGAACGCCGAGCGTTTTGTGATGATGGGGATCAAGGGAGAATGCGCGGGGAAGAAGCAGAACTTTTTAGCGCGAAGGTCGCGAACGGCGCGAAGATTTTGAAGTGAAGAGGTTTGAAGTTGAACGATGAAGAGTGAGGATTGGGATCGGGAGGTTGGGTTGGCGGTGATGTGCTGGCGGTGATGGTGACGAGGGACGGGGCATCGGAGCGGTGTTCGAGGGGGATTACGGCAATACGACCGCGCCGTGATCAGCGGCGTCTTCGAGGTATTCGATCGTCTCCTTGGCGAAACCGGCGGTGCGTTGGTCGGGATCAGAAGTGAACTGGCGAAGAAGCGGCAAGAGGGGAGCGGCGCGAAGGCCCATGCCGTAGGCGAACCAGACGCCGCGTTTGCGGGCGGTTGGATCTGTTTCTTTTAACAAGCCTTCGATCAGACGGATGGGAAGCCGGTCGCATTCTTGCACCCGGAACATGGCCTGTGCGACTGCATCGTTCCGACCTTGCCCGGTCTTGTTGTCGTCTTCCATGGCCGAGAGCAAGATTTTAAAGGCACGATCCGGATCGCCTCCTTGCCAGAGGAATGCGGCCGCCGCGGACGCGCGTACGGGTGCGTCGACCGACGGGTCCAGGTAAGGCTCGAAGACGGGAAGAAGCTCGGGAGTGGGCGAATCCGTGAACGTAAATTTCTGAAGTGTGTATTCGATGCGCCGATAAACCCCCTCTTTCTCTTGAAGAATTCGCGAGAGAGTTGACGCGACGAGCGGCCCGTTTCCCACGAACCGCAGCAGTAGCTGGGTGAAACCCTCGGCCGCCCAATCATCCGCCGACTCGACCAGCGCCCGGACTTTGTCGATGTGAACCCGCGCGATGTCTGGATCAATCACGTGGAGTGTCCGTGTGACCCCGCTGCGCACATTGGAATTGTCGTCATCGAGCGCGCGGTCGAAAATGTTGTGGCCTTGGGCGGCGAAGGGGAATACACCGACGGATTCAACAACCGCGCGGCGGACCTCGGGCGCGGGATCGTCGGCTAGTTCGAACACGCGGTCGCGCGCATCGGTGTCGGCGGGCGCGAGCAGCGTCAGACCGAATATCGAAATCACGCGTGGCGCGGTCTTTTCGTGGTGAAGCCCTTCCTGCTTCAGCAACTCCACACAACGGCTGATGTCGCCCGATGTCGCGGTCACGGATCGGATGAACTGTGTTGTGGGCTCACTCAGCTGGTACGTGGAGGGTTGACCTTCGACATACGTGGGTGTGGCATTCACATCTGTCTGAAGAACCCAATCATCGAAATAGCAGGCCCCCTGTCGTTCGCGGCCGTGCATCGTCAGAAACGTCATCGAACCGACCGCGTCTCGGCTAACCGCCGGCGAAGGATCAAGTGTCAGTCCGAGCAGAGCTGGGAACGCTCGTGTGCCGCGGTCCGTGAATTGCCGGATTGCATTCAATGCGTGTCGCCGGGTCTGATCGTCGGGCCCCTGGAGCAGCGAAATCAGGCTGTCGATGGCGCGCTCGGGCTCGGCGTCGGAAGCGGTGATCCACTGTCGCCACGGGCGTGTTTCGCGCTTGTGCTTGCCTTGCACTTCAATCCTGCAGAGCGTGTCAGCCGCCGCCTGCAATGCCATCGGTTCCGTCTTTCGTGCTTCGATCACCCGGACGCACCGGCGGACGAGCATCGAGGTTTCCCAGCGGGCCAGGTCGCCGTGATAGATGCGGTTGGTGAGCTCGTCGAGGTAGGGCTTCTGAGCAAGGTCGGGGAAGAGCGTGATGTAGGCGACGTTCGGAACGGCCTTGACGAAGCCGTAGCGGATGACCTGCTGGCCCGCCGCGGCGGCCATCGCAAGCAGAAACAGGATCAGACTTGCGGGGAGCGCGATCCAGCGCCGGCGCGTGCGGAACAACTGGCGCTCGGAGTTCGCTTCGCGGCCGCACTCGGGGCAGCGGAGGCCGGGGGTGGCGGAGAGGTCGTACCAGCATTGGTTGCAGCGGCGGCGGCCGCGGGAGCGGTCGGCGGGGAGGATGAAGCGCCAGAGGAGGAAGAGCGCGAGGGCTGTCAGGGCCGCGGGGGTTGCCCAGAGAAGCCAGTCGAGTGGGCCCATCGCGGATGATCCATCGGGTGCGGCGGGAGCGCGACGCGTGAATCAGTGTAGGGGCGGCTCCGGCGCGACCGGTCGGATGCGGCGCGGGGCTTCTGATCATTCGTCGATCATGTAGACGGCGGAGGCTCTGAGCCGGGTGTCGTCCGAGGTGCGGAGTTTCGCGGCGGAGAGCGAGCGGAGGAGCGTGTCGCGCTGCTCGGCGAGGGAAAGGACCTCGCGCTGGCGCGCGGCCAGGGCGCCTGCACCGGCGGCGGTGCGGGCGAGACGCTGGCGGGCGTCATCGAGCATCGGGATGAGGGCTTTTTCCTGGGCTTCGAGGCGACGGACATCGGCGCTTGGAGCCGCGGGCTGGGCGGGCTCGCCGGCGGCGCTCGGCGCGCCGGGCGAATCGGCGCGGGCGGCGGCGAGCGCGAGGCGCACGTCGATGAGATGGGTCAGGAGGAGCTCGACTTCCTTTTCCGCCATCGCGGTCGGGTGCTCGACACCGATGCACTGGCTGGTGCTCCGGATGCTCTCCATCTCGACGTCGATGGCCTGGAGGGACTTGGTCAGGCTACGGACCTGCTCCGTGATGTCGTTGATGGACCTGTTGTCGTCCGACACCTGGCGCGCATGCGCTTTCTCGATCACGATCATGGAGACATAGCGCAGGAGTTCGCGGACCATCTCAGGATCGCGGCCGGTCGCCGAGAGCTCGACGATCCAGGTATTGGGAACGAGACGAGCGGAGAATCGCTTGCGGAGGTCCTTGCGCGCGAGGTCGGTATCCCACCCCTCGCCACTGTTGATGGTGGAGGCCCAGAGGGAGACTTCCTTGCGTGCGTTGGGCTCGTTGAGCGTGGTGAGGAGATCGTCGGTGAAGGCCGGCGATTGGAACCAGTCGCAATAGGCGGCGCAGAGGCGGTCGGTCGCCTCGATGGCGGTCTTTTCTCCGGTCAGGCCGCCCGAATCCACGTGGGCCGGGGCGATGGTGAAACGGACGGCGGCGGTGCAGGCGCCGGTTGATTTGCGGCCGGAGTCTGATTTCGCGGCGGGGTGATCCGCGGGCGGAGCGCCGAGGGCCCCGCGGGGGCACACGAGGCACAGGGACGATGCGACCACGAGACAGCCGAGACCGAGCCGGGAGTTGAACATGGGATTTGCCCTCAGGGTGCCACGCGCACCGGCGTTTTGCCGCGGGTGCTACGCCCGCCGGAAGATGGGGGTTCGGCTGTTTGGATGGGGGTCGGAGAAATTTTGCGGGTGGGCGAGGCGACGGGGGGCGCGCGGTCGTCGGGCCGGGGGGCCTCGACCGGGAACCGGGGTCGATCTTCGCGGTTCGCGCGGCTGCTGTAACATTGGCTACTCATTTGGTAGCATGGGCTACAAATTGCGGTGGACGCGGGAGGACGGATGGCACGCCGGTTGATTGCTATTGCAGGTCTGTGCGGCGCTGTGGTGGCGGCGCGAGGTGAGCCGGAATCGGCCGCGCCGGACAAGAGCGGGTACACGGCGGTGAACCCCACGCCGCGGGAGTTGAGGCGGGAGCTGAGCGCGGACCGGCCCGACGCGACGGAGAGTCCGTACTCGGTGGACGCCGGGGCGGTGCAGCTCGAGATGAGCTTTGCGGAGTGGACGCTGAACCGAGAGGGCGGGCGCGAGCGGGACACGCTCGACGCGGCACCGCTGAACCTGAAGATCGGATTGCTGAACGATGTGGACGTGCAGATTGTGTTCACGCCGTGGGAGCGGGCGGAGGACGATGCCGGTGGTGTGGAGCGAGGCGTGGGCGATTTCGGCGTGCGGGTGAAGTGGAACCTGTGGGGGAACGACGGGGGCGCGACGGCGCTGGCGCTGCTGCCGTTCGTTGTCTTTCCGACGGGGAGCGACGGGATCTCGGCGGAGCAGGTGGAGGGCGGCGTGGTCGTGCCGTTCGCGATGGAGCTGCCGGCAGGGTTCAATTTGGGCGCGCAGGCGGGGATCGAATGGGTAAAGAGCGATGACGACGACGGGACGGATACGGTCTTCGGGCACACGGTGAACGTGAACCGCGAGATCGTGGGGCCGCTGGGGGGATTTGTGGAGTTGATCGGCGAGGTTGCGCTCGATCACGGGGATTACCACCCGTCGCTCGGCGCGGGGCTCACGTTTGGCGTGACGGAGGATGTGCAGCTCGACGCGGGCGTGCGCCTCGGGCTGGACAACGACGACACGGATGACCTGGTGGTGTTCGCGGGGGTGACGGTGAGGTTTTGAGCAAGACAGGCTCTTCGAAATGTTTGGACATGCACGAGCACCCCTTCGGGGTGCCGATCAGGTCCGAGCCGACGATCCGGGGGTTTCGCTCGCCCTTCCCAGGG
>DASZQL010000135.1:0-3597 GCA_035549675.1 Phycisphaerales bacterium | reverse complement strand
AGGGGGGCATCAGCGCGGTCGTCGCGCATGACGACCAGGCCCTGGTCCTCGCGCTCGCCGATCAGCCGCGCGAGGGTGCCGCCGAGCTCGCCGGCCGCCTGCGCGAAGAAGGCGTCGAGCGCATCGCGATGCTTACCGGCGATCACAAGATCATCGCCGAGAAGCTCGCCCGCGAGCTGGGCATCGACGACGTGCACGCCGACCTCCTGCCCGAGCAGAAGGTCGACATCGTCCGCGAGATCAAAGAGGACCTGAACAACGAGAAGACAAAAGAACCCCGAGGGTCAGCGAGGGGCTCCGCTGAAAATAACCCGCTCGCTCACGCTCGGGGCTCGTTGGAATCCGAGCCCGCGCGTCAGATGACTCCGCGCCGCGGCCTCGCCGTTATCGGCGACGGCGTCAACGACGCCCCCGCCCTCGCCGTGGCCGACGTCGGCCTCGCGATGGGAGGCATCGGCTCCGATGCCGCCCTCGAGACCGCCGACATCGTCCTGCTCCACGACGACATCCGGCGCGTGCCGTGGGCGATCGGGCTGGCCCGCCGCGTCCGCCGCACCATGCTCGTGAACCTTTCCATCGCCCTCGGCGTGATCGGCGTGCTGGTCATCCTGACCCTGCTCGGCAATCTCAAGCTGGGCTTCGGTGTCGTGGGCCACGAAGGCTCGACCCTCGTCGTCGTCGCGAACAGTTTGAGAATCCTGGGGCACCGCAAGCCTTGAGCAAGTTCGCACGGGCGTGCCTCATGCGGCCGATGCTCTCATCCTGCTCAAAAAATGCTCTCCTCTTCTTGACTCTGCGATCTCTGCGCCTCTGCGGTGAATCCCGATCTCTTCTCCTAGAATCGCAACCCCATGCGCCTCGCGCTCATCCAGCTCAACCCCACCGTCGGCGACGTCCGCGCCAACGCCGACCTCATCCTCTCCTGGACTGATAAGGCCCGCCGCGCCGGCGCCGATCTCATCGTCTTCCCCGAGCTCGCGCTCACCGCCTACCCGCCGCGCGACCTCCTCACCCAGCACGGCTTCCTCGAAGCCATCACGCGCACCGCTCACGAACTCGCCCCGCGCCTCACCCCCCCAACCTCTTCCTCCGACACCAACTCCCCCACCGTCATCCTCGGCTCCCCCTGGCGCGCCGATTCTTTTCCTCCCTCTCCCTCTGGGAGAGGGCAGGGTGAGGGCTTCTCATCTTCTACTTCTTCTCTCCGATCTTCTTCGGGTGGCATGGCCACTGCTCTGAGTGGCCATGATTCCTCTCGCACCCCGCAAGCCGCACTCCCGCATAACGCGCTGCTCGTCTTCCAATCCGGCCGCCTCGCCCACATCTACGCCAAGCGCCTCCTCCCCACCTACGACGTCTTCGACGAGGACCGCTACTTCACCCCAGGCGACCGCCCCCTCGTCATCACCGTCGCCGGCGTGCGCATCGGTCTCTCGCTCTGCGAAGACCTCTGGCGCGGCGAGGACGCCGGCGTTTCCACCCGCTATGCCGGCTGCCCCGATCCCGTCGCCGATCTCATCGCGCAGGGTGCCCAGCTCATCATCAACCCCAGCGGCAGCCCCTTCGTGCTCGGCAAGGGCGCCCGCCAGCGCGCCCTCCTCACCCAACACGTCCGCGCGCACCGCGTCGCCGTCGCCGCCGTCAACCAGGTCGGCGGCAACGACGACCTCATCTTCGACGGCCACGCCGCCGTCTTTGTCCCCGATTCCACCGGCCAAGCCAGGCTCATCGCCGCCGCGGCGGGCTTCCGCGAAGAGATGCTCCTCACCGACCTTGATCCCGCATCGTGGTCGCAACTATCCGCAATCGCGGACCCGCTCCTCACCGCGCCCAGCGAGCGCCTCCTCTGGAACGCCCTCGTCCTCGGCACGCGCGACTACTGCCGCAAAACCAACTTCACCCGCGCCGTCATCGGACTCTCCGGCGGGATCGACTCCGCGCTCACCGCCGCCGTCGCCTGCGCCGCCATCGGCGCGAGCAACGTCCTGGGCCTCATCATGCCCAGCCGCTTCTCCTCACCCGGCTCCATCACCGATGCGGCCGACCTCGCCCAGCGCCTGGGCATGCAGACGCTCCGCATCCCCATCACCGAGCCGCACGACACCTTCGAACAACTCCTCCGCCCGCGCTTCGCCGAACTCGGTCTCCCCGCCGAGCCCGGCCTCACCGAAGAGAACATCCAGTCCCGCATCCGAGGCCTCATCCTCATGGCCTTCTCCAACAAAATGAACTCGCTCCTCGTCACCACCGGCAACAAAAGCGAGTTCGCCGTCGGCTACACCACGCTCTACGGCGACATGAACGGCGGCCTCGCCGTCCTCTCCGACGTCACCAAAACCCGCGTCTACGAGCTCGCCAACTGGCTCAACGCCAACTGGCGCGACGCCGCCACCGATGCATCAAAGATCACCGGCCTCAAGCCCCCCTTCACCCGCGCGCCGATCCCCTCCGACTCAATCTCCAAGCCCCCCAGCGCCGAGCTCCGCGCCAATCAAAAAGATTCCGACTCGCTCCCCTCCTACGACATCCTCGACGCCGTCATCGAGCGCTACATCGTCACCGGCGAAACCCCCGCCGAGATCCATGCCGCGACGAACATCGATGCCGCGATCGTCGAACGCATCATCCGCATGATCCACGCCGCCGAATACAAGCGCAAGCAGATGCCCGTCGGCCTGAAAGTCTCCGAGGTCACCTTCGGCCCCGGCCGCCGCTGGCCCATCGTCCACAAATGGAAACCCTGATCCACGCGCGCCGATCCACGCGCCATCGAACTCGCCTCGACTTCGATGAGTGTGCCCGCGTTGATCGTGTGCACTGATCCCCACCCCCGTGCCATCGAAGTCGTTTCGACTTCGATGCCGGACGAGATGCCAACCGGCCGCGTTGAGCGCCACAGGTGGCTCGTCCACCAGTGCGCGTTGCTTGTCCGTCAGCGCTCCACATCCCTCCCCCGATTCCCATCGGGGGAGGTGTCATGCGAAGCATGACGGGGGGGGGAGGGGGAAGCCACCGCATCCCATTGGCTCGCTCACGAAGTCCCCATTCCGAAATCTCAAATCTGAAATCTGAAATCCGTCCTCGTCTTCTCTTCCTCTGTGCCTCTGTGGTGAATGTCTTTCTTCCAAAAAAGACGCCACCCGCGCCTATGCCGTGCGCGGGTGGCGACGCTGATCCGGTCATGCTCCTACAAAGCCAGGGGTGCTTGCACCTCTTACTCTTATCCGTCGTCAGTTCGTCACCGACGGCGGACGCCAACGCCCCGGGGCAGTTTCCCGTACCAGCGAAACGAACCGTCCCGCTTCCGCGGCACGATCCCAACACCTCGGCGTGCCCTCCCGCCGAAGCACCACCACCGCCGCGCCGCCTCACAACGCACATCAACCGCGCGTTGAGACGACACAACGATCGCCACGGAGTCTCTCCCTCGATCCTCCGCGCCGGCGACAAATCGCCGTTCTACGTGTTTCTCTCTCTCCGCCCATCGCCCTGTGCAAGCTCAGGCGGCCTTTACAAAGATAAGCCCAACCCCCACGCCCCGCCAAGCCTTCACCCACGTAAATCACCAAAAATCCGCGACTTCCATCACCCACCCCC
>DASZQL010000134.1:0-6836 GCA_035549675.1 Phycisphaerales bacterium | reverse complement strand
CTGACCGACCGGCCACACCATCGCGAAGACAGTCTTCCAACTCCGCGCTCTCCGCGACTCCGCGGTGAACGAATCTCAACCCCCCTCCGCCCAAACCTCCCCCGCCCGCGCGCACACCACCCGCCCCGCATCCCACACCTTCAGCAGCCGCTCCATCGGCTCATCCACCGGCTCATCATCGAGCTTGAACGTCGAGTGGTGGATCGGCATCAGCAGCCGCGCCCCCATCCGCGCCGCCATGTCCGCCGCCTGCTCCGGCGTCGCGTGCGCGTGCTCCCAGTGCCGGTACGTCCCGATCCCCAGCACCGCGAGATCAACCCCCCCGCCGCCGTTCCCCGGCCCGATGTGGTCGAACGCATCCGTGTGCGCCGTGTCCCCGCCAAACAAAACGCGCCGCCCACCCGCCTCGATCAAGTACGAGTTGTACCCGCGCCGCCGATCAATAAACCACCGCGCGCCCCAATGCCGCGGCCGGATCGCCGACACCTTCAACCCCGCCCCGCTCCCATCGATCGCCTCCCCCCACGGCAGCTCGATCACACTCTGAAACCCCCGCGGCACCAGCCGCCTCGTCCGCGCCGGAACAATCACCGTCGCCGGCCGCTCGCTCGACACGCCGAACCGCTTCGCCAGCCGCGTCAGCGTCGGCCTGTCCCAGTGATCAAAGTGCGCATGACTCAACAAAATCACATCCACCGGCGGCAGCGCGTCGATCGACGTCGGCAACTCATTGATCCGCCTCCGCCCCACCGTGTAAGGCCCCACGCGAACCCCCGCGCGCGACTCAAAGTGCGGGTCCGTCAAAATCGTCAACCCCCCAACGCGCAGCAGGCACGTCGCATGCCCCAGCCAGCACGCCCCCAAGGGCGATCCATGCCACACCCGGTCATCCGGCAGAATGCAGCACGCGCCCCCCGCGCACATCTCCGTCCGGCTCCTCAGCGATTCCGCAATCACCCGCGGCCACTGCTTCACCACCGACCGTACACTCGAATACCTCACGCTCATGGCAGGATTATTCCCCATCGGAATGAAGAAAGCCTGACCCCCGCGACCACACCGATGGCAACAACGTCACCCGGCGGCATACGCCGACGGTCACCCAAGCAACAGTGTGCCGGGACACGCGGGGTGCCGGGGTACGCGGCCCTGAACGCGCCCCGTCCGACTCCCTCTCCCTCTGGGAGAGGGCCGGGGTGAGGGCTACTCCGCCTCGTCTTCCTTCTCCGTTTTCTCTGCCTTCAGCCAGGGAGTTGCAGAGGGACGGCACGTCCCTCTGCATCAGCGAAACAGGGATTCCTGCAAAGCTGCAGCGGATGATCAGCAATCGCGCCGCATCAGCGCAGCACGCAAGTCACTTCGCCTCCTCATCCGACATCCCCGCCCCACTCCGCCCGTTCCCCACCGCATCCAGCGGCACCATCGTCCCATCCTTCACCGCGCTCAAGCAAAAGCTCGTCCGGATCCGCCCGATGTTCGGCACCGCGCTCAGCCGGTGCACCACGAACCGCTCGTACTGCTCCATATCCGTGACAAGCACGCGGAGAATGAAATCCTCTTCCCCCGCCGTGTGCCACGCCGCCTGCACCTCATCAAACTCGCGCATCGCGTCCTTGAACGCCGTCAGCCGCTGCTCGCCGTGCTCGCGAAGCGTGACATGAACGATCGCCGCGATGCTCTTGTCGACCTTGAGCGGATCGACGATCGCCACATAGTTCTTGATGATCCCGTTCTGCTCGAGCTTCTTCACGCGCTCGAGCGTCGAGGGCGGGCTGATCCCTACGCGCTGCGCCAGCATCGCGTTGGTGATCTTGCTGTCCGCCTGGAGTTGATTCAGAATCGCGAGATCGATGGCATCAAACCGAACCCGCCCGCGCCGCGTGGGCGCGTCGTGCCCGTTCCGATTCACCACCATCATCGCCGTCCCCGCCCCACCCGCCGGCCCGCTCTTCACGCCCGTGCCCCCGGAACCCCGCCGCACAACACGATCCATATTGACTGCCCTTTCACGCCCTCAAACACACCGTGATCGGAACGAACCCGCCAAGGATATCCACACAGTATATCCCCGAACCAAGAAGATTATTCGTCGATCACTTGATTTCGCTGAATAACAGTTGAACAACCAGCCATTTCCCCCAATAATCAACGGAACGAAGAGGCTTCCAGCTTCCGGTCCCAGCTTCCAGTTCTTCGAAACGAACAGTCTGCTTCCGGTTCTCTGTCTGTGTTTGACTACGTCGTCTGTGGCTCTCTTCTTCTGCTTTTCACTTCCCATCTGAGTCCATCTGTGCCATCTGTGGCTTGTCTTTCCGACTCCTCTTCGAATCCCTCGCGCCCTTCGCGTCCTTCGCGCTAAAAAGTTCTGCTCTTCCTCTGCGTCCCTCCGCGCCACTCGGCGTCCTCTGCGTTCACGCTTTTTCCGGAGACTTCCCATGACCGTCGCGTCCGCCTCGCCGCGCACCGCCGTCAACCAGCCCGCCGATCCCCTCGCGTTGATCGACGTCGACCATGTCCGGTTCCACGTCGGCAACGCCAAGCAGGCCGCCTTCTTCTACGCCCACTGCTTCGGCTTCCAGATCGAAGAGGTCTGCGACCTCACCACCGGCTCGCGCGACTCGGCGCACTACCTCCTCACGCAGGGCAACATCCGCTTCCTCCTCACCAGCGGCCTCACCGCCGAGCACCCCGCCTCACTCGAAGTCGCGATGTACGGCGACGGCGTGAAAGACGTCGCCTTCACCGTCTTCAACGCCGAGAAGGCCTGGGAGCAGGCCGTCCGCAACGGCGCCCTCTCCGCCGCCGAGCCCCGCACCATCTCCGACAACCACGGCTCCGTCACCACCGCCAGCATCCGCACCTACGGCAAGTGCGTCCACACCTTCGTCAGCCGCTCCGGTGACTACGAGCTCACCAAGGTCAAGCAAGGCGCCCTCTTCGCCCCGCGTTTCCGCAAGATGGAAGGCGGTATCGGGGGAGGCAGTCCCTCGGTCCTCACCATCAACGAATACAACCGCAAAAACCCCTGCGGCCTCAAGTTCGTCGATCACCTCGTCGGCAACGTCGAGCTCGGCAAGATGAACTACTGGGTCGCCTTCTACGAGAACGTCCTCGGCTTCTCCATGTTCAAGCACTTCGACGACAAGGACATCTCCACCGAATACTCCGCCCTCATGTCCAAGGTCATGGCCAGCGGCAACAACCTCATCAAGATGCCCATCAACGAGCCCGCCGAAGGCAAAAAGAAGAGCCAGGTGCAGGAATACCTCGACTGGCACCAGAACACCCCCGGCGTCCAGCACCTCGCCCTCCGCACCGACGACGAGCTCCACTCCATCGCCGCCCTGCGGGCCCGCGGCGTGGACTTCCTCTCACTTCCCGATGCCTACTACGAAGCCGTCTGGGACCGAGTCAACAAAATGCTCACCGCCCACGGCCACACCCCAGTCAAAGAAGACCACCAGCGCGTCCGCGACCTCGGCATCCTCGTCGACTCCGACGACGAGGGCTACCTCCTCCAGCTCTTCACCAAACCGCTGCAGGACCGCCCGACTCTCTTCTTCGAAATCATCTGCCGCCGAGGCAGCCAGTCCTTCGGCAAGGGCAACTTCAAGGCCCTCTTCGAAGCGCTGGAACTGGAGCAGGAGCGGCGCGGAAACTTGTAAGCGGCTCTTTGGACGCGGAGTTCAAAGCCCCATGCATGCATGGAACGCGAACGACCCTCCAGGTGTGACGCCCGATCAGCGGCAGGACATCATGGAGTACGTAGAAACAGCAGTTCGCGCGGGGTACGAATCTGATCGAGACATCGCCAGCGCCGCTTGCAGTAACTATGTGGAATTGAGCATTGACCAGCGAATCTTCGAGTCGTGGATTCAATCGCTGGTCAAGGAATCGGTAGCAAGAATCAGGGCGGAATCCCGCACCTGGCCCGCGATGACCGACTGCGATCGGCTTGATGCCGCCTTCGCAGAACTCGAGCGCGATGGCTACATCGCCCGTCAAAACTACTCGTGCTGTCAGACTTGTGGCATTGCCGAGATCTGTCAGGAAGCGGAAGATCTGACCGCACAGGGACGCAGCGTCGTCGGATATGTTTTTTTCCACGAGCAAGACACGGAGAACGCCGTCGACGGGATCGGTCTCTGTTTGGCCTTCGGCTCTGATTCGAACGACCCCGAAACCGACCGGCGCGTCGCCCAGCACATTATTTTCGTGCTGGATCGTCACGGCCTGCAAACATCGTGGCCGGGCACAATCGATAAACGAATCGTGGTTGAAATTGATTGGAAGCGGCGCCGGCCTGAAGGCGGGATGATCGAATGAAATACTCCCGCTTCGAAGACCTCCCCGCCTGGCAAGCCTCCATCCACCTCGCCGCCCACGTCTTCGCTCTCGTCGAGCACCCCGCCTTCAACCACCGAGGCGACCTCCGCAACCAACTCGAACGCGCCGCCACCTCCATCAGCAACAACATCGCCGAAGGCTTCGAACGCGGCACGACGCAAGAGCTCTTGACCTTCCTCTACTACGCCCGAGGCTCCGCCGGCGAAGTCCGCTCCATGCTCCACCTCTGCGAGCGTCTCCACTTCATCGCCGCAGCGTCAGTTTCCGCTTCCGCTTCCACTTCCGCTTCCACTTCCACTTCCACTTCCACTTCCGCTTCCACTTCCACTTCCGCTTCCGCTTCCGCTTCTGGTTCTGGTTCTGGTTCTGGTTCCAATTTGAAATCTGAAATTTCGGTAGTGGGCTACTTTGAATCCTTGCGGTAGGGGCCGCGCTTGTTCGCGTCGGTTCCCACGATCGCCGCTTCTTCCCGTTCGAGCAATCCGACCAACTCTTCAATCTCCCAAACGTGGTCGGTGAGTCCGGCCTGCATGGCGGGCGTGACGCGGAGAGTCGAGTGAACCCGGCAGAAGTTGTAGAACGTGTAGTGTAACGCGACCGCGTAGGCCAGATTCGCCCACTTCTTGCTGAAAGCGTTGGTGAGCCGCGTGAACCGCCGCGAAGCCATGCGGGTCGTCAGGTTGCTCCGTTCGATGAACGAAGTGGAAATATGCTTCGGGTCGGGGTTGCCGATGATGCCTTCGCGCTTGCAGGCAACGCATTCAAGCTGAGCGGTTCCGATGCGCCCGTCAGGCTGGGGGTTCCCGTACTTCTTGACGATGCGGGCGAAGTCGATGTCATTGCCGAACGCCCGGGGGACCGCGATGTAGTACGGCTTGAATCCGTCGGTCGTGAGCTGCATCCGGCAGGTAACGCGGCTCGCCAAGTCCTCCATGAAGTCGCGGGCGCTCTCCGCATCCTTCTGGCCCACAAGCCAAGTGATCGCCAGCTTGGTATCCGCGTCCAGCGCCACCCACGTCCACGCGCTACCGATGCCGCCCTTCGCTTGCAGGTCGCGGCGCTTGGAAATCGTCTTGTCCTTCGCCCCGACGAAGCACCACAGTTCATCCGCCTGAACCCGGCGCGCTTCGACGTTGACGACGTGACCGCTGTGGAAGTTGGCGCACGCCTGCCCGATGTCACAGAGAAGCTGAGTCACCGCCTTCTTGCTGAAGCCGGTCAGGCGGCAGGTCGAGCGAATCGAACAGCCTTCGGTGAGACAGGCGACGATTCGGACGCGGTCGGCGGTGGTGAGCCGGTTCATAGCGTCTAGTATGCTTGACCGGTCAAGCAATGTCAAGTCCGTGGGTTTGAATGTCCGATCTCCTATAAGTGGTGTGCCATCAATGCCTTAGCGCAACTCCCTTATTTTCAGTGGTTTAGATATTGCGCTCGGGTCTTTTTCGGGGTATACTTCTTCTGGTGATCATGGGTAAAACCATCCAGAAAAAGCCGCAATCTGATCTGATAATCAGGCTGGCTGGCCCCGGAGTAAAGCCGTGGGCTGTTCCGCTTCGCCAGTTGAATCGCGTTTTGGGGGCTGTCCAGCGGTTGGTAGAACAACGTGAAACGGACGAAGAAACTGAGGTCTCGGAGGATTTGCCTCTGGGGCCGGGTCGCACGCTGACTTTGCTGGGTGTGAAGGTTGGGTCAGCTGCCTACGCGGTCGGTGCGCAGAATCGAGACGCGACGTTCCACGAACTGAAGCTTACCCAACAATCTGTCGCCAATCCATCTTCCGCCGAATGGACTCCGGCCCGACTTTCCTCGGTGGAAGAAATCAGCAGCGCAGCGCGAGCATTAGGATGCTGGGTCGAGTTCAGGGAAGTAGTCGCGGGCAAGAAGTTCGGGGATGTGATCGCAACTATTGGTCCAGACACATATTCTGAAGTATCGCGATCTGCATTTATTGTTGGGTCAACTTCCGTGTATGCGAGGATTGAGCGTGTCGGCGGCGCCCAAACAATGTTCTGTGGTATTCGGCTGGCATCGCAACCAGCCAGAATGGTGATGTGTCGCGTTTCGGACGAGGGTCTTGTACGAAAGCTTGGTCAATATATGTACCAAGAGGTTTTTTTGAGCGGACACGGGATGTGGCTACGGTCGAATCGGATGCTAAAAAAGCTCACCATTGTCTCTGTAGAACCACCAAAGACCGGCTCGTTTACGGAAGCCCTCAAGCGCATTCACGATGCTGGCGGATTTGTTTGGGATCAGATTCCAGATCCCAGGGCCGCGATCGCCGAACTTCGGGGCCGCTAAAGGAATGGAATGCATAGACCCCTTTATGCAATCGATACTGAGATATTGATTTGGGGAGTTCGGCAACAAGGAACGGACGAGCAGAGAAAGCGCGCGCAATGGCTTTTTCACAGGTTCCAATCGGAAGGCGCGCAAGTGATCGTTCCGTCGGTAGCTGTTTCAGAATACTTGACCTATTCAGATCCGGT
>DASZQL010000133.1:0-2719 GCA_035549675.1 Phycisphaerales bacterium | reverse complement strand
GTGTGAGTATGGATGGGCGGTGCGGCGGCGCCGGCGATGCGGCGATGGTGTTCGCGTCGGTCCCGACCGGGAGTGAGCCGTCGTCCGTGATTACGGGGTGCTTCGATTTATCGCAGGCGGCGGTAGCGTCGCTGCGGTTCTCGTACAGCAAGGTGGTTGGACGGAGCGGCCCGCGTATCGACGCGAGCGCGGACCTTGGGGCGACATGGGGCGCGGTGTGGAACGCACCGGCGGGAGCGGGCGGGGACTGCGCGAACGGGTGTGCTGATTTGGCGGCGTACTGCGGGCGGGGAATTGTGGTGCTGCGGCTTAGCGCGGGCACTGCGGATGCGAGCGGTGTGTCGATGGACGACCTGCTCCTGGTCCGCGACGCGGCGTGCCCGAGTTGCGTGGGCCTTCCTGGCGATCTGGATAGCGACGGCGCGGTGGGACTAGGGGATATCGCGACGATCGTCATGCACTGGGGGAACAACGGGGCCGGCGCGCTCGTAGGCGATGCGGACGGCAACGGAACGGTAGGGCTGAGCGATATCGCGGTGGTGGTGCAGCGGTGGGGGATGCGGTGCCCGTAAGAGGAGAAGCGGATTAGAATCCCGACGCACATGTACGAGTCCACACCCAAGGGAACATCGCCGCATTCGCTGGGCAACCGCCTGGGGCGTGTAATTTGGTCGGTGGTGTGGCTGCTTCTGGTGAGGCCGTCGCCGCGGTTCTTGCACAAGTGGCGGAACTGGATTTACAGGATGATGGGGGCGCGGATCCATCCGACCGCGCGGATCTATCCGACCGCGCGCGTGTGGGCGCCGTGGAACATCGAGATGGGGGAGCTCGCGTGTCTCGGCGACCTGACGGATATTTATTCGCCGGCGATGATCAAGCTCGGGGCGCACGCGACGGTGTCACAATATTCGTTCCTGTGCACGGCGAGCCACAATATTGAGGAGCCGAACCACCCGCTGACGACCGCGCCGATCACGCTGGGCGAGGACGTGTGGATCGCGGCGGACGTGTTCGTCGCGCCGGGGGTGTCGATCCCGGATGGCGTGGTGGTCGGGGCGAGGTCGAGCGTGTTCAAGAGCGACCTGCCGGCGTGGCATTTCTGCGCGGGGAACCCGGCGAGACCGATCAAGCCGCGGCCGATGTCGGCGCGGGCGATCAGAATGAATGGAAAGCAGGGACCGATGGCGAGCGGCGGTGGTCGGGAAGGAACCGATCAAGGTGCGCGGGCGGTTTCGTCGATGGAGGGCCGGTGATGCTGCTCACGTGGGGACCGGTTGTGAAGCTTCGGAATATCGCGAGGTCGATGGGGTTGACGCGCGCGATCGCGAAGATGCGCGGGCCGTCGAACTACGAAGAGCGGTTCGACAACGCGATGTTCGGATCGATCCGCGCGGGCGACACCGTGTGGGACATCGGCGCGAATATCGGCTTCTACACGGATAAGTTCTCGGCGGCGGTGGGGGAGCGGGGGCGCGTCGTGGCGTTCGAGCCGGTGCCGGGGTGCTTCGAGCAACTCAGCGCCAAGGTCGCTGGCCGGGGGAACGTGCGGCTCATCAACGCGGGGCTGGGGAGCCAGTCCGGCACGGTGACGTTCGATATCGGCGACGGCTCGGTGCATCCGAACGCTCGAATCGTGGATGCGGGGGCGACGGCGCGGGGCAAGTCGCTGCAGCTGCCGATCCACACGGGCGACGATGTGCTCAGCAAGCTCGGGGCGCCGGCGCCGAATGTCGCGAAGGTGGACGTCGAGGGGTTCGAACTGGATGTGCTGCGCGGGATGACAAGCGTGCTGCGGTCGCCCGGCTGCCGCGATGTGTTTGTGGAGGTGCATTTCGGGCTGCTCGCGGACCGCGGGCAGTCGAAGGCGCCGGACGAGATCGTGAAACTGCTGCGCGAGATGGGGTACACCGTGCGGTGGGTGGACGCGTCGCATGTGCACGCGTCGCGCGGCGGCGTTTGATTTCGCCGGGATCGCAGGGAGAAGTGGGTTGGAACACCGCTCGATCGGTTCGACAGATCTGAACGTCTCGGTGCTCGGGTTCGGCTGCGCGCCGGTGGCGTCACGAGCGGGGAAAGGTGCTTCGGTCCGGGCGATCGAGATGGCGCTCGATCGCGGCGTCACGTTCTTCGACACCGCCGACATGTACGGCGTGGGCGGGAGTGAGCGGACGCTCGGAGAAGTGCTGCGCGGGCGGCGCGATCGAGTCGTGGTCGCGACGAAGTGCGGCTATTCGTTCTCATCGAAGCTGCGCGCGATGTCGTGGGTGAAGCCGCTGCTGCGGCCGCTGGTGAAGAAACTGAAAGGGGTCAAGTCCGCGGCGGGGGCCGTGATGACCTCGCAGCGCTCGCAGTGCTTCGAGCCGGCGTATGTCGAGCGGTGCGTGCACGACAGTCTGGCGCGGCTGGGCGTGGAGCGCGTGGACATGTTCTTCCTGCACGACCCGCCGATGGATGTGGTAGGGCGGCGGGAGGTCTTTGACGTGCTCCGCGCGTTCAAGGCGCAGGGCAAGATCCGGCACTTTGGCGTGTCGTGCGATGCGGATGTGGCGCGGCGCGCGGTCGAGACGGATACAGGGATTTCGGTGGTGCAGGTGAGCGCGAATGTGCTGGAGCAGCAGCCGCTTCGGGAGTTGCTGCCACTGACGCGGGCGAGCGGGATCGGGTTCGTCGCGCGGCAGCCGTTCGCGAACGGGCGCGTGTTCACGGATGCGCCATTGAT
>DASZQL010000132.1:0-2580 GCA_035549675.1 Phycisphaerales bacterium | reverse complement strand
CGGCGTCGCCTCCTCATCCTCCGGAAACAGTCCGTACTCGTTCAGCGTCTGCCTCTTCTTCAGCGCCAGCTCGCGCATCCGGACGTTGAACTCCTTCGACCCCGTGAAGTACAGCATCGCCGCGCCGTAGCTCGCTTTCGGGATCAGCCGCAGATCGGACTGCACATGGTGCCCCTTGATCCACAGCCGCACGCTGCACTTGCTCTCACCCTTCGCGAGCACCTTCTCGACTTCGGGCATCGACGTGAACGCGTCCCGCGCCGCCTCCGGCTGGTCCGTCGCCACGAGCACGTCAATATCCCCGATCGTGTCCTTCCCTCGGCGCATCGAGCCCGCGAAGTCCGCCTGCTTGACCCCCTTGACCTTCCTCATCCGCTCGACCAGCAGCTCGCCGATGGGCAGCGCCACCCCCAGCGGCAGCCGTTCCGCCGCCTTTTCAGCGAACGCCATCGCGTCGGTGATGTTCTTCACCGTTTTCGCGCCCATCCGCGGCGCCTTCAGGATCGTCTCGTCCGCGATCGCGCGCTTCAGGTCCGCGATGCTCTGGATCCCCAGTTCCTTCCACAGCGCCCGCACCGTCTTGGGGCCCAGACCCGGGACCTGGAACACCTCGATCAGCCCCGCCGGTACTTCCTTGAGAAGCTCGTCGAGTTCCTTGATCTTCCCTGTCCCCGCGAACTCAACAATTTTGTCCGCGATCTTCGGCCCGATCCCCTCGATCTCGAGCAGTTTCGCTCGCCCGTCCGGCTTGCCCGCGAGGGCCACAAGGTCTTCCGGATGATCACCGATCAACCGCGAAGCCCGCTGGTGCGCGATGACCCGGAACTTGTCCTTGTCGCTCGAAGTCGTCAGCTCCAGCAGCTTGGCGATGAGATCGAACGCCTTGGATAGCTCAACGTTGCCCGCCATGGTTCACGATGCCGACCGCCGCTTGCCCGCGCCGGCTCCCTTCTTCTTCCTCTTGGCGTCCGACGCCGCGTACGTCCTCATCACCTGCTCGACATACCCCGATCGTTGCACGGGTTCCGTGGTCACACGCAGCGGCTCGCCCTGCAATGCCGGCTGCTCGTTCTCACCCGCGGGCCGTTCATCGCGCGGCCCGTCCACGTACGTCTCGACCATCTTCATCTCGATCGCGCTGACGATCGACTCACGCTCGTCGGGCGGCGCCACGAGCAACGCCGCAAGCCATCGTCTCGCCAACTCCGGACCCGCGCCGCCCGGCACCCGGAGCAACTCAATCAGCAGACGGACGTGGTCGTTTGGGCACAGCGTCGGCAACGTCCCGGGCTCGCCGGCTGATCGGGCGGACTTCGACGGATGTTGGCGTGGGGGCGGGGGCGGCGGGGGCGGTGGGGGGGGTGGGGGGGGCATGGTTCGTGGCCTCACCACCGGCGGCAGCGCGGCCTTCACGGGCCGCCCCATCCGCCGGCATCGCACGCAGCGCGTTGAGCCGCGTTTCCGTGGTATTCAACAGCAGTTCAAGCCGATCGACGCGCGACGACAGAAGCTCCAGCGCGTTCGCGATCGCCGCCAGCAGCTCCGACGGGTTCGCCTCGCGCAGCGCGTGCGTCTTCGTGTCGCTCTGGCGCGCCGGGCCATGACCCATCAGCAGCCACTGGGCGCTCAAATCAAACTTGGTGCACAGCGTCGCAAGGAACTCCGTGCTCGGCGCGCCCCCCTGCATGTACCGCCGCACGGTCTCGTCGTTCTGTCCCGTGAGCTCCGCGATCGCTCGGTACGTCCGATTCCCAAGGACCGCGCGCAGCCGTTCGTGCAAAGGCGTCAGTTCCACGCCGCCTAGTCTGCCCGATGCCCTCTCGCCATGCAAGAGTCGAAAATATGTGAATGCATTCTGCCCGGTAAAGGTGGAAGCGATGTCGAATGATCGCGGCGAGCGTCCGGCGCCCAAACGTACTAGCCCACGTCCACCAGCCCCAGCGAATCGCCGTGCGTCTTCATCAGTCGGTCATGGATCAGTTTTTCATCCTGACCCGTCAGGCGAGGCGACAGCGCAATCCAAGCCGCCGCATCACGCCGCGCCAGTGTCAACAGTTCCATGTCCCTCGGGAACTCCGCAAGCCGGAACGGCGCTTCGCCCGACTGCCTCGCTCCCATCATCTCCCCCGGACCCCTCAGCTCAAAATCCCGCTCTGCGAGCTTGAACCCGTCCGTCGTCCCCACCACCGCCTTCAGCCGCTCCTTCGCCTCCGGCGTGACATCATCGCTATGGATGAAGACCGCGAGCGACGGCCTCTCCCCCCGTCCAACGCGCCCCCGAAGCTGATGGAGCTGCGCCAGCCCGAACCGCTCCGCATGATTCACCACCATCATCGTCGCATTCGGCACATCCACGCCCACCTCGATCACCGTCGTCGCGACCAGCGCATCGACCTCTCGCGCGCGGAACCTCGCCATGATCGCCTCGCGCGTCTCGCGTTTCAGCCGCCCGTGAAGCGCCGCAAGCCGCAACCCCTTGAGCGGCCCGCGCTCCAGCATCTCCATCGTCGGCCTGACCGCCCGCAACCCGGGGTCGTCTCCCGATCCCGGATCGATGGTGGGCGCCACGATGTACGCCTG
>DASZQL010000131.1:0-6059 GCA_035549675.1 Phycisphaerales bacterium | reverse complement strand
GGTGGGCGGATCTTGAGGTTTGTGGAAAAAGGGCGGCTTATCGCCACTGAGATTGGGGAGATTGGAAAGGCTGGGGGGGGCTCGGTGGATAATTCGGCGGAGTCTGCTGCCCGTTCGCTTGACGCGCGGAACGCCTCTCCGATGGGAGCCTGAGGAGGTCAGGATGAAAGCTCTACCCGCCGTTCGTCAGGGGGACCCCCGACGGCCCGCGGTCTTCACACGCTGCTCGATGCCGCGAATGATGGGATCGACCTCGGCCTCGTGACGGATGAGGGTGTTGGTGACGCCGTCCTTGGGATCGTGCGGATCAAAGACCCAGATGACGGGATAGATGGCATCGCCGTTCACGAGGATGTTGATGAGAGCGAGATGGGGGTGAGCGCGGAGGCCCCAGTGAAGATCCTTGCCTTGAGTGCGGTGGGGTTCGCCGAAGGCGCGGCGGAACTTCTCCTGGACGAAGGCGTGGAGCAGAGATTGTTCGGACATGAGCACTCGCTTTGAAGCCGAGCAGGGCGTGCCACGTCCCATTCGCCGCGCTCGCTGGGTGCGCGGAGATGCGGCGGAACAAAGCCGCGGGACATATGGGCAGTTTTCGGACAGGTTGGCGGGACCTGGCTGCTGGCCGCGAGCGAGAGGGAAACGCGGTTGGCATCAACATACGGCGCGTTCCGCGCGGTGACGCCCGAATTCGAGAGACTTGTTAGAAAAAGCTAAGTTTGAATTTAGAAGGATGGACCCGGAACTGGGGTCGAGCCGGCGCGTGGCGGGGTGTGCGGTGAAAATGACACCGGAAGATGGGGTGGGCGGATGAAAGGTGGCGTGCGAGTCGAGGAAGAACGCTCCCTCACGGTCCCGGTTCGCATGACAGTCGCGGTTTGTATGCAGATGAAGGCGTGGGTCAGCCGGAGCAGCGGAGCGAGATCAGGGTGCGGTCGTCCGTCGGGGGGGCGCTGTTCGTGAAATCGGCGACCGCGGCGCGGATGTCGTTGATGATCCCCGCGGCGGATTGGGCGGTGGATTCGCAGAGGACGCGGTCGAGGCGCTCGGTCCCGAAGAGGCGGGGACCCTGTCCGCGGACGACCGGCGGCATGGCTTCGGTGATCCCGTCGGTGTAGAGAAGGAGCAGGTCGCCGCGGTTGAGCTGGACGGTCGCCTCGGTGAAGCGCGGCTCGGGCACGACGCCCAGCGGAACGGATCGGGCGTCGTCGAGGGCGATGATCTGCCCGTCGCGGCGAACGCGCGGCTGGTTGTGGCCGGCGGACGAGTACATCAGCGTGCGGCGAAGGGGATCGAAGACGCCGTAGAACGCGGTGACGAAGGTGCCGGCGCTGGCGTACGAGCGCACGAGCTGGTCGTTGAGGTACGCGAGCATCGCGGCGGGGGGCTTGTGGTGGTCGGGCTGCGCGTGGGCGATGGCGTGCGTGATGGCCATCATGACCGCGGCGGGGGTGCCGTGGCCCGAGACGTCGGCGATGAAGATGCCCCAACTGTTCCCATCAAGCGGGAAGAAGTCGTAGTAGTCGCCGCCGGCGCGAGCGCTCGTGACATAGTCCGCGGCGATGTCGAAGCCGGAAATCTTCGGGAGCTCGGAGGGGAGAAGGGAACGCTGGATCTCGCCGACGACCTGGAGCTCGCGGTCGAGCGCGGCGAGCGCCGAGGCGAGCTGGTTGCGGAGGACGAGGTTCTGCGTGCCGCGCCCGAAGAGGCTCCCGTGCCAGTGGAGCGTGGGGATAAGAGAGTGATCGATGGAGCGGCCTGGAGGGAAGAGCATGCACGTGGCGTTGAGCCCCTCGCCGCTGTCGTACTGCGGGAGAGCGATCAGGCTTTGGAAGCCTTGAAGGTAGAAATGACCCGGATCGTCGGGCGCGAGACGGGCGGGGAGATCGTCGATGACAACGGGCTTGTTGGCGTAGATGATCTCGCCGAGGAGGCCGCCGGTGAGCTTGGGGAGCCGGTCGCGCTGGGTCCAGGGGTTGAGCTCTTCCTCGAAGCGCGACGAGCGCGTGATCAGGTAGAAGGGGGCCTCGACGTTGCGACGAGACATCGCGACGTAATCGCCGACGGGGATCAGGTCGCCGATGCCGGACCAGTAGGCGGAGACGACATCCTCGGGGTCGGTGAGGGAGGAGATCGTCCGCATGGTGCGGTCGATGATTTCGAGTTCTTCCTGCCAGGGTCGTGTGCCGCGGAGCATGGGGGGATGGTATCGCGGAAGGGTGAGGGCAGAAGGCGGAAGTTCGGAGGAACGCAGAGATCGCTGAGTTGCGCAGAGGGACTCGGAGAAAGCGGCCTTCACGCGAAGACCGCGAAACGTGCGAAGGATGCGAAGAGAAGGAAGACTGGAATTCATTTGGCACGGGGCATCGGGCATCAGGCATCGAGGCATCGAGGCACCGAGGCACCGAGGCACCGAGGCACCGAGCACCGAGCACCGAGGCATCAAGGATCGATGGCAGGCGAGGGAGCGGGAGATCCAATTTTGGTTAGGCTGACTTGTGCTGGGGAGTTGCGGCTGGCGCGAGAACGGCGTCGCCTCGGTGGAAATGGAACCTGATCGTGAGGATGAGGAGGATTGACGATGACTGTGCTGGCCAATGAGACTGTGAGCACCGTGGGTGGGCGCGAGGGGCGATCGACCAGCGCGGACGGGAAGATCAATCTGCAGATCTCGCCGCCGGGGTCGAACGGGCCTGGGACGAACCCGGAACAGCTTTTCGCGGCGGGGTACTCGGCGTGCTTCGGCGGCGCGATCGGGGCGGCGGCGGCGCAGCTCAAGGTGCCGCTGAAGATGAGCGACGTCAAGGTGACGGCGACGGTGCAACTGCACAAGAAGGATGACGGATTTTCGATCTCGGCAACGCTGAACGCGGGACTGCCGTCGAGCATCGAGCAGTCCCAGGCGGAGGCGCTGGTGGCGAAGGCGCATACGATCTGTCCGTACTCGAGGGCGACGCGGGGAAATATCGAGGTGATGTTGCAGGCGAATGGCAGGGCGGTGGCGGGCTAAAACCGTAGACAAGGAATCTTGCCGCGCCCCGCTGTACTAGCCGGCTCGGGGGACGCTGCGCGGACCCGGAAGCGGCGGCGTATTTGCCAGCCCCTGGGGGGCCGGTCAGACTGCTCGTGGTTCTCAGCAAGGCGGTCATATGCAAACATCTGATGCCCTTTCGCGCCGCGGCTTCATCGTTTCAACCGGGCTCGCGTGCGCTGCGGTCATGGTGGCGCCCCGCCGCGCGATGGCTCGCCGAGCGGATGGGGGCATCGTGACGTCCATGCGCCGAGACGCCGCGAACGCGCCCATCGAGGTCAGAACGCTTCGCGGCGACCTGAGCGTTCTCCTGGGCTCGGGGGGGAACATCGCGGTCCTCCACGGCTCCGATGGAAAATTCCTCGTCGATGCGGGCATCACCGCGTCGAAGCCCCAGCTCGTGGACGCCCTCGACAAGATCAGCGGCGACCCGATCCGCTACCTGATCAACACGCATTGGCACTTCGATCACACCGACGGGAACGAATGGGTCCACGGCGCTGGGGCGACGATCATTGCTCACGAGAACACGAGAAAGCACCTGGCCGAGACGACCCGCGTCAACGCGTGGGACTTCACATTCGCGCCGGCCCCGGCGGGCGCGCTGCCCGCGACCACGGTCCGCGGCCCGGCCACGCTGTACATCAACAACGCCACCGTCGCGATCGATCCCTTCGAGCCGGCCCATACCGACGGTGACGTGCGAGTCACGTTTGCCGAGAGCGATGTGGTCCACGTCGGCGATACCTGGTGGAATGGTCACTACCCGTTCATCGACTATTCAACCGGCGGGAGCATCGACGGCACGATCCGCGCTACCGCGGCGAACATCGGGCACGTCACCGACCGCACGGTCGTCATCCCCGGCCATGGTCCCGTGGGGGACAAATCCCAGCTCGTCGAGTACCACGACATGCTGCGCACGGTCCGCGACGCGGTTGCCGCACTGAAGAAGCAGGGCAGGAGCATCGAAGAGACCATCGCCGCGAAACCCACCGGCGCGTACGACAAGAAGTGGGGGACGTTCCTGATCGCGCCCGACACGTTCACGCGCCTGGTGTATGCGGGGGTGTAATACCGGGGCGGGATGTTGAGTTCGTGCGGCCGCGCCGACTGGCGTTGCTTCTGGCGTCTGCGGAGGAGCAGTGCGGTCGTCGCGCAGGAGCCGGCGATCGAGGCGCGCTCCCGATGTCGGCGAGGATGCGGGTTGGATCGCAGAGGGCAGAGAGAATGCGGGTGGTGATGTCTTCAGTGGGGGAAAACCGGAAGGTTGCAGATGTCGAGTGCGCCGAGTCCATAGTTGAAAAGTACGGCATATGCATGGGCTATCAATTGGATTTTGTTTGGGATGTCGCGAATGTGCGCAAGGCATTGATGAACAATGGCTTAGGACACTTTCGCGAGTGGGATTCGAGCACATGCCGACGAAGAGGTGGGCATGCCACCCGACATGGTGGCTTGGTCGATCGGTGCTAATTCCCCATTAATTCCGCGGCAATCCGTACGATCCGCTGGTTCACCGGCCCGTGATGCGCATTCTGGAGGGAACGTTTCTTCCCACTTCGTCGCACGGACGAATGATGCCGGTGCGAAAGCTGGGCAGGAACGATTTGAGGGAGAAGCACGTCATGCCGCGCTGCTATTGCGTTGTCGTTGTGATCGCCGCTGGTGCGGCCCTGCCTGGGCTCGCCTGCGCGGATCTCATTGTGAGCACGGCGACGGAGGGCGGCACTGTGCGCCGCTTCACCGACAGCGGCGGCGCGATGCTCGGCGAGTTCCAGCCGTACGGGCCGGGGTTCACGGGCGGGGTGCGCATCGCGGCGGGGCGCGTGAATCTTGATTTGGTTGATGACCTCGTGACCGCGCCGGGTCCGGGCGCCGCGCCGCAGGTCAAGGTGTTCGATGGGTTCAGCGGCGGGCCGATCCGGAACTTCCTCGCCTACGACGGGGGCTTTTCCGGTGGCGTGTACGTCGCGGCGGGTGATGTGAATGGCGACTCGCGGGCGGACATTATCACGGGCGCGGGGGCTGGCGCGGGGCCGCATGTCAAGGCGTTCAGCGGCGCCAACGGGTCCGAGCTGTCGTCGTTCTTTGCGTACGGTGGATCGGTGACGAACGGGGTCAGCGTCGCCGCGGGCGATGTTGATGGCGACGGCTTCGCGGACCTGATCTCGGGCGTGGGCGCCGGCGCGGGGCCGCACGTCAAGGCGTTCCGGGCCGACGCGTTCGAGCTGCGCTCGTTCTTTGCGTTCGGCGGCGGTTTCACCGGCGGTGTGCGCGTGGCGTCGGGCGATGTGAACGGCGACACGGTGGACGATTTCATCGTCGGGGCGGGGCCGGGCGGCAACGGTCACGTGATGGTCTTCGATGGGCTGACGCTCGATGTCAGGATGTCGTTCTTCGCGTACGGCGCGAACTTCGACGGCGGCGTGAGCGTCGCGGCGGGGGATATCGACGGCGACGGGAACGCGGACATCATCACAGGCGCCCTGGCGGCACCGGGGGGCACGGTGGCGCCGCACGTGAAGGTGTTCCGCGGCGGGAACGGCGATGTGCTGTCGTCGTTCCTCGCGTACGACGGTGACTTCACGGGGGGCGTTGAGGTGGGGTATTTCGTGCCGGCGCCGGGGGCGGCGGGGGTCGTGCTGCTTGTAGTTGGCGGGCTGGCGCGGCGGCGGAGGTGAAGCCGCGGATCGTGCGGCACCCGGCGCGGAAGTTGGAAGAGAACGCAGAGGGCGCGGAGTTGCGCGGAGGGGCGCGGAGTCGAGGGCTTTTGGCGCGAAGGTCGCCAAGGTCGCCAAGGGTTTGAAGGGGAGGAAAGGCATCGAAGTCAGGGGAACCGACTTCGATGGCACGGTTCACGCCCCCGAGATCGCGCGGGGATTCGGTGCTCTCCGCCGCGGGGGACGGTTTTTCTTTGACTTTATTGTTGTCAGTGACGAGAGGATCCGTTAGGTTTCACGAGTGTCCGCCCGGCACAGGCGGAACGCGAGTCGGATCTGTCGATCATCTGGCGCGCTTTCGGGCGCGT
>DASZQL010000130.1:0-15921 GCA_035549675.1 Phycisphaerales bacterium | reverse complement strand
ATCGATGAAGGGAACGAGTTGCTTTGGAGTCCCGGCGCGGCTCATCGGCCACAGCCGCGTCCCCGCCCCGCCCGCCATGATCACCGCGTAACGCATCGGAACACTCTACAAGATGGCGGGCGATGCGATCGACCGTTTTCGGCCGTGTGGACGAGCGTTCCCCCGGGAATGCGGAGGTATGCTCGTGGCGAGAATGGGGCGCGGATGCTGTCACGGATGACGGGAATCCTGGAGTCGGTGGAGAAGAACACGGCGGTGATCGTGCCGCTGGTCCCGCTGGGTGGCGGCGAATCCGTGCCGGGGTCGTGCGCCTATGAGGTTCATGTGCCGGCGTATCTCGCTGAGCGGCTTGGCGGCCAGGTCGGGCGCTCCGTGACGCTTCACACGATGGAATATCTGGAGCAGCAGGCGCAGGGTGCGTCGATGCTGCCGCGGACGATCGGGTTCGCGTCTCGGTCCGAGCGGAAGTTTTTCGAGGTGTTCACGACGGTGAAGGGGATCGGGAACCGCAAGGCGCTGCGGGCGATGGCGGCGCCGCCGGGGGAGCTCGCGCGGATGATCGCGGCGAAAGATGTGCGCGGTTTGCGGTCGCTACCGGAGATCGGTCAGCGGCTGGCGGAGACGATGGTCGCGGAGTTGAACGGGAAGCTGGAGGAGTTCGTGATCGGGGCCGCGGGCGGCGGGGCGGAAGTGGTTGAGGGGAAGACGACGAGAGCGGGGGCGATGAGCGAGGCGGCGCGGCAAGCGGAGGACGCTTTGGTGCGGCTGGGCGAGTCCCGCGCGGCGGCGACGGAACTGGTGCGGCGGGCGCTGGGGGACGGGGCTTCGGGCTCGGCCGATGAGATTCTCGCGGCGGCCGTGTCGATGCGAGGGTGAGGGGAGAAGATTTCACCGCCGAGAGCACAGAGACAGAAGCTTCGTTTGAATCTGAATCGGAGCCGGTGCGAGTTGAAGAGAGCGCTGGGGTGGCGCGTGGATCGTCCCTTCGGGCCGTTCGACAATGCCCGACTGATTTGGGCGGGGTGTCGAGCTTGGCGAGGTGTCGGAGGAGAAAGGCGCCCGCGCGGCGTGCGGACTCGGGGAAGAGCTCGGGGGCTTCGAGCCGGCTGCAGAGAGCGGCGGCGGCGCGGGCGTGATACGTGCGCATGAAGTCGATGGCGCGGCGGCGCTCGAAGCGGGCTCGCTGCTCGATCGCTTCGGCCACCTCGGGGCGGTCGAGCCAGCGCTCGAGCTCGGCGATGGTGATCTCGTATTCGTCGAAGATCTCCCGGGGCGTGGTGTCCGGGTCGAGGTAGTCGTTCAGGAGCATGGCGAAGGCCCCCGGGTCGGTCGCGGGGAGGGGCAGCCGGCTCTCGGGCGCAGAGTTCTTGAACGTCGAAGGCGCGTCGGCGCCCGTTTGGGCCGAGCCGCTCGTCGGAATGTGCTCCATGAGTCCCCCCTTTTGCCAGATCTGCCGGCGGGGATTGTGCGGCGCGGAGCGCGGAAGGCAAGGATCGCGGCGCGCAAGTCCATGAGATTGCGGCACAAACGCGGGCTTGCGCGCGAGATTTCCGTGAGGCGACGAGGTGCGCCGGGACGCGGCGCTTATGGATGCGTGAGCTCGACCCACACGCCGTTCACGAACCCGTACCGCCTGTTCGTCATCGGCCACCCCGTGGCCTGCGCGTACCGGTGGCGGAGGTCCGGCGCGATGTCGGCGGGCTTTATCTTCGCGGCGGCGTAGTCGATCGGCGGCAGGAAACGGATGCGCGAGCGGCTCGGGATGAACAACGACGCCCACGCCGACTCGGTCAGCGGCGCGCCTTCGATGACGACCGGCAGGACCCGGGCGCCCGACCGGGCGACGATCAGCCCCGCGCCGCTTTCGAACGGGAGCAGCACCCGCGCCGGCCGCTCGATGTGACCCTCCGGGAACACGCCGATGACGCCGTTGGATTTCAGCACGCGGAGCGCGGCTCGCAGGCCCATGGATTCGCCCGTGCGCCGGTCGACGAAGATGATCTTCGCGTACGACCACAGGCTCTCCAGCGACGCCTCGCGCATGTCGATCGCCATGATCCACGTCACCTCGAACGGCAGAGCCGCCTGGATCAGCAGCGGGTCGATCCCGGCCGCGTGGTTCGAAACGATGACCAGCGGCGAGTCGTCGGTCGGGTCCTGCCGGTCCGGGACGTTCTCGAGTCCTTCGACGCGCAGCCCGTGCACCAGCCGCACGTGCAGCTGGACCAGGCGGTATAGGGACTGCCCGAGGAGATCGCCGTTGCGGATCGGCGCATGGCGCGCCCATTCGGCGAAGACGATCAGCAGAATCCAGGCAGCAAGAAGCGCGATCAGCGCGGCCATGGTGGGAATGCTAGCGGCCGCGTTACGTCGCCGCGACGCGCTCGGCGGCTTCGATCCCGCTCGTCAGGGCGCCCTCCATGTATCCCACGAACGCTGGGCAGCAGTGCTCGCCGGCGAAGTGGAGGCGCGCCGATGCACCTCCGGCTGGGGCGATGCCGCGGCGCAGCACCGGGCCGAGCGACGTCACCTCTCCCGGCGCGGGGAAGCTGTACCCCGCGCGGGTCCATTCGTCGGAAGGCCAGTCGATGAAACGATCGGCGATGAGCTCGCGCGTGAAGCCGCGGAAGAGCTCCTCCATCGACTGGTGGTACGCCCGCGACCGGCGCGGGCCCGGGCGCATGCGGATCGCATCGGTCATCGGACCGCTGGTGAAAGCGGTCAGCACCGGGTTCTCGTCGCCCACCTGGCCTTCGGTCGCCTCCCACGTCATGCCGATCTCGCCGTCGGTCATGGTGTCGGCGCTGGGCCACATTCGGCGGCTGAGCTGGAACAACCCCTTGACCGACCGGCCCATCTGCGGCGAGAGCGACTCCGGCATCGGCGGATCGAACTCGATCGAGCGCCAGACGCTCGGCGGGACCGCGAGAACGACATGGTCGCCGGTGAGCCGACCACCTCGGCTGCCGCGTACTTCGATGTTGTCATCGTGGACGATGAGTCGACCGACCGGCATGTTCAGTCGGAGCGAGCCCTGCGGCAGGGCCGCGGCGAGTTTCTCCGCGAGCCGGTCGTTGCCGCCGGAGCCGCGGAAGTCCTCGGAGTGCTCCCAGAAGTCTTCGAATCCCCCACCGGCGATCATGGCGAGGTTGGCGAGGAAGCTCTGGTCGCGCGGGAGCACGCCGTTGTCGGTTGTGAACTGGGCCGCGATCGCGCGCTTGCACAGGTCGCTCGCGTCGAGCCGGCGGATCCACTGGTCCGTCGGCCAGCCGTCGAGCGCTGTCGCGTCGGCGGCTTCCCACGGAGCGCGTGGGTCGATTTTCCTCGCCTGCTCGTTGAGCGCGGCGAAGTGCTTCTTCATTTCGAGATAGAGCGACCGGGCTTCGGAATCGGGAAGCACGCGCCCGCCCAGCATGATGCGCGGATCGTCATCCCCCTCGATCTCGCGAAGTGGAATGCCGAACCGCTGCGCGAGGCGGAGCCAGTTGGGGTGGTTGGAGCCGATGAACTCGCCTCCGGCCTCGACGACGCGCGTGCGGCCTTCGGGAAAGTCACGCATCGTGAGCACGCGGCCGCCGATGCGCGAGCGGGCCTCGAGCACGGCGACGCTGAACTTCTGGGCCGCGAGGCGCTCGGCGCACGCGAGCCCGGCGAGCCCCGCGCCGATGACCACCACCCGACGACCCCGCCCGGCTTCCTTTTCATCGTCTGTTCGCGGCGCGCTGCGGCACGACGGCAGAGCCGAACCGATCGCCAGGCCCGCGGCGGTGAGAGCCGCGGACTTCAGGAACTCGCGCCGGTCGCGACGGGCCCGTTCATCACCGAAGCGGCGCGCGAGCCGGGCATACAGGGAGCGGGACATGACGGAAGCCTATCGCGCGGGCCAGCGTCTCAGCCTGTGGATTCGAACATGCTGCCGGGCGGCGCGAGGCCGCGCGGGTCTTGTCCTTCTTCGATCGCGCGGATCTTTTCGAGCCGGCGTGCGTGCCGGCCGCCCTGGAAGGTGGTCTTGAGGAACAGATCGATGATCTTTTCCATGAGCCGCAGGCCGAGAAGGTCGGCGGACAAGCAAATCACATTCGCGTCGATGTGGGCGCGACTGACCTCGGCGGTCACTTCATCGTGGACCGGTGCGGCGCGGACGCCCTTGACCTTGTTCGCCGCCATGCACATCCCGACGCCCGAGCCATCGATGAGCACGCCGATTTCCATCCGGCCATCGGAGACGGCCTGGCCCACCACATAGGCGGGGTCGGGATAGTCCGCGGCCTGGCCCTGCTGCGGCACGACGAGCTCGACGTGGTGACTCAGGGTGCGGAGCTTCTCCGCCAGGCGGGTCGCCGCCTCCGAGCCCCGGTGGTCCGCGCCGATGATGATGTTCATTCGTCCTCGTCCTTTCGGAGGATTTCATCGAGGCGCGATCCGACCGCGTCGCGGAGCCGCAACGCCGTTTCATCGTACAGATGTTGGGGGCCGCCGATGGGGTCGGGGATGTCCCCCCCGGGATCGAGCAGCTCGGCCTTCCCCGCGGATTCCGGGTCCAGGCGGTTCACGGAGGCGAGGTGCGCCGAGGTCATCGTAAAGATCGCGTCCGCTTCCGCGATCAGTTCGCGGGTCAGCGGCGTCGAGCGGTGCGGGCCGAGGTTGATCCCGAGCTTGCGGAGCGATTCAACGGACTCGTCGGTGACCGGTGAGCCGGACGACGCGGATGTGCCGGCGGACTTGATGATCGTGAACGACTCGCCCGCGCGTCCCGCGAGCAGGTGGCGCGCGATCGCCGCGGCCATCGGGCTGCGGCACGTATTACCAGAGCAGACGAAGAGAATGATTCGCTGCGCGGCGCGATCGATGAATCTCGCTTCCAGCCCGCCCTCGCGCACCACCTCGTACCGGTCGGACGGCCCCAGCGCGACGAGCGTCGAGCGCGCGCCGCGGGCGCGTGGCCCCTTGACGGCGAGCGCGACCTCGCTCGACATCCCGGCGCGTTCGAGCCAGCGGGCGGCTTCCTCGACGTCTCGGGCGCCGGCGGGGCCGCGCTTCCCGCTTCCGCCGGGGATCTCCGTCCCGGCGCCGATCATGACGACCGGGAGGCGCTCTTCCCACAGCCGCGCGAGCACCGCCCGAGTGACGGCGGGCGCCGGGACCCGCGCCAGGATGCCCCGCGCGGTGTCGAGCACGCCGGGCGGAATCCCGAGTTGATCTCGCGCGCGCGCGCGGGCCGCCTCGTCCATCAACACTTCAAAGGTCACCGGGCCGGGCGCGAGTTTTGAAATGAGGTGGCGGTGCTGCGGGCGCGTGACCCCGAGGACTTCGGTCAAGGAGATGGGGTCAGGGGCATGCCAGGCCAGCGCGGAGCGCTCCGCGGCGCCGGAAACCCGCCAGAGAGTGTCGAGCGCGGACGGAGAGATCGCGCTCGCCGCGACGCCATAGACCGTCTCCGTCGGGAGGATGACGAGCCGGCCGTCCCGCACCGCGGCGGCGGCTTCGCCCTCCGCCCGGGAGCGTTCGACGGAGTTGCCGGAATCAAGGGTCGGGATGGCCACGGGGCGAAGTATGGGAGCCGGGACGGGGATCATCAATATGAATAGGCGGGGGAGGGGTTCGACGGCGGAACGGGTCCGGGGTGTTGAAGTGGACGGGGTGAGGCCGATACAGTCGATGGGCCCGTTGCCGCGTGGTGCGGCTTTCACCAACGGGCAATACCGCCGTGGAGTTTCTCCCATACTCGGTGGTCTCCCGCACGCTCCGCGATCGCGGGATCGTCGAACGCCGCGAAGGCGAGGGTGTTCGTTACACGTTGCGGTTGCCGGGCACGGAATCGCCGGAAGGGTTCGTGGCCGCCTTCGGCCCCGCCGGGAGCGGCGCCGGCGCAGATCGGCGGATCGAGGTGCCAAGGGAGGCCGTGGCGAGTTCGATCGATTGCCTCTTGAAAAGGGCGCACCTCGGGGAGTTGGCGCTCATCCCGTTCACCACGTGGCGGCCGGTGCTGGACCTGTGCGCGTTCGATCTCGCCAAGGACGCGGCGTGGCTGGAAATCGATGCCGAGGCGAGCGTACAGCAGAACCCGCGGGACCCGAGCGTCGTGCCGCCGAAGTCGAGGCACATCGTGCGGGTGTTCGCCGCGGCGCTGGCGAGCGGGGGCGAACACCCCGCGCATAGCCTGACGGTCGCCGCGATGGAGACGCCGATCGTGATCGAGTTGCATCACGACGGGACGGCGCGCCTGCGGGGCGCGACCCGCGCGATCGTCGAGAACCTCCTTGGGAAGCTGTAGGAACACGACGCCTTGGCGTCAGAAGGCCTAAGCGGCCGCGCCCATCCCGAAAACAGTATTGAACGCCCAAATTCGGCCGTGTTGCATTTGAGACGAAGCCGCGTGGAAGGGCTTTGATCTGCTGTCGCGCGGTGGTATTGGTGAAGAAGTGCTGGTGTGGGTCAGGGAGGAGGAGATCACGGTGGTTGCATATCGGGTGAACACGCTCGGCCGTCATGCCGGGATCATTGTGCTTTCCGCGATATCGCTGGCATCGTTCGCGAGCGCGCGCGACGGCATCGACGTGGGCCGGCGCGCGAACGGTCAGCTGGCGGCACACATCGAGGTGCCGCAGCCCTTCCCGCTTCCGACTTCGCAACTGCCTGAGTTCGAGGGGTACGCGACCGGCGAGCTCGGCTTCGCGGCGGTGATTTTCGACGATCTCGACGAGGACCTGTATATGCTCGACAAGGGCTCGGACCTGCGGTTCGAGCTGGTGAGCGTGCAGTCCGGCCTGCGCCTGTATTACGGCCTGACACCGATGGTCCCCGGGCAGATGGCCTACCTCGGGCCCCCGGTCTTCGACATTCACCCCGTCTACAACATCCCGCATGGCTCGCCCGGAACGGTCAGGAGCCTCGTCGTGAAGCTGCACGACGTGAACGGCATCCACGCCGACAGCGACCCGATCACGCTGACCTTCGTCGCGACACCGGCGTGCCCGGGAGATATCGACGGCGACCAGGGCGTCGGGCTTTCGGACATCGCGGCGATCATCCAGTGCTGGGGCGAAGAAGATCATTGCAACCACGCCGCGGACCAGGACGGGAGCCACGAGATTGGCCTGGGCGACATCGCGGTGGTGGTGCAGAACTGGGGGGCGAGTTGTGAGTGACACCGCGTTGATGCGCGGTTGCGTACAGAATGGGGATCGACTTTGACTTTGGAAAGGAGGAAGTTCATGAGCATCCGAGGTTCGATCAAGGCCGGGCTTCTCCCGGCGGCGCTGGTCGCGCTCGCGGCCGGTGCGTCTCAGGGCGCGATCATCGTGTACGGGGCGAATCTGGACGGGCCCAGCGAGTCGCCGCCCAACGGTTCGCCCGGCGTCGGCACGACGACAGTGACGGTGGACACCGCCGCGCACACGATGCGCGTTGAAGTGAGCTTCAGCGGGCTGGTCGCCGGCACCACCGCGTCGCACATCCACGCGGCGACGACGGTGCCGGGCACGGGCACGGCCGGCGTCGCCACGACGACCCCGACGTTCGCCGGCTTCCCGCTGGGCGTCACGTCGGGCTCGTATGACAACCTGCTCGACATGACGCTCGCGTCGAGCTACAACCCGTCGTACGTCACGGCGCACGGCGGGACGACGGCGACGGCGGAGGCCGACCTGTTCCAGGCGATCGCCGAGGGACGGGCGTACCTCAACATCCACTCGTCCGCGTTCCCGGGCGGCGAGATCCGCGGATTCCTGACGCTGGTCCCCACTCCAGGCGCGGTGGCGCTCATGGGCCTGGGCGGCGTCGCGGCGATGCGCCGTCGGCGGAACTGACCGTTTCGCGTTGCTGAATCTGATTCTCAAACGGCTCCGCGCTCGCGCGGGGCCGTTTTATTTTGCTGGAGGTTGAATGCAGAGAAACACGGAGATAGGCAAGGCAATGCCGCACGAGCGCGTGGAGGGAAAGCACGAAATAGACTAGCGCCATGCAGAGCAAAGCCACCAGCGTCAAGGACTACCTCGCGTCGCTCCCCGATGATCGCCGGAAGGAGATCGAGGCGGTGCGGAAGGTCGTGCGCGACAACCTCGATCCGCTGATCGAGGAGGGCATGCAGTACGGGATGATCGGGTACTACGTGCCGCACAGCGTCTTCCCGGCGGGGTACCACTGTGACCCGAAGCAGCCGTTGCCTTTCGCGGGGCTGGCGTCGCAGAAGAACCACCTGTCGCTGTACCTGATGTGCGTCTACGGCGGGCCCTTGGGCGACGAGTTCCGCGAGGCGTGGGAAGAGACGGGCAAGAAGCTTGACATGGGGAAGGCGTGCGTTCGATTTAAGAAGGCGGAGGATCTCGCGCTCGACGTGATCGGGAAAACGATCAAGCGGGTGACGGCGAAGAAGTACGTCGATTTTTATGAGGACGCGATGGCAAAGATGGGGAAGGGGACGGGTGGGAAGGCGCCCGGGCGAGGGGCGAAGGCGCCGGGTGCGGCGGTGAAGAAGAAAGCCGCCAAGAAAAAGGTCTCGAAGAAGAAGAAGTGAGGGCTGCGGGAGGAGGAACCCCCCCTCCGTCACACGGCGTGCGACACCTCCCCCGATCGGAATCGGGGGAGGGAGTAGCGGGGCGCGCCGGAGTCGGCGGGGTTCTATCGGACTTGTGAAAACTGAATGGCGATGCGGATCGCCCGGATCGGGTGAGTCCGGTAGCGGCTCGTGCGCGGGATCGTGGCGCGGGGGTGCTGGCGCGGGGGTTGCAAAGTGCCGAAATGTGAGGTGTTCAGGCCCGGCGTTTGGCGCCGGCGCGCAAGGAGGTGTGCCGTCATGTTCCGAGCCGACATGGGTGTTTTTCTCAACGTGCCGAACCAGAGCGCTCACCGGGTGCTCCATCCGGCGACCGTTCTTGACGTGAACAACGGGGCGCTCACGGTCCGCGTGGAGGGCCAGGGCCCGGCGTTCGAGCTGGGCGAGGACATCCTGCTCTTCTACCAGGGCACCCGCGAGTTCATGCAGCAGGTGGCGCGGCTCGAGGCGGTGATGCCGGGTGAGTCGGGGATGGTGATCGGGTGCCGGCCTTCGGGCGACGCGGTCTCGGCGGAGAGCCGCCAGTGCTTCCGTGTGTCGATGGCGGCGTTGAACCAGACGGCGATCATCGGGAACGAGTCCGGGTGCCAGGTCGTCGATGTCAGCGCGACGGGGTTCTCGGCGATGTCGTCGAAGCAGCACCCGCTGGGCAAGACGCTCGACGTGATGATCGATTTCCGCGGCAAGGTGTACCAGGGCAAGGCGGCGGTGCACGGCGTGCGCGAGATGCTGCCCGGCAAGTTCCGCTACGGCCTGCACGGGATGGACACGAAGTCGGGCGGCACGCTGGTCGAGGGGCTCAAGCAGATGAGCGCGACGATCCAGCGCGAGCAGCTCCGACGGCTGTCGGGCACGAACTGAATCGAATCAGCCGTTGAGTGAAATGAAGCCGCGGTCCGGAGAGATTCTGATCGCGGTTGTTCTTTTGTGCTGGGCGTTTTTTTATTGCGCGGACGCAGAGGGGCGTGCCGCCCTCTGCAACTCCCTTGCTCGGTACAAGACAAAGAGTTTGGAGAAGAGGTAGAAGAAGGAAGCCCTCACCCCGGCCCTCTCCCAGAGGGAGAGGGGGCGGAAGAGCACGCTCCCTGGGTGTCGCGTTTTATGCAAGCGTGACCTCGGCACAGGGTGTCGGGCCACTTTCAGGCGGTGCGGCGTTTGGCGAGGTAGTTGGCGAGGGCGATGAGCAGCACGGCGCCGACGGTAGCGGTGACGAGCGAGCCGAGGAGGCTGGTGGCGGCGAGGCCCAGGAGGCCGAAGACGAAGCCGCCGATGACCGCGCCGACGACGCCGACGATGAGATTGCCGACGAGGCCGAAGCCGCGGCCCTTCATGATGAGCCCGGCGAGGAACCCGGCGAGGAGGCCGATGAGGAGGTACCAGAGGATTTGCATCGAATGGGCTCCGGAGTGGGAGTGATGGCCGTGGGCTACGCAGAAGATCGGGTGGAGGAGATTCCGGGGATCAATGTCGGAGGCCCGACCTGAAGTGGTCACGCTTATGGCAGGGGCGGTGTTGAGGAGGGAGGCAGATCGACTCGGCTGGAGCGTGCCACGATGCGATGCGCAATGGTCGGGCTCAGGGCGGTCAGGAAATCGATGAGGCGGAAGTGGGCGGGGACGCAGACTTCGAGGCGGGGGCGGTCGATGAGGCCCACGATCGCACGGGCGACGGCGTCGGGCTCGATGGCGCGGCGTTTTTGTTTATCCCAGAGGGGGCGGTTGGCGGGGCTTTCGAAGTAGGGCGTGCGGACGATGCCGGGGTGGAGGTAGGAGAAGTACACGCCCGAGCCTTCGTGCTCGGCGGCAAGGGTCTGTGTGAGAGAGGTGAGCGCGGCTTTCGCGGCGGCGTAGCTCGAGTGGCCCCAGGGCCCGATCTTGGCGGACATCGACGTGATGTTGATGACGTGGCCCTTGCGGCGCTGGAGCATGGCGGGGAGCAGGAGGTAGATGAGCCGCGCCGGGGCGTGGTAGTTCACGCGGAAGATATCGCGGTGCGTCGCGAGCGAGAGGTCCAGGAAGGGCATGTAATCGTTGGAACCGGCGTTATTGATGAGTGCGTCGGGGGCGCCGAAGCGGTCGAGGACGTCGCGCACCGCGGCGTCGAGGCGGTCGTCGTCGGTGACGTCGAGGACGATGGGGAACGAGGGGGCGCTCGAAGAGAGTTCGCTCGCGAGGCGAGAGAGCTCTTGCTCGCGGCGGGCGACGAGAATCGTCCGCCACCCTCGGCGCGCGAAGTGCTCGGCGGCGGCGAGGCCGATGCCGGAAGAAGCGCCGGTGATGAGGGCGATGGGTTGGTGCGGGCCGCTGGAGGAGGACATCGGGCGCCAGGGTATCGCGCTGGGTTATTCCGCCGCGTGACCCAGCGCAATCACCGAGTAGGCCGTGATGAGCACCGGGTTGTTCTCCATCCAGCGGTTGTCGAGGCTTTTGAAGCTGCCGTCCTCATTTTGGAGCGTTGAAAGCTTGTTGATCAGATCGACGGCCCAGAAGCGCTCTTTCGCCTCGGTGCTCTCGGGGGGCGCAGCGACGAGCGACGGCTCGCCGAGCGCGTCCATCGCGCGCGAAAAGGTGACGTAGAAGTAGTACATGCCGTGGACCCCCGCGCCGGGGTTCTCGTCGAGTGTGTAGTTGTGCTTGATCCAGTCGTACGCGGCTTTGACGCGTTCGTCATCGCGCGGGAGCTGGGCGTAGAGGTAGCTCTTGAAGCCGGCGTAGGTCATCGAGCCGTAGGCGCGGAGGCGGGAGACTTTCGTTCCGTCGTCCATCGTCTCCTCAATGGTGTCGGCCTTGCTCTCGCCCCGCCCGACGTTGTCCTTGTTGGGCGAGGTGGCGTAGATGAAGCCGCCCTGCTTGGAGCCCTTGGCGTAGTCCTGGTCGTTGACGGTGCCGAGCATCTGGGTGCGTGAGAGGAAGACCATGGCGCGCTGGACGGCGGGGTCCTTGCAATCGACGCCGGCGTCCTGGAGCGCGGTGAGGAAGAAGTTGAGATTGGAGTTGTCGGGGCGGCCGCCGCCGCCGTAGCCCACGCCGCCGTAGAAGGGGTGGTCGCGGGTGACGCGCATGGTTTCCTTGCCGCCCTCCATGGCGTCCTCGCCGTACTGGAGGGTGCGGAGGAACTTCAGGGCCTTGTCGGCGGCGGCGTGGGCCTCGTCGCCGCCGGCGCGGGTCAGCGCGGAGATGCAGATGGCGGTGTTGTAACTCTGGAGTTGGCGGTCGTAGATGCCGCCGTCGGGCTGCTGCATGGAGAGGATGTACTTGACGCCCTTGGCAACGGCGGGGTCGTCGCGGGTGATGGAGGGGTCGAGGAGCATGCCGTTGACGACGAGGCCGGTGATGGCGGGGAACTGCATCGCCTTGGCGTCGGGGTTGATGGCCCAACCGCCGGACTTTTCGTCCTGTTGGGTGCGGAGCCAGGCGATGGCCTTGGCCATCATGGCGCGGCCCTTCTGGGCGATGTCCTTGTCGAGGCGGCTTGCGGCTTGTCCCGGCGCGCCGGAAGGGCTTACGGGCTGGGGCGCGGGGGCGGCACCGCTCGCGGCGAGGGTTGTGGAAGCGGCGCAGGCGATCGCGATCAGGCCGATGAACCGGCGGCTGGTGGATGAGTTGTTCATGGTGGTCCTCTCCTTTGCCCCCCCCACGAGCGACAATGATAGAGCCAGTTCCGGAATGTGGGTGGGAAGTATTCATGCCGCGAGGCCGAGACGTTGGGTCGCGTAGTCTTTTGACATGCCCGCATGGCTCTGGTGGACAGTCGGGTGGTGCGTTTCCGTCATGGGGATGGCGCTGCTGCTGTGGGCGCTCTTCCGTGACCGGTCGCGCGGGCGGCGACGGTGCCCGAAGTGCTGGTACGACCTTTCGGCGACGCCCGGCGCGCGGTGCTCGGAGTGCGGGTACGAGGCGCGGCGCGAGAAACAGCTGTTCAGAACGAGGCGACAGTGGGGATGGGCAGCTATCGGTTCCGTATTGGCTCTTGCGGGTGTCGGAGGGGCATATTCCGTTAACGCGGCGAATGCCGGGTGGATCGCCGCGATGCCCAACTGGTTTCTGATCGGCGCGTTCGAACGTGATTATCGATTGGCCGTGGAACTCGAATCGCGAGCCAATCTGGGGGAACTTCGCTCGATCGAATCGTGGTGGTGGGTTTGGAGGTGCACCCGCACGCTCGAAGCCCAGGAGCCGCTGCCCGATGTTCAGCAGGCTCTGATGATCCTCTGTGACCTACAGGAGTATTCGGAGCGCGTTGGGCGTGATGAGCCGTGGATCACGCCGTTACGGCCCTCAAAGGTCGGTGGAGAGCGTTTCGTTCGAGCCGTTGGGCGCCTGACGGATCATCAGGTCAATCAAATATCGATCGTCGCCGGCCATCTCTTGTCGATGTGCGCGCCGGAAGCGCGATCGGCGATTCCGAAATACCTCGGCGCACTGACAGACCCGCTGATGGTCGTTCGCGGACATGGACGGGAAGCGCTCGCGAAGCTTCGCAGGGGCGCGGGTCCCGTATTGCAAGCGGCGCTGGCGCCCCCTCGTGAAGTGCCAGCCCGCGCCGCCAGCGAGCGTGACCGGATTCCGTCTTCGGGCGATCGACCCGGTACGCCGGTTGTCAGCGCAGCGGTCTATGCCGGTCCGGCGATGCCCGGCGACAACCAATGCGCTTTCCTGCGCGGATTGTCACGGCTTGAAATGGATACGCCCGCTTATGGCCGAGCGGCGATCGCGGGACTGCGCAGTGACGATCCCTCGGTCCGCTGGCTCGCGGCCGGCATTATCGCGGTGTGCTGGGCTGGCAAGATCGATGCCCGGGACCCGTTGCTGGGGCTTGCGGATGATCCCAATGAAAACGTGCGAGACGTGCTGGTCGAAGCGCTGACACTGTTCCCGCCGAGCGAGCGGTCCGTCGAGTTTCTCGCGGAGATGATCGAGCGCGAGCCCGGGCACCTGCGCAAGGTCGAGGGGCTTGGATCGTTGGGCCGGCGATTTCTGCCGAAGCTTGAAGCCAATTTCGAGCTATCTCCTCGTGACGTGGATTGGGGATGCCTCGGCGCGTACGAACAGATCGGAGGGGATGCAGAACGGCCGTGCCGCGCACTGATTCTGCTTCTCGAAGAGGCGCAGATCAATCCCGACTTGTTCCTACAGGTGGACAGCGCTCTCATCAACTGGAAGTCCAGCTGCCTCGAGTGCCCCGACGCGGTGATGCTCGCGGAATCGTTCTCGCGGTCGATGTATTCGTACATCGGTGACAACGCGCTGGTCGTCTTCGCACAACTGGGCGGATCTAGATCGCGGGCGGAATCGATCTTTCTCAAGCGGTTTCAGGGGTACCGCGATGGTGGGGGATTCTCGCTCTCATTCGACATCTCTATGTATTCGAGCCTGGTTCGATCAGGTCTGCTCTCGCCAACGGTGATTCTTCCGTTGTTCGAAGGCGCAGATGCCAGAGAATGCCTCCGTCTGCTCGGGTGCATCGAGTCGCTCGGCGATGTGGGGTGGCCGTTGCTTCCCGCGATCCGCCCGTACGTCAATCACATCGATCCCGCGGTCGCACGAGCCGCGAAGCTGACCGTGAAACGGATCGAGTGGGAGATCGCGAACCCCGAAAAGGCGGCGCGACTTCGGAATGGGGACTGACAATCAGCGGCACATCACGACCGCACACCCGGCGACCGCGGCCGTTTCGATCCTCATGACGTGCGGGCCGACCGAAACGATGCGCGCCCCGGCCTGTTTCGCGCGATCGAGCTCGTCAGCAGTCCAGCCGCCCTCGGGACCGACGAGAAGTCGGACCGCATCGGCACTGGATCGACGGAGCGGTTCGCCGGCGCCGTCGAGCAAGACGATGTCCGCGGATGGTGTTGTCTGGTCGCTCCGGAGAGCATCGTCGAACGTCGCCTTGCGCCCGGTTTCCATGAGCCAGGCGCGGCGGGACTGTTTGCACGCCTCCAACGAGATGCGCGCGATGCGCTCGATCTTGCCCTCGCCGGGCTCGACGACGCCGAGCTTGGTGTCGAGGGCGACCCATTCGGCGCAGCCGGTCTGCGCGAGGCCCTCGATCATGGTCGAGAGGCGGTCGCCCTTGGGCGTCGCGCTCCAGACTTCGATGCGTGGGGAGTCGGGTGGGACTTCCGTGCGGTCGACGGGTCGGAGAATGAGTTCGCGGCGGGCTTCTTCGACGGTGGCGGTGATGATGACGCCGTGGCCGTTCATGATGAGGACGCGCTCGCCGGGCTCGAGGCGCTTGACGCGGGTGGCGTGCTTGGCTTCGTCGCCGGTGACGCGGATGGGTGTTCCGGCGCCGGTGAGCGGGTCGCCCGGCAAATAGACGGTGTGCATGGGGTGAGGGTAGCTCGCGGGCTTCGGGCCGAGGCGATCGTTGTTGGTTGCCCGAAGCACTTCGGGCGGGCCGGGAGCCGCGGGGTGCTGGGACCTGGGTAGAGCACCCGGCGGTTGGATAAGGTCACTACAGTCCGCTCAAAGCCGCGGCCTGTAGTGGTACGGCGGGCGTATTCTGCCGGGTTCTCGGTCGTACCGGGTTGATGGGCCTTGAGTCTCCCCTGATGAACTCCGATCATGGTGGAGCGCCCGTCGAGCGCGCTGAGTTATTGCATGGCCACGCCGCCTATTCCAACCCCGTCCGATGCCTCGGCGTCTCCCGGTTCGGCGCCGGCGGGTGCTGCGCCGGCGTTGGGGGAAGATCTGAATGCCGGCGTGGATGCGCTGATCGCGGATGCGCAGGCGGCGGCGGTGGCGGAAGAGGCGGCGGCACCGACTTTGGGCGCGGCGAACGTGGAGACCGGGGAGCCGGCGGTCGTGGCGACGATTGGTGGCGCGACGGAAAGCGAGCCGGTCACGTCGGCTGCGCCGAGCGCGTCGGAGGCGCCCGTGCCGGGCGATGCGCCGACCGAGGTCGAAGTCGATGCGATGCTCGCCGATGCGCAGGCGAAGGCGGCGGAGATCGGGGCGGCGGCGGAATCGGGCGCGGCGCTCGGGGCGGAGCTGGAGTCGGCGCTGGCGGAAGCGGCGGCGAAGGTGGCGGTGACGGCGGGGGCTGACATGGCCGGTGCCGAGCCGACGGCCGTGGCGGATGGTGCGGTTGAACAGCCTCCGGGGGTTGCGGCGGCATTGGCGGATGCGGCGAGCGCGCCGGTGGTCGCGGAATCGGCAGCGAGCGCGCCCGCGGCGCCGGGTCAGCCGGTGAGCGAGACGGCGGTGGAGATTCCGGAGAAAGTGGCTCCGACGGCTGAGGCGAGCGCGGCGATTCAGAGTCTGGATACGGAGCTTTCCGGCGAGGAGGACAAGCCCGCGGCCGCGGAGGCGCCGGTCGATCATGGTCCGGACACGGCGGCGGTGGAGCAGGTCGTCGCGGAAGCG
>DASZQL010000129.1:0-8802 GCA_035549675.1 Phycisphaerales bacterium | reverse complement strand
CGCGACCGCGAGCCGATGGAGCACGCCAAGGCCGCCGCGGCGGGGACGTTCGATCCCGGCCTGCTCCGGCGGATGTCGTGGCGCGTGCGCGATGTGCTGCGCCCGCCGCCCCCGCGCCCGGAAGCGGACGTCATCGCCGCGTTCAACTTCGCCGTGTGCGAGCTGCACGAGCGGGCAGATCTGCTGCGATATCTGAAGAACTCGCACACGCGGCTGAATCGCGGCGGGATCTTTGCCGCGGACCTGTATTTCGGCCCCGGCGCGTGGCGGCGGGGCGTCGAGAAAAAGAAAGTCCGTACGGCGCACGGCATCATCAACTACGAGTGGGAGCAGCGCTCCGCCGACCCGCTGACGGGGCGCGTCGAGAACGTGATTCACTTCGTGCTCCCCCGCGGCAAACGGATGCGCAACGCCTTCATCTACGACTGGCGGCTGTGGAGCGTCGCCGAACTCCGCGACGCGATGACGGAGGCGGGCTTCCGCTCGACGGAAGTGCACAACAGCTACGGCGGCGCGATCGACGAGAACGGCGACCCCGTGCCGCTGGCGGTCAACGACGGCCGCGAGCTAAACGACGAGAACAACGTGGTGTACGTGGTGGCGCGGCGGTGAAAGACGGAAGTTGGAAGGGGCGAGTCGGAGGTTGAAAACCGGGAGCCGGAAGCCGGGAGCGGAAACTCTCTCTTACATGTACAACCCGCCGTTGACGCCGATCTCCTGCCCCGTGATGAAACTCGCGGGGGGGCTGGCGAGGTAGGCGACGACGGAGGCGATCTCTTCCGGCTCGCCAAGGCGGCCCATCGGGGTCGTGTCTTCGATCCACTTGAGCGCCTTGTCGGGGACCTTGGCGGTCATATCGGTTTTGATGAAGCCGGGCGCGACGCAGTTGACGGTGACGCCCTTGCGCGCGACTTCGCGGGCGAGGGATTTGGTGAAGGCGATGAGGCCCCCCTTCGCAGCGGCGTAGTTCGTCTGCCCGAAGTTGCCCATCTGGCCGATCACGGAGGAGATGTTGATGACGCGCCCCCAGCCGCTCTCGACCATGCGGGGCATGAAGAGGTGCGTGATCAGCGCCGGGCCCGTGAGGTTGACGTCGATGACTTCCTGCCATTCGGGCGCGGACATCTTGGCGAAGGATTTATCGCGGGTGATGCCGGCGTTGTTCACGATGATCTGCACCAGGTCGAAGGTTTCCTGGATCTGATGGCCCATGCGGTGGTTTTCTTCGTCGTTCGAGACGTTGGCCTGGAAGATCTCGGCCTTGCGTCCCATGCCGCGGATCTCGTCGCGGACCTCGTTCGCCGCCTTGTCGTTGCTCGAGTAGTTGAGCGCGAGGTTGGCGCCGTCGCGCGCCAAAGCCAGGGCAATGGCGCGACCGATCCCACGACCGGCGCCCGTGACGAGCGCGACTTTTCCTTCGAGTGGCGGCATGCTCATCTCCTTCCTACGGGCGCGAGCATATCAATCGTCAGCCGCCCGTCCAAGCAGAATCTTCACCGCTCGTTCCGGCCGGAGTGCTTATCGCCAGGGTTCGGTCCGCCAGCGAATGAGCGAATCACTCATGATTTGCCGGAGTTTGGGATCGAGATCCTTCGCCGCCTCGAGCGCGGCGGTTGCTTCGGCGAGTGAATCCTTGATGCCACGCGGGTCATCGTCGTGCCGCGCCTGGCGCGCGGCGAGGGCGGGCACGGCGGCCGGGCCGGTGAACAGCACGAGGTCACCGATGAGGCACTCGGGGCGGAATCCCCATTCCGCGGCTTTCTCGGTGTCCACCTGGAGTCCCGTCTTGTCGAGCGCGGCGCGCCCGGCGGTCCAGTCCTCGGTCCAGCACGCGATCGCGGCGCGCTGCGGTCGCAGCGTCAGCAAACGGTATTTCAGAATCGCGATCCGGTATGGGTTGTCGGCCGTCTTCAGTTCGTCGGAGTATTCCGTGACATAGCGGTCGAGCATCTCCGTCGTTGTCGAGACCAACTCCGGCTTGTCGCGAAGAAAGGCGAACTTGCGGCCGACATCGTCGCCCGCCAGTTCCAGCGCGTAGAGAAGAACATAGGGCACGCGGGTGTCGTACCGCTCTGTCGCGACGCATTCGTTGACAAAGTCGAACATTTCTTCGTGCGAACCGCCCCATCGGGGTCGGAGCGTGACCAGCAGTTCGAAATATGCCGGGTGGTAGTCGAACTGTGCCTTGACGGACTGATCGAACCAGTAACGGGGCGTCTGGTCGGGCAGTCCGGGTATGGCTCGCGAGATGCCGATCATCCGGTTGGCGGCTTCCGGGTACTCCGGGCGGAGCGAATGGGCGCGCTTCGCGGCGGTGCGGGCGACGCGGAGGTGCTTTTCGAAACCGGGCCAGGCATCGGGACGAACCTCGTTGGCGAATCCGTTGCCGCGGATCTTCCAGGCGATGTCCCTCTCCATCTCGGAGACGATGTTGGCGCGGAGCCACTCGTTGCCGGTTTTCAACGCCGCGATTTGCTCGACCAGCTTGTCGGCGATGGCGGGCGGGAACGACTTATAGACGGGCCGGCGGATGGACATGTAGTAGTAGCGCTCATCGCGCGGATCGATCTCGGCGGCTGCAAGGAAAGCAACGAGGCGATCGGCCCCGTAGGAGAGAGACTCGTTTCGTTCGTTGTTCCGGCTCGTCTGCTCGGCGATCTCCGCGGCGGTCATCGCGACGAAGTACTGAATCCACGCGGGGTAATCGCTGGCCTTGATGTCGCGTACGCCATTCTCGACGAGGGGCCAAGCCTCTGGCGCCCGTTTCGCAATGAGCAGCTCTCTCGCGATGGCGCAGCGAAGCCACGGGTCTGTCGGCTTCTCGCGCAGGAGGGCGTCGGCCTCCGCCAGCGTCGCAGCGCGATCGGTGACCGCGAACATCCGATCGGCCCACAGGTACGAATCGACCATGAACTTCAGATGGCGGTCGGTCGGCTTCCAGTCGCGCGCGAACCGGCTGAGCGGCTCGGCGATGTTGCGCTTCGCCCAGTCCACGCGGCCGCGGTCGAGTTGAGCCTCGGTCATCGCCGACTTATCCGCCGGGAGCGGTTCGGCTTGGGCGGCCGAAAGTCGGAATCCCCCGAGCAGAGCGGTGAGGAGAAAGAGACCAACGATGGGGCGGATGCGCATGGACGAGCTCTCCTTCGCCGAGCAGGCTACGGAGCAAATCCCCATCGCACAAGCGGAGTTTTACGCCCGCGGGTGCCAGCCCGCGTCAGCCCAGATCGAGCCCGAGACGGCCGGGTTGCGGATCATGAAGCAGATCGCGTCGGCGATCTCATCGGCCGTGAGCAGGCGGCCGAGCTGGGTGTTGGGTAGCACGTGCTCCGAGATGATCTTGGGATCCATCTTGCGGACCATCGGGGTGTCGGTGAAGCCGGGGTGGACGATCCCGACGCGGACGCCCTGGAAGATCGCCTCCTTGGCGAGCGTCGAGCAGACGCCGATGAGGCCCGCCTTCGTCGAGGAGTACGAGACCTGACCCTTGTTCCCCTCGCTCGAGATGGAGCCGATGAAGACGATCGCGCCCTCGAGGTCCTGATCGGGCGTCCACTTCGAGAGGCCCTTCTTGGCGCGCTGCTCGGCGACGCTCGCCATCGTCTCCATCGCCCAGTACGACGCGGCGATGAGGTTCACGGCGACGGTCTTCTCGAAGAGATCCTGGTCGTAGAGCGAGGCCTTCTTGGTTTCCTTGTCGAGCCGGATCGCGAAGCCGTCGCGGACGATGCCCGCGGCGGGGACGCAGATCGACACGCCGCCGACCCGCTTGGTCATTTCGTCGAAGACGGAGCGGCGGAAGGCGCGGTCGGTGACGTCGCCCTTGAAGGGGATCAGGCATTCACGCCCGAGCTGCGCGTTGATCTCGCGGCAGGCGTCGGCAAGGTTGTCGGAGAAGTCCACGCAAGCGATGGCGCGGATGCCCTCGCGGCCGAGCTGGGTGCAGACGGCGCGCGCGATGCCGCTGGCGGCTCCGGTCACCACCGCGGTTCGATTCGACAGGTCCATTCGAAACTCCCTTCACACATGACGCGCACCGTGGCGCGGGGGTTCAAGATTTCAACGCAGAGGTCGCAGAGGGATCGGAGAACCGCGGAGAAGAGAAGAACTGTGTTGAAGCAAAATCGCTCATCTGCATCTCTCTGTGTCACTCGGCGCTTCTCTGATTCCTCTGCGTTCCGCCGTTACTTCCCGATTGGGTCGCTCCGCTCCGCCATCCACTGGCACACCTTGGGCCACAGCTCCTTGTGGGCGCGGGAGCCGACCGAGAGGCCGATGTGCCCCGCCTTCACCGACATCTCGCTGTAGTCGTCGGAGCCGACGACTTCCTTCAGCGGCGTGCTCTGGCATGGGTGCACGAGGTGGTCGGAGTCGGCGGTGATGTTCATCACGGGGCAGGTGATCTCGCCCAGGTCGATCTTCTTGCGGCCGAGCGGGAACTTGCCCTTCAGCAGGAGGTTCTGCTGGAAGCCGTACTTGACGAAGTCGCGGTACACCTCGCCGGCGATGGGGATGTTGTCGTTGCTCCAGACTTCCATCGCGAAGAACTCTTCGAGGAACTTCTCGTCGTCCATCTTCTCGTAGAAGCCGGTCCACTTCTGGAAGAGGTTGGCGACGGGCTTGAGGAGCATGAAGCTGGTGCCGAGGAACTGCGGCGGGATAAGGCCGAAGGCGTCGACGACGGCATCCACGTCGAAGTTCTCGGGGCGCGTCCAGGTCATGAGGAGCGAATCCTCGGTCGACCAGTCGAGCGGCGCCGCCATGAGGACGAGGTTGCGGACGAGGTCCTGGTGCAGCGAGGTGTACATGGCGGACATCGTGCCGCCCATGCAGTAACCGACGAGGTTGAGCGAGTCCTGACCGGTTTCTTCGAGCACGCGCTGCACCATCTGGTGCATGTGGCCTTCGACGTAATCGTGCAGGGTCTTCTGCGCATCGCCCGGCGAGGGCGTGCCCCAATCGATCATCCACACGTCGTAGCCGGCTTCGAGGAAGCGGCGGACGACGCTTTTGTGCGGCAGGAGATCGAGGACATAAGGCTTGTTGACGAGCGCGAAGACGAAGAGCACCGGCGTCGCGTGCTTCTTCGGGGCGTCGCTCTGGTAGCGGAGCAGGCGGACCGGCGGCTCGCTCATGACGACATCGTGCGGCGTGCAGCCCTTCTTCGTGCGCGAAAGGATCTCGGCGATCTTGGGCATCGCGGCGAGCTTGCGCTGGAACGCATCCATCTCACCCTGCCAGGCGCCGAGCATGGCGGAGAAGTCCGGCATCGGCGGCAGCGGGAAGGGCATCGGCGGAGGGGTGGGCGTCGGCGTGCTGTATGTCATGGGTGTTAAAAGTGAAAAGTGCTGAGTGCTCGGTGTTTCAGGGATCAGCGACGGTTGGACGAGGCGCGAGAGCGTTTGGAGTTGGAAGCGGGGGATGACGGAGTGGCGGGCTTGCCCTTGCCTTCGAGGTTGTCGACGCGATCGTTGAGTTCATCAAGACGGCCGGTGACCGTGCGCTCGAGGTGGCGGATGGCGCCGAGGAGCTCGGCGTTCGCGCCACCCGTTGCCGCCTCGAAGGACTCGGCCATGTTGAGCTTGAGGAAGTCGTCCATCTGCCGGCGGAACTGCAGGGCCTGGTCCATCGACTTCTTCATCGAGTCGAGGAACTGCGGCGAGCGCATGAACTGCTCGGCGGACTGGGCCATGGCGTCGAAGAAGGCGGATTGCATCCGCTTCGCCATGTCGGGCGTCATGAAGGGATTAAAGCTCGGCATAGGAGCCGCGCCCGGAACCGAGCCCATGCCCGGAAAGCCGGTGGGAGCGGCGGGAGCCATCTTTGCCCACACGTCACGCCAGAAGGCGGTTACAGGGTCGGTAGCGGGGGGCTGTTGGTTGTGAGGTTGCTCGGCCATGGAGTCGGATTCCCAGAGCGGGGCGGTTTGTGAAATCGCCCGGCGCGGGGCGCCGGGCAGGAAAACGTAGCAATGCGGCGGAATTAGTCGCGGCCCGGGAAGAGTTAGAGCGCTCCCGGGCCGCGGAGAGAGTCGTCAGGTCTTAGGCGCAGGCGGTCTCGCAGGCTTCCTCGACGAGGCCGGTGACCTTCTGGAAGTTCGCGAGGCCCATGCGGGTGAGGCGCTCGGTGTTCTTCGCGGTCGCATCGATCGCCTCGGTGACGATCTCGCGGGTCTCGGTCGGCATCGTGCCGGTGGTCGGCGTCGCGACCATGCCGGTGAAGGTCTTGGTCATCCGCTCGGTCATCGTGGTGGCGACCTTGGTCTGCTCGGTCATGAGCGAGGTCATCTCGGTCATGGCGCGGGTGGTCTGCTCGGTCATGCCGGTGACGAAGCCGGTCCAGCGGGCCATGGAGCGGGTGGGGTTGAAGGGCTGGGTCGGGGTGGCCCAGGTCTTGTTCCACGCCTCGAAGACGCGGCGGTTCATGTCGAAGCCGGCGCGGAGCGATTCGCTCATGCAATCGGCGAAGGCGCCGAAGGTGTTGGTGGTGCAGGTGTCGGTCTTGCAGGTGCCGTTGCTGTTCGGGGTCGTGGTCGCCATGGTCTGGATCTCCTGAAAATGCGGTGGTCCGCCGCGGAGGCGGGTTGGATTCGTATGGAAAGAGTATCGTCTATTTTGTGCATTGTCAATATGATTTTGTGCGTTTGCACAAATACGGTTATTTCGGCAATTTGACGCCGTGGCAAGCGATTCACATCGAACGCGAGCGGGTTTGGCCGATTGTTGATCTAGACTTGATGGCGCGTTCGCAAAAGGAAAAACGTTGATGGCGGGTCCAATCATCCAGATCAGCCGCTACCCCAACCGCCGCCTGTACGACCGGACGCACAGCCGCCATGTGACGCAGGAGGAGCTGTACGACATGGTGGTGTCCGGGGCGACGGTGCAGATCACCGACAGCGCCACGGGGCATGACATCACGAGCCAGGTTCTTTTGCAACTCATGATCGAACGGGATCCCACGAAACTCGCGGCGCTGCCCGCAGAAGTCATGCACCTCATGCTCCGGAGCAGTGAAACCATGCTCCGTTCGTTCTTTGCGCAGGCGATGCAGCAGATGTTCCAATCGATGTTCGCGGCGATGCCGGGGATGGGGGGGGCGGTTGGGATGGGCGGAATTCCCGGTGTTTCCGGGGTCGCCGGCGCGGGCACGTGGCCTTTCGCTTGGCCGGGAATGGGGGGGCATGAACACGGGCATCCGCCCACGGCCGCGGAAGCCCGTGGCGCGGGATCAACCGCGCATGGCGCCGCGGCGAATGATCTCAAGGCGCGTATTGAGGAAATGACGGCCCAACTCGATGAGCTCCGACGGTCCGCCGCGAAGCGACCGGGCGTCTGAGTGAACGAGATGAGAAACCCTGCTATTTCCGAGGCTTGCGAAATGGGGCCCATTCGGGCATACTCGTCGGCCCAATTCGGTGGCACCGCCGGAAGGGTCTTGAAAGGGTAGATGCGCGATGGCGATCCGGATCAAATCGAGGACGGGTGAATCCAGCGAAGGGATGCTCCGTCGCTTCAAGAAGCTTTGCGAAAAAGAGGGCTTGACCAAGGACATCAAGCGCAAGGCCTTCTTCGAGAAGCCCTCCGAGCGTCGCCGTCGCGCCATGCGGAAGTCGATCAAGCGCGTGCAGATCCTCAAGATGGGTCTGCCGCCGAAGTCGAAGCTCGACGCGAAGAAGGATGGGAAAGGCCCGCGCGGTGGGCGCGGCGGCGATCGCGGTCCCGCTGGTGGTGGCGGCGGCGGGTACGAATAAACCCATCGTTACAACTGAGTTCAATATGGGCCGCTCGAGGGAGAGCGGCCTGTTTGTTTTTGATCGCGAGGATGTAGCGGCCTGCGCCCTCGCAGGCCGTAGGTCGACGTCCGGCCGGCGGGGGCGCCGGCCGCTACGAGGAACTTCGAGTCAGTTAGTTCTGATGCGCGCCAGCATCGCCGTTGGACGACATTGCGACCGGCGAGGACGCGGTGCGCATCTCCGCGAGCTGCTTGCGGAGCGAGCGCTTGGGCGATGCCGGCTTCGTGTCGGGCGCTGCGGGCACGGATTCCGATGCGACGGGAGGCGGCGGCAAAACCTCCGCCGGCGCGCCCGTTGCCGGGGCGTGCTTGATCTGGCCGTGGTCGCCGATGTCTTCGAGCTTGACGGTGACCCGCTTGGAGACGCCGCGTTCCTGCATGGTGACGCCGTAGAGCTGGTCGGCGTGCTGCATGGTGCGTTTGTTGTGGGTGATGACAATGAAGTGGCAGCGGTCGAGGAACTTGCGGACCACGCCGTTGAACCGCTCGACGTTGCTCTCGTCGAGGGCGGCGTCGACTTCGTCGAGGATGCAGAAGGGCGAGGGCTTGCTCTGGAAGATCGCCATGAGCAGCGCGACGGCGGTCATGGTCTTCTCGCCGCCCGAGAGCTGGCTGATGCTGCGGGGCTCCTTGCCCGGCGGCTTCGCCATCACCTCGACGCCCGACTCGAGCCAATCGACCTCGCCCGTTTCGGCGTCGGGGATGAGTCGGATCTGCGCCTGCCCGCCGCCGAAGAGGCGGCGGAACATGCCGTCCTTGCCCGAGAAGTTCTCGGTGATCGTCTCGAAGACCTGCTTGAAGCGAGAGACGCTCGCGGTATTGAGGCGTTCGATGAGCTGCGTGAGCTGCGCGACGGCGGCGTCGATGTCGGCGACCTGGGCGATGAGTTCGTCGTTGCGGGTCGCGAGTTGGGTTTCCTCGTCGATGGCGTCGAGGTTCACGTGACCCAGCTTGTCGATCTCGCGCCGGAGGAACTCGGCGTCGTGGGCGGCCTGCTCGGCATCGAGCTTC
>DASZQL010000128.1:0-13664 GCA_035549675.1 Phycisphaerales bacterium | reverse complement strand
TCCCCGGCGCCCGCACCGGCGGGCCAGCCCGGTGCGCCGCGAGTCCCGCCCAAGCTCGAGGCGGTGACCCCGTTCGCCCATGTTGAGGCGGTCGGAAATGGCCCGGTCGCTCTCAGTCTGGTTTCCGACTGGGGCCTCGACTGGACCATGTGGCAGCCCTTCATGGATCGCCACAAGAGCGACTACACCATGTTCGCCGTCACTCTTCCGGGCTTCGGTGGCAGCGAGCCGCCGCCCTTGCCCGTCGGCGCGCAAGCGGGCGACGCGCTCTGGCTGCACAACGGGGCCCGGGCGATTCTCGATCTCGTCCGCGATCGCAAGCTCGAGAAGCCGGTCGTCATCGGCCAGTTCCTGGGCGGCTATGTCGCGCTCCTCGCCGCGCTTCGTTCCCCTGACACTTTTCGCAGCGTAGTCACCATCGACGCGCCCCCCGCCCTGCCTCTGGGCCCAATGGGCTCCGCGTCGCTCCCGCCCGAGTTTCGCCGCAATGCCGTCGAGACTCAGTTCAGGCGGAATCTGGAGCAGGTCCCGGAGGAGGCGCTCCTCGAGCAGCACCGCAAGGTCGTGACCTCCTGGACGACAGACGAGCGGAAAGCATCGAAGTTCGGTGACATGGTCGTGCGCGTCCCGAGAACCGTCCGGGTCACGTATCTTTCCGAAGTCATGGCGGTGGATATCAGCGCGGAGATGACATCGCTGACCACGCCCGTTCTTTTCGTCGCTCCGACGCCGCCTGAAGAAACCCCGCCGGTCGTGACCCGTGCCGGCGTCCGATCCTTCTGGCGTGGCTTCGTCAAGGACGCCGCCCGCCAGCGTCTCGTCTTCTTCGAAGGTTCCCGCCGCCTTCTCATCGATGACGACGCCGACTTCTTCGACAATATGCTGAAGGATTACCTCGAGAACAAGCCTCTCAACGACAAGCCGCCCGCGACATCGGTGCCGGGCCGCGCGCCCGCGACTTCCGGCAAGTAATCACCCGATCGCCGCGGCCCGAACAGCGAATAACTCCCGAGAACCTTCCACCGGAGCATCCTTGATGCGCCTTTCCTCATCGTGTTTTGTTGCAACGACTGGTTTGATCTCGGCGCTGCTCGCGCCGTTTCTGAGCGCGCAGCCTGTGCAGCAGCCCGCGCCCGCTTCATCGCCGGTCATCAAAGAGCCCGTCGCGCCCGCCGACAACTACACGCCGCCGCAGACCATGCGCGACGAACGCCTGCAGCCGAAACCCCAGCCCGGCAAACCCGACACCGCGCCCCTCGCCCACGTCGAGACCCGCGGCAAGGGGCCCCTCACGATGATCCTCATCCCTGGTCACGGCTGCGACTGGTCCATCTGGGACGACTTCATGACCCGCAACGCCGACCGCTACACCATGCTCGCGGTCACGCTCCCGGGTTTCGCCGGCACCGACGCGCCCGCCGTGAAACCCGGCTCGACCTTCGCCGATCTCGCCTGGCTCGACAACGCCGAGTGGGCCGTCGTCCAACTCCTCGACGAACGTAAGATCGAAAAGCCCGTCATCGTCGGCCAGGGCCTGGGCGGCCTGCTCGCCCTCCGCATCGGTGCGCACCATCCCGACCGCCCCGGCGCGGTCATCGACATCCACGGGTACCCCGCGTTCCCATTCCCGGGCGCGAAGATGCCCGTCGAAACCAAGCCCCAGCGCGCCGCGTTCATCAGCGCCACCGGCGGCAAGATGTACGAGACCATGTCCGACGGCGCCTTCGACTTCGAAGTCCAGCACTTCGCGCAGGGCGTCACGATGGATAAGGAGCGTGCCAAAGGCATCCTGGCGATGCTCCGCAAGGCGCCGCGTCCCGTCTATACGCGCTACTTCTTCGAGTACCTCGCCGAGGACCTCACGGGCGAAGTTTCCGCGATCAAGGCGCCGATCCTCATGGTCGTCGCTTCCGAAGTTTCCCGGGCGATCGACCTGCCGCAGTCGAACGAGATGGAATGGCGCCCCCTGATGGCCGGCGCGCCCAAGGCCCACTGGGCGTTCATCAACCGCTCGCTCGAGATGGTCATGATCGACCAGCCTAAGCAAACCGACGACGCCATCGATGGTTTTCTCAAGACTGTGCTTTCGGGCGACAAGAAGTAACCGCTCTCTCGCATCTCAACGCGGTGCCGCGCTCACGGGCACACGTGTCCCCATTGTTGGATGATCACCGCGATGTCGCCCAGGCCGATCGTGTTGTCGTGATCGATGTCCGCCGCCGCGTTGCAGCTCGCCGGCTGGTTCCAGCATTGGATGACGGACGCGATGTCCGCGAGCCCCACCGTGCCGCTCCCGTCCGTATCGCCCGGGCACGCCGGGGTCACGGCGAGGTGCGCCGAGGGACTGGTCAGTCCGCGGCACGAGTTCGTGATCACGCAGCTATAGAAACCCTCGTCCGATGCCCGCACGGCGCTGATGTGCAGCACCGCCGGCTGGCCCGGTGCGAGCACACCCGACGCGCCGGAGACCGTCCCACCACCGGGTGACGCGCCGCCCGGTCCGTCGTTCACCGGCACCCCCTCGCGCATCCACGAGAAGACAATCGGCTCGATGCCGGTCCCCACGGCCGGCGTCGCCGAGAGCATCGCTGTTGAGAACTCCGGTGCGCTCGCCTCACCGGGCGGAGACGCGAACTCGGGCCGTTCGCCCGGCGCGTAGCGCGCAAAGAAGGACGACGGGATCTCCGTGGACGGCATGAACGTCCCGCCCGCCGCGAGCTCGTTGCTCAGCGCCGTGGGTTGCCACGCGAGCAGCGCGCGAACGGTGTTGTTGAAATCGCCGCTGATATCGTCCCATTCGGACCCGTTCCACCGCGCGAGATTTCGGATGAAGTCCGGACCGAGCGCGGTGAAATCGCCGCCAATGACGATGTCCGTGCCCCGGGGCCCCGTCCCGTTCGAATCCCAGGGAATCACGGCGAACACGGTGTTGTCGCAGCCGTCCCCGAAGCCGCTCCACTGCGCGCCGTTCCATCGCGCGAGCCGGTTCACCGTCAAACCTCCGGCGGTGATGAACTGCCCGCCGATAATCACGTCGCCGTTCGGCATCACCGCCGCGGCGCGGACCAGCGAATCGACGCCGGCGCCGAGCGCGGACCAGTTCGTCCCGTCCCATCGGATCACATAGTTCGCCGCGACGCCGCCCAGGCCTGTGAAGTTCCCGCCGACGATCAGGTCACCGTTCGGCGCGGTGGCGAAGCAGAAGACGGCGAGGCCCGTCATCGTCGAACCCATGTTGTCCCACGCCGACCCGTTCCAGCGCGCGATGCGCCCCGCGGCGCTGCCGCCCGCCTGCGAGAAGCTGCCGCCGACGATGAGATCGCCGTTGCCCCGCACCGCCAGCGCGTTCACGGTGCTGTTCACCCCGAGACCCAGCGGCGACCACGCGGTGCCGTTCCACGCCGCGATCCGGCTGACCGAGGTCGTGCCGGACATCGTGAAAGCCCCGCCCGCGATGAGCTGGCCGTTCGGAAGGACCGCGAGCGCGTTGACGATGTTGTTGAATCCGTCCCCCATGGGCAGCCACCCGGCGCCGTCCCACATCGCGATACGGTTGGCTGTCGCGCCGCCCGCCGTCAGGAACGATCCGCCGGCCACGATCCGCGGCCCGAGTGGTCCTGTGCCGTCGGGATCAAAGAGCGCCAGCGCATAGATCGTGTTATCCAGGTCGGCGCCCACGCCCGGTGAGAGCCATTCATCGCACACAACAGAGAGCGTGATCGTGGCGCTGGTCGTCTGGCCGTAGGGATTCGTGATGGTCACTTCGTAGGCGCCAGCGTCGGTCGCGGTGACGCCCTCGATGCGCAGGTCGCTCGAGTTGGTGCCGCTGACCGTGCCGCCGCCGATCGAAGCGCCGCTGGGACCATCGACGACGGAGACGTTGTTGTGGCGCCAGGCGAAGGTGAAGGGAGGCGTGCCGATCACATCGAGGTTGACTACAGCATTCCCGAACCGCGCGGCGGAGACGGTAGTCGGTTGCGCGAGAATCGCCGGCGCAAAGCCCGAGCCGAGCGCCTCCACAGCAGCGACGAGGTTCGGCCGCGGGCCGATGTTCTGCGTCACGGGGTTCGCGCCGGCCTGCTGCGGTGACCCGGTCGAACGCAGAATGTCTCGCACCTGCACCGGGAAGAGGAACGCTCCCGTCGATTGCTTGGCGATGGATTGGAGGATCGCGACGGCGGAGGTCACAACGGGAGAGGCGCTGGACGTGCCGTTGAAGCCACTCGTGTACCAGGCGTTGACGCCCTCGGACGAATAGCGGTCACCGTAGGCGCACGTCGTGACCCGCTCGCCCCAGCCTTGCAGGTCGACCGTCGAGCCGTAGTTCGAGAACCCCAGGCGCGAGCGATCGGTAGTGGAGCCGCTGAACGCCGCCGGCGCTGCCCCCGCGCCGACGATGATCGCGCCCGAATCCTGCTCGGGCGTGAACGGATAGAAGCCCGCGTGCCCAGTCTGGAAGATCGCGCCGTCGAGATTCTGGTTCCCGTTGCCCGCCGCTTCGACGACCGTCACGCCCGCCGCGACCGCCGTCCGGATCGCGTCGTAGTACGGCCTGAACCACTCTACGGGAACGTACTGCCCGCCATCGGGGCCGCCGAGTTGCTGTTCGATGATGATGACATCGCCCGCGCGGAGCGTGCCGAGGGCGTTCGTGATCGCGGCGCCGACGTTATAGCCCGACGCGGTATTCGCCGCCGCGACATAAGGCGTGACGCCGTACGCGGCGCCTGTGGTGCCCGAGTTATTGTTCTTCGAGCAGATGACCCCCATCACGGCGGTGCCGTGGTTCAGGTCGTTGAACGGGTCGACGGGTACTGGCCCGAGCCGCGTGATCGGCGGCAGGTCCACGTGCGCGAAGTTCCACGAATACTCGATGTCGCAGACGCGCACATTCGTGCCCGTGCCGCCAGCCGTGGGCCACATCGCCGAAGCGCCGATGCCGACGACCGCCGCGTTGAGATATCCCTGCTGCGACTGGAACGACGGCGCCGTCGGCGGGAGCACAGGCAGCGGCACCGGCTGCGCCAGTTCGACGACCGCCAGCGCATTGAGCGCATCGCACACCGTCGCGGCATTGAGATTCGCGGGCAGCGCCAGCTCGAACTGCAGGTTCAGGTCCGGGAGCGATCCCTTGATGTTCCGTTCGCCCAGTACGCGAAGCTCGTCCAGCTTCTCTTCCGCCAGATCGTGCGCCTTGCGCCACGTTGCGCCCGCCAGAACCCCCGCGCCGCCCGCCGCGGCGTCGAGCGTCGGCGCGGCATCCTTCAGCACGCCCGTGCCGAGGTCGGTGAGCGCGCCATCGCGGAGCCGAACCCGTAGCCCGTCCTTGAACTTGACGGTGATGACGCTCGGGTTGTCCGTTGCCGCGAGGGTCGTCTGCGCGGGCTTCGCCGGGTAGACGAGCTTTCCGGCCGGATCGCCCTCCGCCGCGGACGCGGCGCTCGCCGCACCGAAAGCGATCGACGTGGTGAAGACGAAGGCTGCGCTGCAGCGCAGTGATCCCATGATGGATGGCATGTCGCGAGCTCCGCCGCGGGTTGAGGAAGAGGCGCGACGGACACTTCGCGCCGGCTCCACATTCAAGATAGCTGGCGGAGGGTCGGGGGGCTAGGAGTTTTTAAGTGAGAAGCTGGGGAAAAGAGACAATCCAGCGTGCATCGTCACGCCGGGCGTGGCATCTCATTGAAACCGCTGAATCCGGTCGGCTTAGACTCAAGCCATGTTCGTGCTGCAGACACTGGCGCGGATAGCCCTGATCGGAGTTCTCACCGTCGTTGGCGGCGCGCTCTGCGGCGGGGCGGCCTCCGCGGCGATGTACACCAACTTCTCGTGCCCGGTTTCGACATGGCTGGACAACATCGGCGCCGGACTGTTCGGGATTATTTATGCCGCCCCGGTTGGGCTTCTGGCCTCGGCGTTCACCATCCCATTGCTGATCTGGAAGCGAATTGCGCTCGCCGTGCCGCTCGTGTTCACTCCGGCGTTCATCGTGGCGGGACTATGCGGCGCAGTTGGGAAGCATGAGGCCGGGGTCGCACTCAGCGCATTTGGGAGCGTCGGCACGCTCCTGCTCGCAAGCATCGCGGCGTTCGTGTGGATGCCCAACTGCTGGCCGAAGCCCGTGCCGCCGCACCTCTGCCGCCAATGTAAGTATGACCTCCGCAACCTGCGCGCCGGCCGCTGCCCCGAATGCGGCGCGCGGATCAGCCGATCGCGTGCTTCATCGCTGCGACGGCTGAGCGCATCCCCGCAAACACCGCCCGGCTAACGATCGAGTGCCCGATGTGCAGCTCCGTGATCCCCTCGAGCCGCGCGATCGGTCCGACGTTGACGTAGTTCAGCCCGTGCCCCGCGTGAAACCGCATGCCGAGCGAGCGGATCAGTTCTCCGGCCCGCTTGACCTTCTCGAACTCGCGCGAAAGCTCGGCACGCGAAAAATCACCGCCCGCCCGCGCGAATGCCTCGGCGTACGGCCCCGTGTGGATCTCGCACGCGTCGAACCCCGCCTCGCGCGAAGCCTTGATCTGCCCTTCATCCGCGTTGATGAACGCCGAGCAAACAATGCCCGAGGCCTTCAGTTTGGCGACGACCCCCTTCATCCGCGCCGCCTGCCCCGCCACCTCGAGCCCGCCCTCCGTCGTCACTTCCTGGCGGCCCTCGGGAACGAGCGTCGACATCTGCGGTTTCAACCTCGCGGCGATCCCAACCATCTCATCCGTCGCCCCCATCTCCAGGTTGATCCGCACCCGCGCCACCTCCCGCAGCAGCTCGACGTCGCGATCCTGGATGTGCCGCCGGTCCTCGCGCAGGTGCACCGTGAGGATGTCCGCGCCGCCTAGCTCCGCCTCGTGCGCGGCACGAACCGGGTCCGGCTCCGCTCCAATGAGCAGCCCCGCCCCGGCCCCCGCGCGGTACCGCGCCTGCCGGATCGTGGCGATGTGATCGATATTGACGCCGAGAAGTGGGGCCATGACGCTCGATTGTAGAAAGTGTGGTGGCTCAGAGCATCGCGATTAGGGATGCTTGGCGCACCAATCCTCAACCAGATTCACCGCCGCGTCGCGGTAGAGCGAACGGAGCAGATCCGGCGGCAGCGCCTTGCACCGGACCGTTGGTCCTGACATCTCGTCGTACTGCGCGGGGTCCATCATCTTGAGGTCCTCATCGGCGATGGGCGACGGACCCTCGTAGTTCGACTCCCAGAACAGCCGCAGCGTGTAGTACCGGCTCGCGTACAGATCGAACGCTTCGTCCGGGCTGCTCGCCTGCCCGCCCTTGAAGGTGTTCTTTTTGTCCGTCGTTGAAACATGGTCATCCAGCGCGACGATGTCCGAGCCGAAGAGCATGCGCCCCTTCCACCTCGTCAGGAATGCGATCACCGATTCGCGCGTGTGCTTCGACAACTCCCGCACGACCCATTTCGTCGCCGACGAGTCCAGATGGATGTTGGGATGGCGTGACAGCAGCCCGCTCAGGAAATCGAGGTCCTCCGGCCAGCCGCCCATGTGCGCGATGATCCACGGGTTCTTGTACTCATCGGCGAGGCGCTCGAGCGGCTCGTACTGGTCCGCCTTCGTGCCATAAAAAGCCGACTCGGTGTACTTGCGCGCGAACCACGTGTCGGGATCGGCGATGTGGGCCATGAACATCATGCCGAGCGACGATGCGTGGTCCATCTGCTTGCGGCGCCACGGCGCATCGAGCGCCATCAGCCGCGGATCGCCCGCGTCGCGTCCGTAATCGAGCGCGCGGGGCGAGCACCAGAACTTCACCACCCGCGACCCCATCGCGTGCCACCGCGTGATGTCGTCGAGAAACCCCGACGTCATCGCGTTCTTCAGATCGGGCGATGTAAACCTCGGGAAGGCGATGAAATGGACGGAATCGCCGAGCGCCGCGCGAACAACTTCGGCCTGCTGGATCTGCGTCATCGTGTACGTGCGTGTGACGCCGTAGAGCTCGCGGGCCTCGCGGTAGATGCGCGAGGCTTCGGCGCCGTTGATGTGCGAATGCGCGTCGATGATCGGGACGACCGGCGCCCCGAGCCTCGCGGCCTCGGCGCGGTAGTCGAGGCCGAGCCTGTTCTGCTGCGACTTCGGGCGTGGTTCAGCGGCGGGCATGAAATGATGATAGTCACGCACGGCGCCTGGATCGTGGCGCGCTCAGTACCCCAGCCCGTTCTCGCGCAGGTGAACCGCCGGCCGCCCCTCCCGATCGAGGATCCGCGCCGCGACCACTTCACCCACGAAGAACTCGTGGTCGCTCTCGAAATCGAGATGCCGCACTACACGACAGTCGAACGCCGCGAGCGCCCGCGTCAAGACCGGCGCGCCCGTCGCGAGCGTTACGGTCTCGAGCGAGATGAACGGATCGCCGGCGGGCATTTCTTCGGACATGAACTTGCGCTCGAGCAGCCGGTCGCCCCGGGCCACTTGGCACAGCGCGAAGGCGTGCGCGTCGCGGATCAGCGGCCCGATCGTCTGACCCTTGGGCACCGCGACTGTCATCAGCGGTGGATCGAACCCCGCCTGCTGCACCCAGTGCACGAGAAGCCCCGCGCGCAGTCCCTCGTACTCCGCCGTGAGCACGAAAACGCCCGAGGGAACCAGCCCGATCGCGCGCGCATGTTCGGGAACGGATCGACGGACCATGACCACCCTCATCGCGCCGTCACGGAAATGACGCGACCACCAAGAGGGCGGACTGGGGAATCGAGCGCCACGAGGGTCGGGCGGCGTGCCGTGTATTTCGGCCGACCGACTAAGTCCTGCCCACATCAATAGTTGCGCATGAAAACCCGGTTGACAAGCGGTGGATAGATTGTCTGTTGAATGGAATTGTGTTGCGTTGTGTCGCGGAGTGGGTTATGGTGGGAGGCGTTGTCGCACGGAGTGTCGTTTGAGTGATTTTTATCGGTCAATACGCTCATTCCGTGGATGCCAAGGGGCGTCTGGCGATCCCGTCGGAGATCCGGTCGAAACTGCGGCCGGAGGTGGACGGCTCGGCGTGGTACGCGGTTCCCTGGCCGACGAAGCTGATCCGGCTCTACACGGAATCGGATTTTCAGAGCAAGGCGCTGAACCGGCCGCGGAGTCTGACGCTGAGCGCGGACGAGGCGGAACTGCGCTCGACGCTCTTCGGACTCTCAGCGCGCATCGAGATGGACGGCGCGGGTCGGATCAGGATCCCCGAGGACATGATGAGCCTCGTTGGGCTCGGCCCAGAAGTGGTGCTGATCGGTGCGTGCGACTGGCTCGAGGTACGGGACCGTGGCGAGTGGGAACGGGCTCGGCTGGCGGGTCTCAAGAAGCTCCCAGAGCTGATGAGCCGCATCGCCGAACGGGGCGATGGGCTGTGAGACGGTGAAGTTCGGCGGCGCTTGAAAGGGCGCGCGTCGGGATTGGAAGTGGGCCAGGATGGACTCCGGACCGATCCGGGCGTCCGGTGTTGGCACGGTTCGCGGCAAGCCCACAGCCGCGGGCCGGGACGTGCAAGGAGGTCGCGAAAGGAATCCGCTATCACGCTCCGGCGACCGACGTGCCCGGGTGCAAGGAAGCACGCGGGCGGGCCAGGCTCCCACCCACGGGCCAAGGGCCGACGAAGGAGACCGATGTGTGATGCCTCGGCGCACGCTTCGAAATATTCGCCCGACCGGACGAACAGCCGGTCGGGCGATTTTTCTTTTTGCGGCGGTTTCGCGCCTACCCCACGCGCGTTGGCCGCATCGGCCCGGTTCCAGTGTGATCTCCCACGGGTAGTGGCGATGCGGCGGCGAAGTGGCGAAAAGAAAAACCCTCGGCGGGCGCCGAGGGTTCGTGTTTCCGAATGCTCCGCTCAGGCTGCGTGCTTGTTTACGGGCACGTCGCCGCCCAGTGCTGGATGATCACGGCGATGTCCGCAAGACCCACCGAGCCGTCGCCGGTCATGTCGCCATTGGTGTTCGGAGGCACGGTCTGACCCCAGTGCTGGACCACAACGGCGATATCGGCGAGGCCGACCGATCTATCGCCGTTGGCGTCACCGGGACAAGGGGCCGCGGCTTCGCAGATGTCCGCCGTGCCATTGCCGTTCACGTCCGCGCACGTCGTGCCGACTCCCTTCCACGTCGCGCCGGGAATTCCATTGCAGTCAATCTGCGAAAGTTCGGCGCAGAAGCCAGTCGCTGAGCAGCACGCGCCGATCGGTTGCGGGCACGTCACGCCGCCGCACGTCGAGAGGTGGCCTTGGAAGTTGCCGCCCTGCGCGGCGCAGTTGGCGGGGCTGACGGGCCCGATGCACTGACCGTTCGGAAGGCAGCAGGCGCCCATCGGGAAGCAGACGTATGTCGAGCAGGTGCTGCCGGCGGGACCGGGCGTGCCGCCGAAGCCGGTGCACTGCGTGGGCGTGAGGTTCTGGCATGTCCCGCCGCCGGCGGAGAAGCAGCATGCGCGGGCGAACTCGGGGCACGTCTGCGTGGCGCACGTCGAGTTGTTGCCGCGATAGACGCCGCCTTGCGAGGTGCAGGCGCTGCTGGTCACGCCATCGAGGCACTGGCCGTTGGGGATGCAGCACGCGCCCGTGGGCTCGACGCAGTCGATCACCGCGCGGATGACGAAGTCGCCGGTGATGCCCGCTGCGCAGGCGCTCATCCAGCCGCCGGGGATCGCGAAGATCGAGTTCTTGCCCGCCTGGCAGCCGGTGTCCGTCACGACGCTCGGATCGAAGAGGCCCGGCGACTCGAAGAACTTGAACGACACGACAAAGCGCTGGCCCTGCACGACGGGCACGCGCAGCGGGATCGAACTCTGCTCGTCCAGATATCGGAACTCGTTGATGACCCCGTCGCTCATGACGGGCCCTTCGAATACCGCAGGTTGCGACGGAGTACCCACGCTGGTCATCACCGGGCCGGGCGTCGGGAAGATGCCGTCGCCGAAGACGGTGATCGTATCGCCGAGGATCTGCGGCGAGCCGCCGAAAACCGACCGCCAGAACACCTGCACCGCGACGATGTTGCCGTTGCACGGCGCGGTGAGCCACGCCGCGGCGCTCTCGCCCTCGACGAAGCCCGCCTGCACGCTGCCCGTTCCACCGACGGCGAGCGAATCATTCTGGACCGTGACTTCGGCCGCGTTCGCGCTCGAGGCCGTCACGGCGCACAGTGCACCGGCGGTGAGCGCGCGGGATATCGAGCCGAACGTACGGGACAGCATCGTGAACAGCATCATGAATAATCCCTCCACTCGCGGCACCGCAATGCGGTCGCTCCGACCGGGTTCGCCGCGCGGGCAACCAACGAGCGCACCGCGGATCTCCTCGACAAGCATGGCCGCGCACCGCGCGGAACACAATGCTGAGCGGGCGAAGTCGCCGAAAAAAGCCAATCGAGCGGCACTGGACATACCCCTAACAGCAGGCGCGCGACGCACGACTGATGCAGGGAAGTCACAGTTGGGCGGAGAATGTCGGGATGGGCGAGCGCGCACTGCGGGTCCTGGTGGCTTCGGACAAGTTCAAGGGGACACTGAGCGCGCGCGAGGCGTGCGGAGCCATCGCGGAGGGGGCGCGGCGGGCGGCCGCGGCCTGGAACGAGCGCGCGGACGAAGCACATCGATCCCGTCAGAGCGCGGGCAGCCCGTGCCACGGGACCATTCAGATTCAGGTTGATGAGTGCCCGCTCGCGGACGGGGGCGAGGGGACGCTGGACATTGTTTCGTCACATGTCGGCGCGGTGATCCGGAATGAATCGGTCGCGGGGCCGGACGGGCATGCCCCGATCCGGACAGCTTGGGCCGAATGGTTTGACGAGAGCGGCGAGCGGTGCGCGATCATCGAGAGCGCGCGTGTGATCGGCCTGGGGATGGTCGGTTGCGATGATGCGGGGCCGATGGCGCGCACGAGCTTCGGGCTGGGAGAGTTGATTGGCATCGCGCGCAACGAAGGCTGTACTCGAATCTTTGTGGCGCTCGGCGGCACGGCGACTGTTGATGGGGGAATCGGCTGTGCGCAGGCGCTCGGCGCTCAGTTCCTGATCGGAGAGAAATGGACGGATGATCGGGTTGGGTTTGCCCGGAGATTCATTGAACGGTTCGACGGAACGCAAAGTCGCGCGATCACGGCGGAGGCACTACTTCAGTTGAGTCGTGTGATTTCGTCGGCACATCGGCCCGCGGAGGGCGTGCCGCCGGTTGAAGTTGTCGGGCTGTGCGACGTCGACAATCCGCTGCTGGGAGAGCATGGGGCGGCGAGGGTGTTCGGACCGCAAAAGGGCGCGACGGCCGAGCAGGTGGAAGCGCTGGAAAAGGGGCTGGAAAACTTGGTGCGTTTGTGTGAAGAAGCGAAGCGTGAAGGCGTGCTGCGCGGGGAAGCCGAACCCGACGCGCCGGGCGCCGGGGCGGCGGGGGGGCTGGGATTTGGCCTCCGTGCGTTTCTCGGCGCGCGGCTGGTCCGCGGCGCGGAGTATGTGATGGACGTGGTGAGATTTGATGAGCGGCTCGCGGGCGCGGATGTGGTGATCACGGGGGAAGGCAAGCTGGATCGGCAGTCGATTGGAGGGAAGGTGGTGTTTGGTGTGGGGAAGAGGTGCTGGGGATCGGAATGGAAACCACCGTGTCTGGTCGTCGTTGGACGAGTGGACGAACCGCACGAGGAGTTGTTGCGAGAGTTTGAGCGCGCCGGAGCGGGGATTGTGATCGTCGAAGAAGGAGGGGACGAGCGCGGCGGGCGCGAGGCGATTGTGCGCGCGACGGAGCGGGCCATGACGAAGTGGCTTGAGACGGTGAAAGGGTGATCAGCCGCGGCTGGACTTTGCGATGTGGTAGGGTGACGGGATGAGCGTTGAGATGCGAGTGAAGGTGTTGCGCGCGGGAGCGGTGGTTCCGTCGTATCAAACCGAAGGGGCGGCGGGGATGGATCTATCGGCTTGCCCGACAGATGGCGCGATCACGATTGCGCGCGGGGCGATTGTGCTGGTGCCGACGGGGATCAGTATTGCCGTGCCGCGGGGGCACGAGGGACAAGTGCGGCCCCGGTCGGGGCTCGCGAGCCGGCACGGGATCACGCTCGTGAACTCGCCCGGCACGATCGACTGCGACTATCGCGGCGAGGTGATGGTGCCGGTGGTGAATCACGGGAAAGAGGATTTCGTCGTGGAGATGGGGATGCGGATCGCGCAGCTCGTGATCGCGCCGGTGGTGCGGGCCGAGGTCGTGCCGGTGGAGGAACTCGATGTGACATTGCGCGGGGCCGGAGGATTCGGCTCGACGGGCGTTCGGGCGCGGGCTGGGGCGTAGGGACGCGGGCCGGGAATCGGGGATTGTTGGAAAATGAGGGTGCGGGAGCGCCGGCGCGGTGTATTCTGGACGTGCGTTAGCGCGTTCCGGCAATGGGGCAAGCCGGGCGACGGTGTTGGACTCATTTTGAAATGGGCGAGGAGGAGGCGGCGATGACGAAGCGCGCGGGTTGGGTGGTGGCGGCGGTCGTGCTCACGGCCGGGATGACGGGGATGGGCGTGTCGGCGGGCGCGGAAGTGATCAACGTTCCGATCACCACCGCGCAGTCATCGCTTTCGGTGACTCTCACGATTCAAGGGCAATCGTCCACGGATTCGTCGCCCGTTGCTGGATATTTCAAGGGCGAGCTGTTCTGCGTCAACTCCGCGCAGGGGATGAGCCTGACGGATTTCC
>DASZQL010000127.1:0-9037 GCA_035549675.1 Phycisphaerales bacterium | reverse complement strand
GATTCGGATGGTGGGGGGGGTGGGGGGGGTGCCTGTCATCCCGCGTGCCTCTTCACAACTCAACCGTGCTTCGCCGCGACCGTGGTGTCGCCCTTCTCGCCTTCCTTCTTCTCTTTGTCCTTCTTCTCTTCTTCCAACCGGACCGCCGTGTTGTGCGTCAGCTCCTGCAGCACCCGGAACGGCCCCACGATCACGTTCGCGCCCTCCGGCACGCCCTCCGCGATCGCCGTCTTCGTGAGATTCCCGCCGGCCACCTTCACCGGCTTCATCATCGCCTTCCCGTCTTCCATCACATAAACGACCCGCGCGAAGGTCTTGTCCTGGTCCACCAGCGAGTTCCCTTCCTTCACTTCCTTGGGAAGGTCGTCCACCCGCTTGTCCATGACCGCCTGGCTCGGCAGGATCACCCCGTGGATCGTCTCCGTCTCGATGTCCACGTTCGCCGACAGCCCTGCGAACATCGCCTGCCCCGCGAGCTCCAGCACGACCTCCGCCTCGAAGTACGTCGTCGCCTCGCCCGTCTGGACGCGGCTCTCGAGCCCCACCCGCCGCAGCACGCCGTTGAACGTGATGTCCGGGAAGCCGTTGATGAAGACCTTCGCCTTCTGACCTTCCTTCACCCGGTTGACATCCACCTCCGCGAGCCGCGCTTCGACGAGCATTTCCGAGAGGTCCGCGATCTTCATCAGCACCGTGCCGGGGTTGTTCATCGTGCCCGTCACCGCGAGTTCGCCCACCTCGACGTTGAGCTGCGTGATCGCGCCGTCGATCGGCGAGCGGATCACCGTGTATTCCAGGTTGTCCTGCGCCCGCTTCACATCCGCCTCGGCGATCTGCACCCGCGCCTTCGCCGCCTCGACGCCCGCGCTCACGCCCCGCACGCTCGCCAGCCGCGCGTCGTACGACGACTTCTGCCGGTCGAGCTCCGCCTTCGCGCGGTCGAGATCCGCCTGGCTCACGTCCCCCGTCTTGAACAGTTCCTGCTGGCGCTCCCATTCGATCTGCGCATTGTCGAGCGACGCCTTGACGCCGATGATCGCCGCCTCTTCCGAAGCGAGCTGCGCCTCGGCCGACTTCAGCGACGCCTGCGTCGCCAGCAGCTGCGCCTTCATCCCCTCCAGCGCCGCCTTCAGGTCGTTCGCATCAAGCTGAACAACGATGTCCCCCGTCTTGACGCTCTCGCCCGCCTTGAAGGGCAGTTTCTCGATCTTCGCCGCCACCCGCGCGGAGATCTGCACGCTCGATTTGGCCTTGATCGCCCCCGGCGCGCTCACGACCCGGATCAGCTCGCCCGTCGTCGCCGGCGCCACCTGCACCGCCTTCCCCGCCGCAGCCTTCTGCTGCTCCTCGACCATCCGCTGGATCTTGGGGACCAGGAACACGCCCGTCCCGCCGCACACGATCAGTACGACGAGCCCGATCCCCGCCACCCACTTGATGACCGTCCAGAATCGACTCACGTTCGGCTCCCACGCACCGGCGCGCACCCCTCGCCGCGCCGCACCCATCCTTACCGCACATCAACCTCACGGATGCAATCAACCGTCCGGCCAACCCGACGCATCCCGGCGTCACCATGCCCCACGCGCGACGAATCTATCACGTTCAGTTGCCGCGTGGGCCTTACTGGTTCGGATCGTGTCCGCTATCGTTTCACCAGATGCCGCGCCGCGTCCTCCATGACGAGTATTTCAACAAGGCCAAGGCCGAGGGATACCTCGCCCGCTCCGCCTACAAGCTCATCGAAATCCAGGAGTCGAAAAAGCTCCTCCGAAAGGGTGACTATGTCCTGGATTTGGGCTGCGCACCGGGCGCCTGGCTCCAGGTCGCCTCGGAGATCGTCGGCCCCACCGGCCGCGTCCTCGGCCTCGACCTCCAGACCGTCTCCCACTCGATGCCCCCCAATGTCCGCACCATCGTGGGCGATGTCTACAAAGCCGACCCAGTATCACTCCTCGACACCGTCGGCGGTCGTTTCAATGCGGTCCTCTCCGACATGGCCCCCAACACCACCGGCGTCAACGACCACGAGATGTCCATGCGCCTGTGCGATCACGTCGTCTCCCTCCTTCCCAAGCTCATCCAGCCCCGCGGCTCATTCGCCATCAAAGTCTTCGAAGGGGGCCAGTACCCCCGCCTCCTCAAGGACGTCGCCGCACTCTTCGAGAACTCAAGAGGGTTCAAGCCCAAGTCCAGCCGCGACGTCTCCCGCGAAATATACGTCGTCGCCGCCGGCTACAAAGGCCCGATGACGTCTTGACCGCACTCGATCGCTTCTCGTGCGCCTTTTCTGTAGCGGCCGACGTTCCGTCGGCCGTTCGCCCACGAATCGCGACCGTGAGGGAGCGAACGTCTTGGAATCGGGCTGACTCAGTTGCCTCGCGCTGGCCTTCCCCGTGCTCGCCGTCTTCCCACATCGAGCCTCACGGCAATACCCAATACCCTGCCACCGGCGCCGGCTCCCGGCACCCAGTCACCCCCGGCAGCGTGATCGGCACCCGCTGCCGACACAGATCCCCGAGCACCGCCATCGCCATCGCCTCGCGCTGATCCACGGGCACGCCGAAATCATTGCTCACGACCACAGGCGTCCGTGCCGCGCCCCGAATGGCCCCGACCAGCGCCGCATTCTTCACCCCGCCCCCCGCCAGAATCACCCGCGTCGATCCCCTCACCACATCAGCAATTACGCCGCCCACCGCCGCGCACGCCGACGCCGCGAGATCCGCCCCGCGCAGCTTCGCGCCGAACTCCGCCGTCCAACGCATCGCTTCGTCGCCCGTCCCGAGCGAGCGTGCTTCTTTCCCTTGCGCGAACAGCACGTTCTTCAACGCCGCAACCGCGCGCTCGTCCGCCACCCCCCGCATCGCCGCGCCGCCATCCTTGTCGTACGCAACCCCAAGCCCAACCCGCGCCGCCGCGTCCAGCACATGGTTGCACGCGCACACATCCCGTCCCTCGACCCGCAGCGATCCGCTCCCCGCCCCGCGCACGATCGTCACATTGCAGAACCCGCCGAGGTTCACCACCGCGAAATCATCCCCCGCCGCGCGAAACAGCACCGCGTCCGCGATCGGCGTGATCGGCGCGCCCTGCCCGCCCGCCGCGAGGTCCGCCTGCCGCAGATCGAACACCACCGGCACGCCGAGCGCGTGCGCAATCGGCGCCGGATTGATCATCTGCCAGCTCACCGGCGGCCTGTGAAACACCGTCTGTCCGTGAACGGCGATCAAGTTCGCCGCGATCGCGCGCGATCGCACCAACTCCCCGAGGCACCCCGCATGAAACGTCCCGAATCGCAGCGCCAGCGCCGCGATCTCGCCCGACGCCATCGCCTTCTGCTCCGCCACTTCCCGCAGCGGCCACGCAAGGTCGCCCAGCGCCCACGACCCCGCCGCGATCAACTCAACATCCGCCCCAAGTCCCATCCCCGAAATCCGCACCGCTGCCGCATCCAGCGCATCCAGGCTCGTTCCCGTCATGCACCCCACCACCACCCGCGGCCCAGTGGTCATTCCAAAGAACACGCTCGGATCAAATCGACTTGCGTCTTCCAATCTGTGTCCATCCGTGTCCATCAGTGGCTGTTTTCTAACGCAGCCCGTATTCCTTCAGCTTCCGGTACAGCGTGCGCTCCCCGATCCCCAGGAGCTTCGCCGCCTGCTCCCGATTCCCCGCCGTCAATCTCAATGTCTCACGGATCGCCCGCTTCTCCAGCTGCTCGAGGCTCGTCCCCGCCAGGCTCCCACCGCCGCCCCCACCCGAACCGCCGGGTATCTCCTCTTCATCCCCGCTCACGATGTCCTCGGGGATGTGCCTGACATCGAGCGTCTCGCCCCCGCCGACCACCACCATGTTCTGCACGACGTTCAGCAGTTGCCGCACGTTGCCGGGCCAGTTGAACGCCGTCAGCCGCATCATCGCCGCGTCCGTGATGTCCGGCGGCGGCTTGCCCAGCCCCGCCGCGTACTTCGCGATCGCGTGCCGCACGATCCGGGGAATATCTTCGCGCCGCTCGCGCAACGGCGGCAGGATGATCTCCGCCCCCTTGATCCGGAAATACAGGTCCTCGCGGAAACGCCCCTCCGCGACCATCGTGCGCAGGTCCTTGTTCGTCGCCGAAACGAACCGCACATCCGCCTTGCGCGTTTCGTTCGATCCCAGCCGCACCACCTCGCCGCTCTCGAGCACCCGCAGCAGCTTCGCCTGCATCGACATCGGCATGTCGCCCATCTCGTCGAGGAAGAGCGTGCCGCTGTTGGCATATTCGAAAACACCCTCGCGCTCGCGCTCGGCGCCGGTGAACGCGCCCTTGACGTGGCCGAAGAGCGCATCTTCGAGGAGCGATTCGCTCTGGCCCGCGCAGTTGAACGCGACGAACCGTCGGTCCTTGCGCGGGCTCAACCGGTGGATCGACTGCGCGATGAGCTCCTTCCCCGTCCCGCTCTCGCCCGTGATGAGCACCGGCAGGTTCGACGCCGCGACGGTCTTCACCGTCTGCAGGATCTTCCGCATCGGTTCGGAGCCCGCGATGATCCCCTCGAACCCGTCGTGCTGCACCAGCTCCGCGACATCCGTGTTCTGATGCCGCAGCAGCACCGCCTCCGCCGCCCGGTTCACCAGCGCCCGGAACAGCTCCAGGTCCAGCGGCTTCTCGATGAAGTCGTACGCCCCGTGCTTGAACGCCGCCCGCGCGGTCGGCACATCGCCGTGCGCCGTGACCATGATCGTCTCGGCATCGGGCTGCAGCTTCTTCGCCGCCTCGAGGATCTTCATCCCCGCGTCGCCGCCGTCCGTCGCGACGCCGTTCTTCGCGCCCGACGAAGGCATCCGCAGATCGGTAACGATCACATCAAACGCCCCCCCCTTCAGCTCCGACAAGGCCTCCTCAACGCCCCCGACGATCGTGCACACATGCCCCGGCTTGCGCAGCGCCTCCGCCATGACCTCCGCATGGTCCGCCTCGTCCTCGACGATCAAAACCTGCGCCCGCGCCTGCTCCGCACTCGGCCGAAGTGTGCTCATCTCGGGGAGTCTAGAGCCGTCGCGTTCCAGATGTAGCGGCCGGCGCCCTCGCCGGCCGGATAACCGTCGGCCGGCAGGGCGCCGGCCGCTACAGATGAAAAGCCGGGTGCCGGGACACGCGGCTCTGAGCGTGTCCCGTTCCGCTCCCTCTCCCTCTGGGAGAGGGCCGGGGTAAGGGCTTCCTTCCTCTCCAATTCTTCTTCTATGTTCTCTCTGCCTTCTGATCGTTCGGTACTAGACACCGCGCCGTCCGCCGCTCGTGATTGCGGCAATCAGCCTCTGCGCCCCGCACATCGCGATCGCCAGCGCATCCGTCACATCGCTGGGCCCCTCCGCCCCTCCACCCGCCCCAAGCCGCAGCACCGTCATCACCGCCTCGCGCACCTGCTCCTTCCCCGCATGCCCGTTCCCCGTCAGCGACTTCTTCACCTCCGTCGCCGGCACCTCGATGGGCGCCTTCCCCATCTTCTGGACCGTCATCAGGATCACCCCACGCGCGTGCGCCATGACGATCGCCGTGCGCGGATGCGCGTGATGCGCGTACAGCGCCTCCACCGCGACCCGCTCCGGCTCCACCCGCCCGATCAGCGCGCACAAATCCGCCTCCAGTTCCACCAGCCGGCTTGCCACGCTCTCATCCGCGCGAAACGCCAGCACCCCCGCCTCCACCACCCGCGGCGTCGCATTCAAATCCCCCCCAGGAAACTCCAGACACCCGTATCCGGTTCGTTGAAGCCCAGGATCGATGCCGAGAATCCGCATACCTCGATGATAGTTGATCGACTTCGGCGATCGGGTTTTGTCAGTTTGCTGACCCGCAAACTCTTCCGCACTTCCGTGGCGCGCCAAAAACCCCTCGACTCATTCCCCCTTCAGAAGTAGATTAAGATCGAGTCAAGATTTCACCCGTCCCCCCGGAAGCCGGGTCCGGCGCTTTACGGAGCGCCGATCCGGTTTTTTTTCTAGCACGCCGTTCCGCGCGAAGCGAAACAAAACGATCACGCGCGAAGCACATCCGTCTCGACCAGCCCGTCGCGCAATCGGATCACCCGCTGGCACCGCGACGCGATCCGCTCATCGTGCGTCACGATCATGAGCGTCATCCCTTCCTGATGCAGCTTTTCCAGCACGCCCAGCACAGCCTGTCCCGTCGCGGAGTCCAGGTTGCCCGTCGGCTCGTCCGCCATGAGCACCACGGGATCCGTCACCAGCGCCCGCGCGATCGCCGCGCGCTGCTGCTGACCGCCGGACAGCTCGCTCGGCCTATGCCCGATGCGATCCTGCAGCCCGACCAGCTCGAGCTTTTCGCGCGCCCGCCGCGCCCGCTCGTGTTTGTGAATGCTCTGATAGAACAGCGGCACCTCGACGTTCTCCTCGATCTTGAGCTGCGGGATCAGGTTGAACGCCTGGAACACGAACCCGATCTTTTTCCCGCGATAAGAGCTCAACTCTTCATCGTTGAGTGTCGAGACATCTCGCCCATCCAGCAGATACCGCCCGCTCGTCGGCTGGTCGAGACACCCGAGGATGTTCATCAGCGTGGACTTGCCCGACCCCGATGGCCCCATGATCGCGACGTACTGCCCCCGCGGGATCGAGATGTTCACCCCCCGCAGCGCCTCGACCAGCACCGACCCGTCCGGCTTGTAATACACCTTGCGCAGCTCGTGCAGCTCCGCCACCGTCGGCGGCGGTGCATACGTATCCCCCAGCGTCATCGGCTCGTGAATCGTCTGCGTCACGCTGTCACTCTACCGTTCGACGGGTCCCCGGTGGCGTCGCACCGCATGTCCCGCTTCGTTTCTTTCCAATGCCCAGTGCCTCATGCCGAGTGCCCCTTCCGCTACCTTATGACTCGTGAGCGAGGCGAATCGGTCCACAATTCCCGACCGCGGCGGCATCGGTACCGAGCAGCGCAACCCGCGCTCCATGAACCTCGACCGGCTCTCTGTCGCCGAGTGCGTCCGACTCATGAACGATGAGGACGCGACGATCGCGGGGGCGGTGGGCCGGGCGTCCGCCGAAATCACCGCCCTGATCGAAGCCATCGAGCCGCGAATGAAGGCTGGCGGCCGCCTCATCTACCTCGGCGCAGGCACCTCCGGCCGCCTGGGCGTCCTCGACGCCTCGGAATGTCCGCCCACCTTCCAGACGCCGCCGAACCTCGTCATCGGCCTCATCGCCGGGGGCGATTCCGCGCTCCGCAAGTCCAGCGAAGGCAAAGAAGACGAGTTCAACGGCGCGGCCCCCGACCTCGACGCCCTTCATCTCACCCCGAACGACACGGTCCTCGGCATCGCCGCGGGCGGCACCACGCCCTACGTCCTCGGCGCCCTCGACCACGCCGCGAGGGCTGGCGCCCTCGCCGCCCTGCTCACCTGCGCCAAAGTTGCGACACCCCCGAGCGCAGCGCACCACATCGTCATCGACACCGGACCCGAGCTGCTGACCGGATCGACCCGCATGAAAGCCGGCACCGCGACGAAACTCGTCCTCAACACCATCTCGACCACCCTCATGGTCCGCCTCGGCAAGACGTACGAGAACCTGATGGTCGACCTCCGCGCCAGCAACAACAAGCTCCGCGACCGCGCCGCGCGGATCATCACGATGTTGACCGGCCTTGATCGCGCGGCCGCGTTCGAGCTCCTCGACCGCGCTCAAGACTCAGTCAAGCACGCCATCGTGATGCACCAATGCGGCGCGTCATACGCCGACGCCGAAGCCCGCCTGCAAAAAACCGACGGCCGGCTCCGCGCCGCGCTCGAAGCGAACTGACAATCGCACTGAACGAGACGCGAAGCGCAAGCGAGCGTGTCTCCGCTCCCTCTCCCTCTGGGAGAGGGCCGGGGTGAGGGCTACGCCATCTCCTGCTTTCGTCTTTCTCCTGTCTTCTCTTCGTCCCCGCCTTACTTCTTCATCCCCACCACCCGCCACACCGGCGGCAGCGCCATGAAGATCCCCGCATCCCGCGTCACCCGCTCCCACATTTCCAGAAACTCTTCCTGATCGCGCGCCGTGAGATACCCCATCTCCACGAGCGAAGGCACGAACAACCGGAAAAACGAATCCGGCCACGCCCACATCGTCGCGCTCGATCCGGCCCCCCACGCCGGCGTCCGCGCGATCCGCTGCGCCACCGACAGATCCTCAACCTTCAGCCCATGCTTCGCGAGCAGCCCGGGCAGCCGCCCGACCACGTCGGGATCGCCGCCCCGGTCGCGCCACGATTTCCCCACCGCCGCGATCACGCGCGAGAAGGCCGGCTCGCGCGGCGCCAGCGTCATCGATTCGTAGTTGAAGTAATCATTCACGGCGAACACGCCGCCGACGCGGAGCAGGCCCGATACGCCGCGGACCACCGCCTCGGGGTCCGCCACAAAGCACATGACCCACCGCTCGAACGCCGCGTCGATCGACCCGGCCTTGATCGGCAGTTTCTCAAGCTGCTGCACATCGCCGACGTGCGCCGTGATGTTCCGAATCCCGCGCCGCTCCGCCTCCGCGCGCAGCCGCTCGATGTACGCCGCCGATTCATCGACCGCGTGAACCATCCCCGTCGTGCCGACCAGCCGCGCCAGGTCAAAGCTCCCGAACCCCGGCCCGCACCCGACGTCGAGCACCGTCGAGCCCGGCCCGATCCCCGCGAGCTCCCACGTCTCGTGCGCGAACGCCGACCACAACTGGTGCTGAAGCCCGAGCCGCGCCGCCTCGGCCTCATTCGTCCCCAGCACATATTCCTTGTGATGATCCGTCGGCTTCGATGTCGTGGCGCTCATGCGAACACTGTACGCGGCTCGGGGCAAGAGGCTTCCTGCGGCTACACCATCCCGCAGCCGTCAGCGGCTCGTCCACAAACCTCTTTTCCCATCTGAGTCCATCTGGGTCATCTGTGGCTGCCTTTGTTCCTATCTCGACCCGCCCCGCTTCGCCGCCGCCGCCACCGACATCCGGAACTCCACCGACGAGACCGGCGTCCCCGGCCGCGCGTTCCATCCCCACATCCCCGGCG
>DASZQL010000126.1:0-7143 GCA_035549675.1 Phycisphaerales bacterium | reverse complement strand
CACCGTGCGGGTGACCGACAAACGTCTCGAGACTTCAGACTAAGCGTGGCGCGACCGACAGTGCAGGACTTCGCTCTCATCCCGGAATGCGCCCTGGACCAGCGGGGTTACCAAAACAGCAACCAGTCGCGGTTTTCGCGGGCAAGACGGGCAAGGCCCCGTTCATACCGAGTCGCTGAACTCATCGAACCTGGAGGCACGCCGAGGCGCCGACCTGTGTCACGCCGTCACACCATCTTCCGGCGATGCGCATTGGCGACACACCCCGTCGGGCATCACGCCCCTCGCGTTTCCGCGTGGTTTACGAAGAATGGAGCTGACCGGGGTCGAACCGGCGACCTCTTGCATGCCATGCAAGCGCTCTCCCAATTGAGCTACAGCCCCATCAATCACGAGTTGTCGGACATCAAACAGAAGCAGGGGAACCAGGATTTGAACCTAGACTAACTGAACCAGAATCAGTTGTGCTACCGTTACACTATTCCCCCAAGCTGAACCGCCAATAGTACCGGGTCAGCGGCGGGGGGCAAGTGGGGCTGGAACACTTCCCGGCCGCGTCTTTTGACCCCCTAAAAACACAAGCACCACTTCGTCCGTTGAACCAAGTGGTGCGCGTGGCTTCTTGTTCTGGTTGACCGCTCAGCCGGCGAGCGAGCCGTAGGAGTCCGAGGGCCGGATCATGGGGCGGGCGCGCTGGACCGGCGGTTGCGCGGCGGGCTGGCCGCCGGGCATGTGGGGCTGGTTGATCGAATGCGGGGAGTTGGCGCCGTAGGAAGGCGTGGCGCCGTGCGATGAGCCGCCGATGAGGCCGGTGTGGCCGGAGTACGGCTGGTTCGCGTTGTTGTGCGGCGTGCCGCCGATGTAGGTCGGCGCGGGCGTGGGGGTGTTGCTGGACGGAGCCTGGCGGGCCGGCGTCGTCTGCGTCAGGCGGCGCGAGCGCGCGGAATCGATGGAATCGTCCAGCTTGCGGAGCAGGTTCTTGACCTTGTTGAACGTGTCCGGTGACGTGCCCATCTGTTCCACCTCCGTGTGACGGGATGAACTATCGGCCTTGATGGATCGCCGCTGGACCGCGCGAAGTCGCCAAGCTGCGGAAGATGGCCGGTTGTGCTGGATGCGCCGGTTGGCCGCGTCGTGCGGGTTGGTGGTTGGGCGCGGGTGGCGCTGCTAGGCTGGCCGGGCGATGGCGATCGTGCCGCTGGCCTTCTTTGGAGATGTTGTGGGCGCACCGGGGCGCTCGGTGTTCTCGCGCGCGGTGAAGGAACTCAAGGCAAAACACAGCGGTTTACGCGTGGTCGTCAATGGTGAGAACTGCAAGAACGGGAGCGGCCTGCACCCCGAGGGGTACCGCGATCTCCGCGCGGCGGGTGCCGACGCGATAACGCTTGGGGACCACTGCTTCAAGGACACGCGCATCTGGCCGTATCTCGATGATCCGAAAGAGCCAGTCGCGCGGCCGGCGAACCTCGCCGCGGGAGCGAAGGGGAAGTTATTCAGCCGCGTCTCGCTCGGCGACGCCGCGAACGGCGGAAAACCCGGCCTGTATGTGGTCACGGTGCTGGGGCGGCTGTTCATGTCGCTCCCGGCGAATGATCCGTTTGCAACGGTTGATCGGGTTGTGTCGGAGATCGAGGCGGCGGAAGGGGGGGGCGACTCGGCGCTCGTGCTCGTCGAGATCCACGCGGAGGCGTCGAGCGAAAAGATCGCGATGGCGTGGCACTGCCTGCGGCGTTGGCCGCGGCGGGTGATCGCTGTGGTGGGGACGCATACGCATGTGCAAACGGCGGATGCGAGGCTGCTTGAGCAGCGGATGGCCGCGATGACCGACGTCGGCTTCTGCGGCGGGCACGGCGGGGTCATCGGCCGCACCTGGGAGTCGGTGCTCCACGTAATGACGGTGCAGAACCCCGTTTCGATGGAAGTGTGCGACACCGAGCCGCAGGCGGATGGGTGCGTGATCCTTATAGATACCGAGGCTCGCGCGGCTCGCGGGATCGAGCCCTTCCAGTTCAGATAACTGAGTTGGAGCGCGGCACTTGCACCCGGCAATTGCACCGCTCGCCGCGGTGGGGCGGCGAGGGTGGCAAGAAAGGAGAGTCTGGGTGGTGTTCCGCGAGCGCCTGGGCGCGATCGGACGGTCCGGCGCCGAGTTACATCGGCGGCGGTTCGCGATCGGCGGTTCGCTTGCGGGCGTGGAGCTGGTCGAGGCGCTGCTTCAGGCGGCAGAGGCCGCCCTGCATGTCTTCGATGGCCTCGAGGAGCGCGAACCACTGATCGCCCAGCGCCGGGAAGGTCTCGGCGCCGGTCGAGTCGTCGTCTGCCGTGTGTTGGTCCGACTGATCCGCGCTCTCACGCGAGTCGGCGATGGGGAGCAGGTCGTTGCTGATCTGCTGTTCTTCGTGCTCGGGCCAGCTATTGACGAGGTGAAGTTGGCTGGAAGAATCGGTTGTTTTGAGCTCCCGTCGTGGCATGGCCGTTGGATATCGACGCGGGCCACGGGTGACTTGGGATGCGGCGAGCATCGCGCGCGAGATTTTTTCGCGCGCCTCGTGGCGCGGGTGAAACGGTTGCCGCGTGCGGCACTTCGCGTGGAATCGATCGCGACCGATCCGGTCCTGACCTCGAGGCTGGGAACGGATATGCTGGTGATCGCGGGGTGGTCTGATCGATTGGCTCGAACCACGCACCGGCCGCGGCCGCTTGAAAGGGCGTCGCAACGCCGGATTATCGAAAGAGAATGCACATGAGCACGACGGCGGCACTGGCAGGCGGGCAGGGGGTGGGTGGACGAACGGCGGGCGGGCAGTTGGCTATCAAAGGCGGCAAACCCGTCGCCGAGCAGCCGGTCCCGATCGTTTCCGTGACCATCAGCGAGGACGACATCGCGGCGGCGGTGGGGGTAATGAAGTCGGGCATGATGGCCCAGGGCAAGAACTGCCTCGCCCTCGAGCAGGCTTTCGCGGCGGCCTCCAACGCCAAGCACGCTTTCACCTGCGCCAACGGCACCTGCGCCCTCCAGTTGGCCTATGAACCGCTCTTCGAACGGGGCGATGAGGTCCTGGTCCCGGGCTGGACCTATATCGCGACGGTCTCGATGGTCGTCGCCCGGGGGGGCATCCCGGTCTTCTGCGACGCCGACCCCAAGACATACAACTTTGATGTGAAGGACGCGGAGAAGCGGATTACGCCCCGCACCAAGGCGATTGCCGTTACCCATCTCTATGGCAATCCCGTCGATATCGACGCTGTCCAATCCCTGGCGGCCCGCAAGGGGCTGAAGGTGATCTACGACGCGGCCCAGGCGCACCTCGCGACCTATAAGGGCCAAGGCATCGGCACCTTCGGCGATGCGGTCACCTATTCCTTCTATCCCACCAAGAACATGACCACGGGCGAGGGTGGCCTTGTCACCGTCAACGACGATACCCTCGCCGCGAAGATCAAGCTCCTTCGCTCGCACGGTGAGACCTCCAAGTACGTACACGGCTCGATCGGATTCAACTACCGCATGACGGATCTCGAAGGGGCGATCGGCCTCTCGCAGTTCCAGCGCCTTCCCGGTTACACGAAGAAGCGGCGTGATAACGCGGCAGTGCTGGACAAAGCCATCAGCGGGATCCGCGGCCTGCGCGCCCCCAAGATCACCCCCGGCGCGGAGAGCGCCTACCACCTGTACGCCGTCGCCGTCGAGCCCGAGATGTTCGTGTCGCCGGAGTCCGCCGGCATCGAGGCGAGCGCCCCGACGCCCGGTGAACAGACGACGATCCGCGACGTATTTGTGAAGGCGCTGAACGCCGAGGGCGTGCTGACGGCGATCCACTACCCGCGCCCGCTGACTCGCCAGCCGGTCTTTGAGAAGATGGTGAAGGAGCACCTGCCGGTGTGCGAGAGCCTGTCCAAGACGCTCTTCTGCATCCCGATCCACCACAACCTGAGCGAGCGACAACTCAGCCAGATGGGCGAGGCGCTCGCGAAGGTCGCGGATGCGCTCCGGATCTGAACTCCACAAGCAAGGACGCGGGTAAACTTCAGCGATGCGGCATCGTGCGGAGCGTGATGCGATGGTGAGCGGCGGAGCCGGCGCGGGCGGTGGTCGCGGTCTGTGCGTTGTGCTCTTTCGCCCGCGATCAGGCGGGGGCGAGGGTGACAATGAAATCGCGCCGCCGCGGGAGTTGATGTCCGCGCTGCGCGAGAAGGGCCTGCGGGTTCTCACGCGAGCGACTGCGAGCTCGGCGCTGACCGAACTGGTGCTGCACGAACGATCGCTGGACAAAGGAAGCACGACCATCGGCGAGCCGTCGATGCTGCTCGTGGTCGAACCGGGCGATGCTCTCGGTTTGCAGTTGCTGACGGAATCAATGGAGAAGTACGCGCCGCACGCGGTGGCGTGGAAATACGAATCACGAGCGACACCGAAGTTAAGCGCACTCCGGCCGCGAATCGAACCCGCGAACGCGATTCAAGCGGATCGTGCTACCGTTCAAGAAAAAGCGGTGCAGCCGGCCGCGGCTCCCGCGCCTGTTTCCGCGCCGCCCGCACCGGAAGCGAAACTCCCCGAAGAAAAGCGCCCTCCCCTTCGCGGCAACTTCCGGGTCCACGGCAGTCATCCCTCCGGCCCACCGATCACCATCATCACCGATCACGTCACCCGCCAACGCGTGATCGAGGCTCGCGTCATCAGTGACAAGGGAATCGCCGTGCCGACGGGGTCGCCCATCTTGCGGCTCAGCGGCACTGGAAGCAGTGCCGGCGCGAGTTCCGGGGGCGCGGGTGGCTCACAGGCTCCTGTCCAGACATCCCGGGATGCGGTGCACGAGCCCGGGCCCGCCGCGGAAGCGGTTCCGGGCGGCGGATCGCGCGCCGAGGAGTCTTCGCTCCTGAGCGACGACGAGCTGCGCGTGCTGCTGCACGGAGAGGCTCCGGCACAGTCGCCGCCGCGCAACGGCAGCGAGAACGGACCGCGCGGCGGGCCGGACGGGAACAGCGGGGGTGTCCGGTGACCGATCGCGCCGAGTCTTCCCTCGATGACCGCGGCGTGCGCGTCGTGCTGGTCGGCCGCACCGGTCTCGATTCGACATTGCGCCGTGATCCGGGGATTGAGCTGCAGCGCGCCAAGACCTATCTGGACGCGATCGGCGAAGCCGCGAACCCGATCGACGAGCACAGCCCGACCGCGTGCGCCGTGATCGTCGCGCCGGACACGATTCCCGATCAGGAAACCGACAGCTTCGTTGATTCCATACGCCGCGTCGCGCCGCGGGCGCGGATCTTCAGCATCGGCGAAACGCCCATCTCGAGCCGGTTCCACGGCGCGATCGATCGTCAGGCCGACGGACTGGCCGTGCGGCGCGCGATGCTGAAACGTCCGCCGCGCGAGCCGGAGGCCGCGGTCACGGCGCCTGCGGCCATCGAGGCCCCGCCGCCGGAAGCCATGCGTGAAGCCGCTCGCGAACCCGCGGCGATGAGGCCTACATCGCCACTGCCACCGACGCCTGTCCATTTTGAAGACGGGGCTATCCTCTCCGCTCTTTTGACCGGGGGCGACGTGCGAGCCGCGGCGATGGAGATCGTCCAGCGTGCCGCCCCCGCCGCGCGCATCGAGTTTGTCGCGAAGGGACGCGAACAGAGCCACACGACCGCGCACTCGATGGTCGCCGAAGTCCGCCATGGCGCGGCGGTGTTTGGCACTCTGATCGCGCACGGCGCGGGCGAGGAGTTGAAGGAATACGCGGCGTGGCTCGCGCTCTGGCTCGCCGCGGCGGCTCAGCGGGACCACCTTCGCACCGCTGCCTTTTCCGACCCCGCGAGCGGAGCATGGAACCGGAACTATTACGACCGCTTTGTGGCCCAGGCCGCGACCGCCGCTCGCGGGCGACGGTCCAGCGTCTCGGTTGTTCTGATCTCGCTCGCACCGGAAAGCGCCGCCCCGGCGCGCTTGCACGGGATGGTCCGCCAACTGAACCAGCGGGTCCGGGGCACCGATCGTGTCTGCCGCGTGGGGAATTGTGAGATCGCCGTCGTGCTCGACGAGCCGATGGGACCTCGCCGGAGCGGGAGCCGCCCGGTGGAGTCCGCTTCGTTCATCTCACGGTTGGCGGCTCCGGGCTCGGAATCGGGGACGATCGGCCCGATCCGCTGCGGAATGGCGACTTTTCCATGGGACGCCTCCGAACCCGGCGAACTGCTGGCCAAGGCGCGCCTCAAACTGGGCGAGCCATAAACACCGGGATCGTTGCAGCGATCGGGGGCTCGGACGGTAGGATGATTTCAGGTTTCGTCGCGGCCGGGCGTCTCCGGCGCGTGGGTGAGCGGGGCCGGGCGGGGATAGACGAGGAAGCAGATCCATGTTGAAACAACTGATTGCAACGGCGGCGGCGTTGATGGTCTCTACCGGCGTGGCTCAGGCCCGCCAGTCCGACGAGATCGCCATGCTCAAGGTTGGCGACCCGGCGCCCAAGCTCACCAACGTGACCTGGGTGCAGGGCGAACCGGTCAGCGATTACCAGTCGGGTCAGGTGTACGTCCTCGATTTCTGGGCGACCTGGTGCGGGCCGTGCAAGGCATCGATCCCGCATATGAACGACCTTCACAAGAAGCATCAGAAGGACGGTGTCAACGTGATCGGCCTGGCGATCTGGCCGCGCCCGAACATGGTGCCGACCGCCGAGTTTGTGAAGGAAAAGGGCGACGACATGGGGTACCGCATCGCCGAGGACGTGGACGGCAAGTCCGCCGAGATGTTCATGAAGGCGACGGGCCAGAACGGCATCCCGACGGTGATGGTCGTGGACAAGGCTGGCAAGCTCGCCTGGATCGGTTACCCGATGGGCCCCGACGCCGAGGAGATGGACGCGACGATCAACCGTCTGATCGCGAATACGTTTGACCTGTCCGCCGCGACGTCGAAGTACGAGGTCAAGCTCAAGAAAGAGAAGAAGGTCAACGATGCCCGCAGGCAGCTGACTAAGGCTCTGAACGCGAAGAACTTCGACGAGGCGCTCTTCATGATGGATTCGATGCTCGCCGAGCATCCCGAGGATCTGGCGATGCTCGCCGTCCTCAAGTATCAGATCCTTCTCGTTGAGAAGAACGACCCGGCGTCGGCGGGGAACTGGGGCCGTCAGGCGATCGCCGGAGTGATCG